>NZ_CAWQUW010000020.1:0-58178 GCF_963898195.1 Vibrio sp. L3-7 | reverse complement strand
AAGATTCAATGTTGTCGTTTCCGCTCGACTTGCATGTGTTAGGCCTGCCGCCAGCGTTCAATCTGAGCCATGATCAAACTCTTCAATTTAAGATTTTGTGACTCAACGAATACTGACTTCAAAACTACTATGTAATTTTAAAGCTATTACCATTCCAACAGAATGGTAATGAATTGACTGTGCCAAAATTAAGTAAACTTAATTTTGTATTGGTCACTCAGTTCATTGAAATCAAGTTTGTTACCGAAGTAACTGTTTTATCCAAAGGATAAAACGTTTTGATATTCATCAACGAGTGCCCACACAGATTGATAGGTTTAAATTGTTAAAGAGCGCTAGCGTTTTGTGATTCACATCTCAGTCGCTAGGGGTGCGTACTATACCTGCACCACTTAGAGAGTCAAGGGTTATTTTCAACTCCTTTTTCTCTACCGATTTCGCCGTGTGACTTTCGTCTCACTCCGTGTCGGTGAGGCGGCATTATAGAGAGATCGACATAGAGCACAAGGGCTTTTTTGAATAAAAGTTTTGTTCGCCTAAAAAGCCACCAGATCCGCATTTTTCGAATAAAAACTAAACATTTGAGACGTATCACAGCAATACATTGGCAAAATGGAAACCATGAACGTAAGATTCATGTATCTATTTTGTTAAGAGTAGATGCGTCTATTTCGTTTATTAATATGTAGTATTCCGATATGAACTCAAAAAAATCGATGTTGTTAATTGTCGCACTAGCTGTTCTAGGTGGCATTGTTTTCTCTCAGGTAGATATATCGCCTGCAATTACCTTTATCCTTGGTGTCTTGGCTTCCGCTTTTGTTGTTAACTTTTCAAGCACCGACTCAAAATCAGATTCAGAACCTAAGGCATCAACAAAAACACTTTATGTAGGTAACCTTCCATACAAAGCGAATGAATCACACGTACGTGAATTATTCTCAGAGTATGGTGAAGTATTTGCAGTACGCTTAATGAAAGACAAACGTACTGGAAAAAGAAGAGGCTTTGGATTTGTCGTAATGGCTAGCAATGATGTAAATCATGCTATTTCAGAACTTAACGATAAAGATTACATGCAACGAACTTTAAAAGTGCGAGTTGCAAATGATCCTAAACATCCAGAAACGGACGAAGCTGAACTGAGCTAAATCCTAACTGCTTTAACATGCTATTTAGTGCACTTTCTTTCTTAGGAAGTGCACTACAAAAAACCTCGCGCACTCCCCTTTCTTTATTACCACTTTCCAAATCCAATAAATCTTGAACTCGCTTCGCAATCGCTTTACCGGAATCAACCAATAAAACACTCTTACCTAAGACTTGTTGAATCTCTGATTTGATCAGTGGGAAATGTGTGCATCCTAAAACGGCCACATCAATTGTATTGATCATCGGTTGAAGGATTTGCTGTAACTCTTCAAGATTAATCGCCTCACCTCTGAGTTTATCTTCAGCCATATCCACCAGCCGAGTAGAACCTAAAAGCTCGACTCTTTTATTACTCGAGAAGTTTTTGATGAGCTCGTGTGTGTATTCACGAGTAATCGTTGCGGGAGTAGCAATGAGGCCCACAGCTTTATTGGCAAGTAGGGATGCCGGCTTGATTGCCGGAACAACGCCAACAATTGGAATTAGATTATTAGCACGGAGTGTAGGTAACACAATCGTACTTGCGGTATTACAGGCTATTACTACGATATCAATAGCGTGGCTAGCCACAAAGCTAGCGACGATACTTTGGACTCTGCGGACAAGAACTTGTTGATCGAGTTCACCGTATGGATAAGCCTCGTTATCGAATACATAAGTATAGTTATGATTCGGTAGTAACTGGCTTATCTCTTTATATACAGATAGACCACCCACCCCAGAATCAAAGACCAATATATTTTTTTGCAGACTATCCGACACAACGATTACCTATAATAAGTTTCGCTGCAATGATACTCCTTCGCTTAGTTTTCGCCAATCCTCACTCTATATAATGCAAGCTTGATAACGTTGATGAACAAAGCGCTCACCTTGCTCTACATTTCCTAGCTCTATCTTGAGCTTACCTTTAAAGCATGGCGCTGACGTCACTAAGGTGTGGAACTCACCATCTTCGCCACATGGATCGACATGACTCGGTAAGCTGCCTATTAGCTCAAGTGTGTATTCCTTCCCGCAATAGCTCATGTCTAATGCATCGCTATCGACCGTGACGAGAAAGGTTTCGATTCCTCTGTCTATTATTTCACTCGCAAGTGCCTGACTGCTCTCTCCCATGAGAGGGAACACACATTCCCAACCAGCGGGTTCTATATAGCTTCTTCGATAATCGGCAATGCCATTACAAAACATATCGCCAAATGCGACCGCATCAATTGATAAGCCTGAGCCTTTCAATGCTGAAACAATGGTACTTTGATAGATCTCGTTACTTGGAAACACTTCAGGAAGTTCAATCGTTACTAATGGTAAACCTACCAGCTTAGCTTGCATGGCAACCAAATCAATCGGAGTCACTTGGAAAGGGACCTCATCACCAACGTAAGTAGTATAGAGAGCAACAACTTCATATTCGGAGCTTTCAAGTAGACGCTCCAACGTTAATGTCGAGTCTTTACCTGACGACCAACTTATGACGACTTTCTTTTTCATTGATATACCCAATAAGAAAAAACCGCCCGGAGGCGGTTTAGGTGTAAATTAGAATTGGTAAGCTAGATTAGCAAAGTACCTGCGTTCAGGAGCGTTATATCCTAGCGTTGTTTGGTATTTCTCGTTAGTTAAGTTATCAACTCGACCACGAACCACTAGCTCAGGGGAGATCCAATACCCCACAGAAACATCCCACAAGCTCACTGATGGCAAAATATTATCTGGATCGGTTGTTTCTTTTGGATTACCCGCTCTATCACCCGTGTATGTATAAGTGAGGTTCAAATCAAAATCTTCATATGAAGCATCCATCAACCACTTATAGTTTTCATCAGCACGCTTCGCTAATTTGTTGCCCGCAGAGTCTTTATGATCTTTAAATTCAGCAACAACCGTGTGATGGATAAACCACGTGTCAAAATTACCTGTAATTTCTATGCCTTTAAGTTTTGCATCTACGTTTTGAGGATACCAAAATGGGCTACCTTCATACCAAATGATTAAGTTATCGACTTCATTATCGTATGCAGTCACATCCAGCTTGAATAAATCGAATTCACCGGTGTATCCAATTTCGCGATTTTCAGCTTCTTCAGGCTTCAGGTCTGAGTTTGTTGTCAGATCAGAATAGCTCGGAGCTTTAAATGATGTTCCTGCGGCAGCTCTTAACGAGTGTTTCTCAGTTAGGTAATAGCGAGTACCTAAAGACCAAGTCGTATGATTGTCGTATGTATCGTGTTTATCGTTACGCACACTACCTACGATTTGAACATCACCGAATCTAAGTTCAGAAGAAGCGTAAACACCCGTCGTATCGCGAGACTCGCCAGCTAGAGCATCAGGAGAACCATATGACAAAGCATCATCATCAAGCTTTTCTCTACGCCAATCTGCACCAGCACCAACAGAAACGTTCTCGTTAATGTAATACTGATTTAAGAACTGTAAGTTCGTTAGGTCTATTTTCTTCTTAGTACCTGCATTATCTTTACCCTGAGCTTGCGAATAGTCTAGGTTCTCGATCGCTTGTTGATTGGCCCTAAGAGTCGAGCTTAAGTTATCACCTTTATAATCAAGAGCAGCTGTAACACTCAGATTCTCAGAATAGCCATAGTTCTTACCACCAGAGTCATACTCAGTTAAACTATCGAACCAACGAACTGAAGCACTCCCTGAAAAGGCCTCATTAATAGGTTGAGAATACGATGCAAAAAGATTTTGGCTTTCATATCCATAATTAAGTCCAGTAGCAGGATCTTTGATATCGTAACCTTCAGTCTCATCAAAACCACCAGCGAGTTTTAATGTTCCGCCATTAGACAAATTACGAGTCGTCGAAAAGTTAGCTTCCTTTTGAGCGTCGCTACCAGCTCCAACGGAAATCATTGTCGATTCAGTTGAACTACCAGAGGCTGTAATAATATTAATTACACCCGCTACAGCATCAGAACCATAAAGAGCGCCGCCAGAACCACGAATCACTTCAACTCTCTCAATAATGCCTACTGGGATATGATTAAAATTAATACCGCCAGCAGCAGAGTCAATACGGACACCATCAACTAGAAACAAGACTTGATCACTGTTGTAGCCGCGCATAAAAACAGATGCGCTGTGTCCACGTCCGCCACTTTGAGAAACTTCAACACCAGGTACTCGTTTCAAAACATCCACTAGAGATTTAGCTTGGATTTCTTCTATTTCTTGTTTTGATACAACAGTCGTTGATGCAATAACCTCACTGAGAGGTTGCTCAAAACGGTTAGCCGTAACCACCATGGTTTCGTCAGCAGATGCTTCTTGGGCGTGTAAATTGGAGATAGGTGAAAGTAGCGATGCTACAGCAACCGCTAAAAGGGATTTGTTCATGTTGTGATCCTAAATCGCGTAAAGTCCTACCAAACCACATTGTATGGCTTAGCCGCTGGCAGGTATTCGGACTCAAGAGCACAACCTTTTGGTTTACCTCATATTCGACTTCCCACAAAACGCTATTTGCAGTGTCTATGAATATTCGTTCTCTTTTACCGCTGCGCGTCAGTTCTGGATTCACACCAGATTCCCTCTTCAGCCATCTATACATCCAAATGGCACCAGCTTGCGGGAGATAGTATTAATCTATGAATCATTTGTCTAGTCTAAGATAGTTATAAGCTATAGTTTTCATGGTCGATTTACACTGAATAGCTCTCAACACTGGACAAGCGTCTGTGATTGAATAAAATCTGCGCTCTTGATTTAAAAGCACGACAGCAAAAAGGCATAACAATGGCGAATTTAGATGTAAACCCGCAACGCTACCAAGAACAACTGACAGAAAAGACCGAACGTCTTACTGAAATGTTCTCACAATACAATGTGCCTGAGCTGGAAGTGTATGAATCACCAGAACAACACTACCGCATGCGTGCTGAGTTCCGCGTGTGGCATGAAGGTGACGATATGTATTACGTCATGTTCAATCAAGAAACCAAAGAAAAATATCGTGTAGACCAGTTCCCTGCTGCTAGCCGTCTTATCAACGACTTAATGCCTCTATTAACGAGTGCAATGAAAGAGAACCATTCTCTACGTCACAAGCTATTCCAAGTCGATTTTCTTTCTACATTAAGTGGTGAAATCTTAGTATCACTCCTTTACCACCGTCAATTAGGTGAGCAATGGATTCAAGATGCCAAAGCACTTAAACAGCAACTAAACGATGAGGGTTTTAACCTAAACCTTATTGGTCGTGCACGTAAGATGAAAATCGTACTGGATCGCGACTACGTCATTGAAAAGCTAGACGTGAATGGTGACAGCTACATCTACCAACAAGTAGAAAACAGCTTTACTCAGCCAAACGGCAAAGTAGCAGAAAAAATGCTGGAGTGGGCTGTCGACTGTACTCAAGACAGCAAAGGTGACTTACTAGAGCTTTACTGTGGTAACGGTAACTTTTCATTAGCGCTGGCACAAAACTTTGAGCGAGTATTGGCAACAGAACTAGCGAAACCATCAGTGGAATCTGCGCAATACAACATTGCAGCGAACGCTATTGAAAATGTTCAGATCATTCGTATGTCTGCAGAAGATTTTACTGTAGCAATGGAAGGTAAGCGTGAATTCCGCCGCCTGCAACAAGCAAACATCGATCTGAAGAGCTACAACTGCAACACTATCTTTGTTGATCCACCGCGTTCAGGTATGGATGTTGATACTTGTAAGATGGTGCAAGGCTACGAGCGTATCATGTACATCTCTTGTAACCCTGAGACATTGAAAGAGAACCTAGACATTCTAAGCGAAACACACGACATCACTCGTTTTGCTCTATTTGACCAGTTCCCTTATACGCACCACATGGAAGCCGGTGTATTCCTAGAGCGTAAAGCGTAAATATCGCTCTCTAGGTCGAAGCCAAAGCCAAACAACGGATACAAAAAACGAGCCAATTGGCTCGTTTTTTTTATTTGTAGATTGGTTTAAGCGGTTTTGCCGATAAAGCCTAGCTTCTTACCGACCCAAGCGAGCAGCAGCATCGCGACGATAATCGCAAAGAAGTTTGAACCTGCATCAGGGTGTTGTGCTTTCACAAAAGCCGAGTGACCAAATGCACCAACAAAGAAACAAGCTAAACCTACCAGCGGAATATCTTCAGATACTGGATTCGTTAGATATTCTTGGTAAAGCGCTTGTACAGCCAAAACTAAAGCAATAAGAGGGAAAATAGAGAAGCCCACTTCGCTCATTGTTACCCAAGATAACAATGCATCACCACACACACCTGCAACAACAGCAAGTACGAGTGTCTTTCTTTCAGAACCACGGTTTACAGTATTATTTTCATTCGACATTATTCAATCCCGCCTTTTAATCGGTTACGTTCACGTTCTTTACGATACCAAAAAGCCCCTTTGGCCATCATTCGCAATTGCATGATCAAGCGATCAGCCAATTCATCTCGCTGACGTCGATCTAAATCTAATGCTTCTGCCCCTGAGTTAAAGACCAATATGACGGAAGCTTCAGCTTGAGTAAAAGCTTCATCTCGTGTCATGCCAGTCGTTATAAGATATTCGGTTAACTCAGCAGAGAAGTGCTGTATCTCACGAGCTACCGCTGCACGAAACTCAAATGAAGTTCCTGAACGCTCTCGTAATAACAGTCTGAATACGTTTGGACTGCTTTCAATGAACTCCATAAAGGTTTCAACCGATGTGCGAATCACACTGCCTTCTTTTGCTATACGCTGCCGAGCTTGACGCATTAGTTGGCGTAGTAATAAGCCTCCTTCATCAACCATGGTTAAGCCAAGCTCATCCATATCTTTGAAGTGACGATAAAAGGAAGTCGGTGCTATTCCAGCCTCACGAGCGACTTCTCTCAAGCTTAGGTTGGAAAAACTACGATCGGCGCTAAGTTGGCTAAATGCTGCATCAATTAAGCTACGACGAGTTTTTTCTTTTTGCTGTGCGCGAATGCCCATTGGTTTCATACTTTATCAATTTCTTCTTTTACAGCCTAAACAGGCATGTCTAAACCTCGGTTTAATATAACGCGAATCACTTATTTATATAAGGCAATCTGGTTATATAAGACACTAAACACGCCTCTTTGTTCACGTACCGAAGTAAATACGTTCGAAGAAAAAATTTCAATATCCACACTGTCATTTGGAGACATACAACATACCAAATATTATTTTTTCGATAACACTGCGTGATCCCACCGACTCTCTGATGCCCTTTTCATGTACCCAAGAACAGAATCAGTTAAAATCTCGCTAAAGCAATGTTAATCAAATATAACAAGGAAGATATCTATGCCGCACTCCAACCACTTTGATGTAATCGTAATTGGTAGTGGCCCCGGAGGAGAAGGGGCAGCGATGGGATTAACCAAAGCCGGGTTGAACGTTGCAATCATTGAAAAAGAGAGCAGTGTTGGTGGTGGTTGTACACACTGGGGAACCATTCCTTCAAAAGCACTTCGCCATGCCGTAAGTCGTATCATTGAATTCAACAGTAATCCGCTGTTTTGTCAGAACAACAAAAGCATTCACTCGACCTTCTCCAATATTTTGGGGCATGCTAAATCAGTCATCGACAAACAGACTCGATTGCGTCAAGGCTTCTACGACCGTAACCAGTGCACATTGGTATTTGGTACGGCGCGTTTTATCGATACTAACACTATCTCAGTCATGCAGAGCGATGGTACTGAAGAACATTACAGCGCAGACAAATTTGTTATCGCAACAGGTTCTCGCCCTTATCAACCAGACAACGTCGACTTTCTGCATGAACGTATCTACGACAGCGACTCGATTCTTTCTCTTAAACACGATCCTCAACACATCATCATCTATGGTGCTGGCGTTATTGGTTGTGAATACGCTTCAATCTTCCGGGGTTTAGGCGTGAAAACCGATCTTATTAATACTCGAGATCGCCTGCTGTCATTCTTAGACAATGAAACCTCGGATGCTCTGTCTTATCACTTCTGGAACAGCGGCGTTGTTATTCGTAACGATGAGACCTTTGAGAAAATTGAAGGCACTGATGACGGTGTAATCATTCACCTAGAGTCAGGTAAGAAAATGCGTGCTGACTGTCTACTGTATGCCAATGGCCGAACAGGTAACACAGACAAGCTGAATCTTGGTGCCGTTGGCTTAGAAGCGGACTCTCGAGGACAAGTCTCAGTCAACAGCAACTACCAAACCAGTGTTGAACATGTTTACGCTGTCGGTGATGTGATTGGTTATCCTAGCCTAGCAAGTGCTGCTTATGATCAAGGTCGATTCGTGGCCCAAGCCGTGGTGAAAGGTGAAGCAGAACGACACCTTATCGAAGATATCCCAACAGGTATCTACACCATTCCTGAGATCAGCTCTGTCGGAAAAACAGAACAAGAGCTTACCGCGGCTAAAGTACCTTATGAAGTGGGACGATCTTCATTCAAGCACTTAGCTCGTGCTCAAATCGCAGGTAAAGATATTGGTAGCTTGAAGATACTTTTCCATCGTGAAACTAAAGAGATTTTAGGTATCCACGTGTTTGGTGAGCGTGCTGCTGAGATCATCCACATCGGTCAGGCGATCATGGAACAGAAAGGTGAAGCAAATACCATCGAGTACTTTGTGAATACGACCTTCAACTATCCAACAATGGCCGAAGCTTATCGCGTCGCAGCGCTTAACGGACTTAACCGTTTATTCTAAACAAAGAACCAAAAGGACTATTTGACCACCTGTAGGCCAAATACATAAACAGCAAGCCATGAGCTTGCTGTTTTTATTTAAACTACTGAATTATATAGCCATGTTAGCATTTAGATCATGATGTTCTAAATACCTTTTTACCTGCACAGCTTCTATTTATCGATCCCTGAACTAATCTATCTAAGGCTATCTAAGCTAAGCGAGAAACTCTCCTTTCTTCCACTGAGAAACAAATAAAATACCAAGACCAACCCCACGCATCGCCATAAAGCTCAGCATCGCTAGCCACAGCGCGTGGTTCTCTAAACCTGATGCTAAGTAAAAAATCGCAAAAAAACTGCAGGTGGCCACAAACATACTGTTACGCATATCTTTGCCTTTGGTCGCGCCCACGAAAATACCGTCTAGCAAGAAGCACCACATAGAAACGAGCGGCATTGCAATCAACCATGGCAGATACACCTCAGCCTGACTCTTAACTTCTGGGATTGTGGTGATCATGTTAATCAAGCTAGACCCCGCAATCGCGAACACAATGGTGAGCACCAAGCAAATGTTGAAGCTCCAAAAGAAGGTACCAATCAACGACTGATTTAACTCATCTTTATCTTTCGCACCAATAGCCTTACCCACCATAGCTTCCATTGCGTAGGCAAAGCCATCCATCCCATAAGAGATAATCATCAGAAAACTCATCAACACTGCATTGGCTGCTACCACATCATCACCAAAACTTGCCCCTTGGAAGGTCATAAAAGTGAAAGTCGCTTGCAGACACAGCGAACGCAGAAAGATATCGCGATTCAGTTTTACGAAACGACTCAAACCTTGACTGGTTTTCTTAAGCAGATCCCATGGCGATGGTAACTGCTTCTTTGCCCAGATTCGGCAAACACAAACCAAGCCAAACGTTAGGCCGGCATAATCAGCGATCACCGACGCCAGCGCCGCGCCTTCAACTTGCCAACCTAGGCCAAGAACAAACACGATATCCAAAACGATATTGGTGATATTGGTAATAATCACCATCCACATTGGCGCTTTAGCATTTTGGGTTCCGAGCAACCAACCTAAAATGACAAAATTAGTCAGCGCAGCAGGCGCACTCCATGCTCGTATTGAGAAATACTGTTGACCATAATGTTTAACTTGATCACTAGCACTACTCAGAGAGAAAACCGTATCCGCAACAAAACTGTGTAAAAGTAAGAAGACACCAGCAAATCCTAAAGCCATAGTCACGCCTTGCACGAAGACCAAGCCGAGCTGCTTGCTATCATTCGCACCGTAAGATTGCGCGGCTAATCCCGTCGTCGACATTCGTAGGAAACCAAGTAACCAAAAAGTCACACTGATCATCGTGCCACCTAACGCCACACCACCTAAATACCAAGAATGCTCAAGATGACCAATAACCGCAGCATCGACTAAGCCGAGTAGAGGAACCGTAATATTGGAAAGAACCATAGGGATCGCAAGTAATAGCACTTTTTTGTGCATCGCCTGATTAGATAAGGTTTGAAAAATAGTTTGGGGGTTGAATAACTTCACGATCACCTCTTCGATTAGAGGCGATAGTTTAACCTAGTGAGTATGCTTTCACTATGCTGCTCGCTTTTACTTATGTCGCGCGTTTGCTGAACTACCTATTTGATAGAGTAAGTAATCTTGCATTACCATTTCACGAGCACCAATTGTGGAGTTAGACGTTTTTTTAACTGAGAAATCTTACACAGTAATCGCTGCCACAATTTCCAACGATTGCATTGCTGTTCTAATGGTGAAAATGACTTAACCCATTGCGCCCAAGGTAGCCAATTAAGAACACTGTCTATCGGAGAAGATAAGCCATGTGCATATTTTCCAGAACCGAGCTTTTGTCCCAGAGCGCTAGAGCTTTTATCTCCAGCTAACACTAAACACGCATGTGCGTGGGTAAAGTAACGACTAAGCGACTGAATAAAATGTGCCGTCTGTTGTTCATTGCAGTCAAGCAAAGCATGTTCACACACCACCATCACCGAGGCTTGCTCTGGAATGTTGAGTTCATCCAACCAAGTAAGATCATCAACGGAACCACACTCTAAACGATAGCGTTCATTTTTGTGGAACAGGCGTTGTCGCCAAACTAGATTCTCGGTTACATCCAGTTCAACCCAATGACAGCGACCATTATCTAAGCGGTAGAAACGGGTATCGAGACCGGCCCCAACATTGATAATCCACGCGTCTGGGTTATGAGATAGAAACCGTTGAACTTGAGAGTCACAAAGTTGAGTCAATGTGGCATAGAGAAGTTGTTGTTGGTCGAGTTCGCCAGTAAGACATTCTGGTGCCAATTGGCAACGCTTACAGGCTTGTGCTGCAATAGGGTCATAAACTAGACCGTCATCGGCAAGGCTTTCACGACTGCGAAACCAAAGGTGTTGAACGAGATTGGTCGGAACTTGGAATTCTTGATGTGCAGACCCTCGATAAGAAGAAGCCTTTTGATCAGAGGAGCGCGGCTTACGAATAAGCGGCTTTATTTGAGGTTTGGTTGGGTTTGGCATCATCATCTTCCTTGTATCTCGACAAAGAAGATGATAATGAATATCAATTACAATAACAAGTTATTGAGAATAAATATCAATAAGCGGTTTGTACTGACTACATCCAATCGGTATTTCGAATAATACCAACCGCAAGTCCTTCGATAGACAAGTGTTGAGATTCTAGATCAACATGAATAGGAGAAAAGTCTTCATTTTCAGCATGTAACAGAACCGTTGAACCTTTTCGTTCTAGACGTTTTACTGTTACATCATCGTCGACACGAGCTACAACTACCTGACCATCACGTACATCTTGTGTTTTATGAACAGCCAGTAAATCACCATCCATAATACCGATATCTTTCATACTTTCGCCATTTACACGAAGTAAGAAGTCAGCTTGTGGTTTAAACATACCTGGGTCAACTTGGTAATGCATTTCTACATGCTCTTGAGCCAGAATAGGCTCACCAGCGGCAACCTGACCGATTAATGGTAAACCTTGCTCTTCATTCGCTGCATCTTCAAGCAAAATACGAATACCACGAGACGCACCCGGGATAATCTCAATCGCTTCTTTACGAGCAAGAGCTTTTAAATGTTCTTCTGCAGCGTTAGCAGAACGGAAGCCTAATTCACGCGCAATTTCTGCACGTGTCGGTGGCATACCGAAATCTTCGATCTTACCTTTGATAAGGTCAAAAACTTGTTGTTGGCGGGGCGTTAACGGCTTCATGATTCACCTGTCTTTTTATACAGTTGACTGTGAGTATATCCAGTAACTGGACAAAAGCAAAGCAATTGGTTGTTTTTAGTTCATTTTTAACTAATTACAAAAATAAGATCTCTAACCACACATAACCCGCTAGCGCTAAACAGATGAAAACCGCTGCCGATCCGACATCTTTCGCCATCCCTGATAGCTCATGATGTTCACTACCAATTCGGTCAACGACCGCTTCAATCGCGGTATTTATCAACTCGACAACGAGCACTAATACAACAGCTGAGATCATTAAGATCCGCTCAACCTGGCTTACGTCTAGGTAAAACGCTAATGGGATAAGCACTGCTGCCATAAACACTTCTTGTCGAAATGCGGCCTCGTTTTTAAACGAACTCGTAATACCTTGCCATGAAAAGCCTGCCGCTTTCACGATACGTTTGAATCCGGTGTTTGATTTTTTAGCCATTTTTAACCCTATACTCAATCAGTTGATGAATGATTTTCCACAAACTTAACGGCAATATGACTATTTCCATTAAAAGGTTAGACCAGTTTCTGGTATTCTTGCATCGATTAAATTTACGCCTAGGCTTATCCCTATTTCACTCATAGGTTTTATCCTTTTCATCATAGAAATAGAGATACGCTTAAGCACATTGAAATAACTATTGAGGCAGTGAACCTATATGTCTTCTGGACAATCTTTTTCACGTTCATTAATGAAGCTACCTTTATCCATTTTGGTAAAAGGCACATCAATCCCTTCGAACCCTGTTGAGGATTTGAACATTGATTTAGGCAAACCGATTGTATACGCCTTACCGTTTCGCTCAAGTGTCGACCTTCTGACACTACAAAAGCATGCGTTGGAATTAGGTTTACCCGATCCTTTAAGCAAACTTGAAATAAGTGGCAAATCACTGCAACGCTACGTTTTTATCTCTTCTCGCAAAACACTGCTTCAAGACGATGATTATGTACCAAGCTCTTCTATTGAGGTCTTCTCGGAGCTGCTTTCATTGCATGCTGAAGACTCTGAGCTCGATGTTCAAGTTATCCCTGCTACTGTGTTGTGGGGACGTAAACCTGGTAAAGAGAATAACCAAAAACCTTACCTACAAGCAATGAACGGCTTAGAAAAGTCAAAAGCAGTATTGCTAGCAGGTCGTGACTGTTTAGTTCGCTTTAGCCCTGTGGTTTCTTTACGTTACATGGCCAACTCACACGGTACCGACAGCACCATCGCACACAAACTGGCACGCGTGGCACGTATTCACTTCTCACGCCAAAAGCTAGCTGCATCAGGGCCTAACCTACCAAGTCGCCAAGCTCTTTTTGACCGCCTACTAAAATCTGAAGCGATTAAGAAAGCGATTGAAGACGAAGCACAAGCAAAGAACATCTCTATCGAGAAAGCGAGCAAAGAAGCTCAAGACATCATGGACGAGATTGCTGCGAACTTCTCTTACTCGCTAATCAAGCGTGGTGAGAAGATTCTTGGTTGGCTATGGAATAAATTGTATCAAGGCCTGCATATTAGCAACGCTTCAACAGTTCGCAAGCTGGCTCAAGATGGTCATGAGATCGTTTATGTGCCTTGTCACCGAAGCCACATGGATTACTTACTGCTTTCTTATGTGCTGTATCACGAAGGTATGGTTCCTCCACATATCGCTGCGGGTATCAACCTGAACTTCTTCCCTGCCGGTCCTATTTTCCGTCATGGCGGTGCGTTCTTTATTCGTCGTAGTTTCAAAGGCAACAAGCTGTACTCGACTATTTTCCGTGAATACCTAGCAGAACTGTTCGCTAAAGGTTACTCAGTAGAATACTTCAGTGAAGGTGGTCGCTCTCGTACCGGTCGTCTGCTGCAAGCCAAAACCGGCATGCTAGCGATGACCATTCAAGCGATGCTACGCGGTATGAACCGCCCGGTTACTTTGGTTCCGGTTTACATCGGCTACGAGCATGTGATGGAAGTGGCAACTTACGCGAAAGAACTTCGTGGTAAACGCAAAGAGAAAGAGAACGCGAGCCTTGTAATTCGTACTCTGCGTAAACTGCGTAACTTTGGCAAAGGTTATGTGAACTTCGGTGAGCCTATTCAGCTGAACCAATACCTGAACGAGCACGCACCAGAGTGGACCAAAGACATCGACCCAATGGGAACCAGCAAGCCACAATGGATGAATCCAGTGGTTAATGACCTGGCAACCAAAATGATGACGCACATTAACGATGCCGCGGCGACTAACGCACTGACTCTTTGTGCAACGGCACTATTGGCTTCAAGACAGCGTGCATTGTCCCGTGACTCTTTGGTTTCTCAGATCAACTGTTACCTGTCTCTGCTTAAGAACGTACCTTACTCTGATACATTTACGGTACCAAAAGACAGCGCTGAAGATCTGGTAAAACACGCTGAATCACTGAACAAGTTCCTAATTGAATCAGACTCAATGGGTGACATCATCTCGCTAGACCGTCACCAGTCGATTCTGATGACTTACTACCGTAATAACATCATTCATTTGTTTGCTCTACCATCGTTAATCGCTCAAATGACCATTCGTCAGCGCGGTTTATCGATTGAAGCCATTCAAAAGAATGTTGCAGCAATTTACCCGTTCTTGAAGAAAGAGCTGTTCTTAAGCTACGACGAATCACAGCTTGAAGGCGTAGTCGCAAACATTATTGATGAACTAGTAAGCCAAGGCATGATTGTGGTGTCTGACAATGAAGTGACGATCAACCAATCGAACAGCCAAGCTCTTATGCTGTTAGGTCGTACGATTTCAGAGACGCTACAGCGCTACTCTATTGCTCTAAATTTGTTGGCAGAGAATCCTGAACTGGATAAGTCTGACCTTGAGCAGAAGAGCCAAGACATCGCACAGCGCCTTGGTCGACTGCATGGTATCAATGCTCCAGAGTTCTTCGACAAAGGCGTATTTGCCTCGATGTTCGCAACGTTGAAGCAGCAACAATATCTAGATAACGACGGTAACTGTGATTTAGAGAAAACTCAGCAATTTGCTAAGCTTCTTCACTCGATGCTTTACCCTGAAGTTCGCCTGACGATTCAAGAGAGCATTCACCAAGCAGAGTAGTCTCTTTTCAATACTTAGCTTCAATACTTAGTTGTAATAGCTAGATTGAGCACGATCAGAAAAGGCACCCAATGGGTGCCTTTTTATTTGGCTTTTTCTTGAGCGAAAACTGATACTTACCAGAAGGTAATGAACAAACCGACCGTGACTGCCATTCCAACATAGTTATTGTTTAGGAAAGCTTGAAAGCATAAATCTCGATCACGGTGGCGCATCAAATGTTGTTGGTACACGAACAAGCTTCCTGCCGCCAATAACGCCCAGTAGAAGGTATCGCCCAATTGATACTGCATGCCCAATACAATCAACATCGCTAGTGTCACTAGCTGCAAGAAACCCACAATAAGCTTATCAAAACGCCCGAATAAAATTGCCGTCGATTTAATGCCGATCTTCAGATCGTCATCTCGATCGACCATCGCGTATTGAGTGTCGTAAGCGATCGTCCACAATGCGTTAATTGCAAAAATAAACCAGACAACACTTGGCAATTCGTTAGTTTGCGCCGCCCAAGCCATTGGGATTGCCCAACTAAACGCTAAGCCGAGGAACAACTGTGGAAGGTGCGTAAAACGCTTCATAAAAGGATAAATGAAGGCTAAGCCAACACCGATAACAGAGAGCTTAATCGTCAGCGGGTTCATGGTAAGTACTAATAAGAATGAAACCACTGCCAACACTACAAAGAGCAGTATCGCTTCCTTACTGGAAACCAAACCTGACGGTAATGGACGCTGCTTAGTGCGCTTTACATGACCATCGACTTTACGATCCGCAAAATCATTGATCACACAGCCAGCCGAACGCATTAACACCACGCCTAGAACGAAAACAACCAAGACATCAAAGTCCGGCATACCTTGCGCGGCGATAATCAGCGACCACAAAGTTGGCCAAAGGAGTAACAAGGTACCAATCGGGCGATTCATTCGCGTTAATTGCCAGTACGCTTTCGCTTTGGTGGCAAGCATTTACACACTCTCCTTAGAGTAAATGGGTGATGTTGGTAAAAATAGTTCGGCTACAAGCATCGGTTTATGGTTCATCCATAATCGAGAGCGACGCGCGAGTAATCGCTCATCACCTGCGATAACCCAACCGACTTGCAACGCATCTCGTTCTACATTCTCAGCACTAAAAACGGTTAACCCTAGCGGGACGTTACCTTGTTGAGAAAGGTCGGAGTGCTGATGATCTTCTAATGTGACTCGAGGAATTAAGGTTCGACCTAACACCCACGGTTCATCATCACCCTTTAAGATTACTTTACGTAGTAAGCAATCATACGATGATAAAAGATGTTCCTCGTCTTGTTGCAGCATTGAGCGTTCTACAACTTGATTGTGAAGCAGCTCAACAGACAGGTGCTGACAACACTCCCCCAACTTGCGGGAAAGAGAACCTTGCTCCATAAGCCACTCTTGGGTGGTTTTATTAGGAAAATCAAATGTTTCTGTACTTTGCCAATCTACATTCATTAACGAATTAAGATACAGCGATATTGGCTGATTCATACTAGTATTCAATAGGTGACTTTACACGTACAATAAAGCTTCAACTTTCGAACAAAATTAAAGCGTTCTTCGAATTGTAAACGTATTTAGATTTAGACCGCTCATTGTAACAAGACTAATGCGTTTCGAATATCGCGAATAAACTAAAGAAAAGTCACAAATATGCACAAACGTTATGTAGCCCAAATATTTCTTGCGATTAGCCTGCTGTTTTCAGCATCAAGTTTTGCTGAAGAAGAGTCGACACCCAAATTAGCCTACTTCACGCTAGAGCCTGACCTGACCACCAATTTTTACACTAAAGGTAAAAAACTGGGCTACATTCAGGTACGCCTCGATATCATGGTCGCGAATAGTAATGACTTGGCAGCTATTGAACACCACCAACCGCTGATTCGAGATGCGGTGATTGAATTACTTGGCAAACAAAACGAAGAAACCATTAAATCTTTGTCCGGTCGTGAAGATTTGAGAAAAACCTTAGTTGAACATCTCAACAAGGTTTTACTTCCTGAAACAGGAAAAACCCTCATTGCTGACTTGTTGTTTACTAAGTACCTTTACCAGTGATATCAGTCCAACACGATTCCCAATAAAAAAGCGGCTGATAGCCGCTTTTTTATATTTATAATTTATCTACTTACGATGAGGCATGAGTTAACTTGTTGCAGAGCGAGGTGCTTTCATTGAATCAATTAAACCAATAATTAAACCCGCTACCAAACCAGCTAAATGCGCGGTGTTTGCGATAGCCATGAACGGCTGCATATACCCAAGCACTAACCACACCAACATAAAGCCAACAATTTGTCTTGGGATACCCAAACCAAGTTGAGGAGCTTTCACACTAATCACCCATAAATAACCTACCAACGCATACACTACACCAGACAAACCACCAAAGTTTGCACCTTCAACCCAATACTGCCCAGCACCTGAAAGCGCTGAAGATACAGCAAAAATTTGAAGTAACTTGAGACTGCCTAGTTTTTTCTCGATATCTCCACCTAACTGCCACCACCACAAGATATTAAATGCGATGTGCATAACCGAGAAATGCAATACAGCATGGCTCAACCAACGCCACAGTTGCCATTGTTGTCCATCAACTGCCGGAAAATGTAAGGCATTGAAAATAGCCTGACCAAAACCAATTTGCTGCAGCGCAAAAATAACCACACACACTAACATCAGGCTAAGCGTCACAGGGCCCGCTTTGGCTTTTATCATGCCCATGAAGCTCGGTGTGTGATAATGAAAGTTGCTCTTTCTGGTCTCAGCCATATCCCAAGACGCAGCTTGATAACGTTTATGATTGGGTTCAGCAAGAAAACGATTCAGCTCTGCCTCAGTTTCAACCTGATATTGATCGTCGATAAGCCAAAGAGCAAAACGCCCTTCTCCCTCTGGAGACATTTGAATAGGGATCTGACGAGAAGCCATATAATCAATAAATGCTTGAGCAAGACGAGGATTATCCAACACCATCAGTCTAATCATTATTACTTCCTATTCATGCTATGAGAGATGCTTAAAGCGGTTCCAATGTTAAAGGTTGTTAACCGGCGATTACCGGAAGTTCAGCACGATGCCAAGCTTCGAAACCACCATCAACACTATATACCTCTTCAAAGCCTTGATTCACTAAATATTGTGCTGCTCCTTGGCTACTGATGCCGTGGTAACACATCACCAAGACAGGTTGTTCGAACTCTACCTCATCCATAAACGTCACCATCGTATCATTGGTGAGGTGATAAGCTGTTTTTGAGTGAGCAACCGCGAAAGATT
The DNA here is from genome assembly GCF_963898195.1 of Vibrio sp. L3-7. Classification (NCBI taxonomy): domain Bacteria; kingdom Pseudomonadati; phylum Pseudomonadota; class Gammaproteobacteria; order Vibrionales; family Vibrionaceae; genus Vibrio; species Vibrio sp. L3-7. Next base: position 39,651 of record NZ_CAWQUW010000020.1, on the reverse strand, counting down.
GCGGGTCACGTATATCGACAAGTCTGGCTTCGCCTTGTTCTATGAGGGCTTGAGCGCTTTTAACATCGATATGTTTAAACTGGTCCATGACTTTCTCTTTTATGCTGATTTACTTTGCTGCCATTGTAACCTATCCCAAGGCTAACAATCACATCCACTTAATAAGGTTATCCACCAGCGATCACTTTTACACCGTTTGTGGATAAATCTGTGGATTGCGTGAATAAAGTGCTTTTTTAAAAATAGATCCACAACATGTAGTGATGATCCTGATCTAACTGTGGGTGTTATGAAAAATATCCCCACATCAAAAACCCTCACAAAGCCTTACTACACCCTGCTTTTAGACAGCTGACGAATAAACTTCTCACAGAGTTATCCACAAAATCATTTTGCAAATTTCGATCGCAAAAATTGCGAAATCGATCCAAAACAAAAAGGCCGAGATCTCTCGATCTCGGCCTTTTTAAAATTCAGCTTATTTTATCGCTTCTGGCTTACTTGCTTTTAGAAGTCACCAACAGCTTGTTTCAACTTCTTCATCGCATTCTTTTCTAACTGACGAACACGTTCAGCAGAAATACTGTAAGTATCGGCTAAATCTTGAAGTGTCGATTTGTTATCATCCAACCAACGTGAGCGCACAATGTGCTGACTGCGTTCGTCTAAGCTTGCAAGCGCTAATCCTAGACGGTTGTTGGTGTGTGATTCCCAGTTTGCTGCTTCAACCGTCTCAGCGACGTCTGATGCTTTATCTTCAAGATAGTAAACCGGAGCAGTATAAGCAGAACCACCGTCATCGTCGTCCATAGGCGCTTCAAACGTAGCATCTTGAGCCGCTAAGCGAGATTCCATTTCACGAACCTCTGAAGGCTCAACACCTAGCTCACGAGCAACAGTTTCTACTTCACCATTATTGAACCAACCTAAACGCTTTTTAGATTTGCGCAGATTAAAGAACAATTTGCGTTGTGCTTTCGTCGTTGCGATCTTAACGATACGCCAGTTACGTAGCACGTACTCATGGATCTCAGCTTTAATCCAGTGAACAGCAAAAGAGACTAGACGAACACCAACTTCTGGATTGAAGCGCTTAACAGCCTTCATTAAGCCGATGTTACCTTCTTGGACAAGGTCAGCCATTGGTAACCCGTAGCCAGAGTAGCCTCTTGCAACGTGCACCACGAAACGTAGGTGGGAAAGGATCAAGCCTTTTGCAGCATCGATCTCACCTTTGTAATGTAATCGCTCTGCCAGTCCACGTTCCTCTTCAGGCGTCAGCATTGGGTAACTGTTCGCTGAGCGGATATAGCTATCTAAACTATCTTGTGTGACTAAAGCCATTTGATACGCTTTGTTTGCCATTCGGTTCCTCATCAATCTCTGATCTGGAGTAATACATCTATTAAAACCCAACAATCTTGAACCTAAAATGAACAGGTTTCAAGGAGGGGGAAGTAATTATGCATAATCAATTCATCTATACAAGGCAAAAACTGGTTAAAAAGTGCCTATTTTTCGTCTAAATATGACTCTATTCACCTAAACTGGTTCAATTTCTTTTAGGTGACGCTGTGCAGAAAGCTTCGCAGCCACACTGCCAAGCAAGGTTCCAACGATCAAAAGCAGTAAAGACTCATCCCAACTCAGGCCAATTAATCTGAAGTGACTATCATAAAGCTGAGCCAAGTCATCTACCGCACTGTTAAGCAATACGGTAATCAAAGCCGTCATCACCCAAGCACTAATCGAACCTAACACACCAAACCACATCCCAGCATAAAGGTATGGTCGAAGAATGAAACTGTCGGTTGCACCAATCAGCTTCATGGTTTGAATTTCTTCTTTGTGCGCCAACACATTAAATCTTAATGTATTGCCGATAATCAAAAACACCGCACCCAACATCAACACCGTTAAGGTAATAACGATGACCGCCGCTAATGCTTTGATAGCATCTAATCTGGCTAACCAATCTTCATCTAAACGAACATCGGTCACTAACTCTTGTTTTTTAACTGTACTCGCTAGCTCTTTGATTAAGATATCGCTGTGTACACTTGGTGTAATAACCAAAACACCTGGCAATGAATAATCGTCTAGGATAGTCAGAGCATCCTCAAAACCAGAATATTGGCTTAGATCGGCAAGACCTTGCTGCGGTGAAATGTATTCCACCAGCTCAACTTGATCCCAGCTTTCTATTTCATCTTTAAGCACCATTACTCGTGGTTCAGGAATGCCATCTTCTACATAAGCACTAATCTGTGACGGGCTTGTGACATCTTGAGCCACCTCGCCAACGTTTTTACCCAGTAAATACAAACAAGCCGGCATTGCCAGAGCCATTGAGATAACCGCAAGCGTTAGCAAATTACCCAATGGACGTTGCCACATTTGCGAGAAAGAGGATTTGGCTTGTTTCCAATGAACAACAAAAAAACCGTCACTTGAAGCGCGGTTTGCAGCTCGGTTGGATTGAGGTTTTTTGATACGCTTATTCGCGGCCATAGTCTTCGACCTCACTCAAAAAGCCTTGGTTTAATTCAAGATGACGATATTGAGGGCGAGTGTTCACTAACCCGATATCGTGTGTTGCTAGGATAATAGTGACGCCCGCGCGGTTAAACTCTTCAAAAAGTCGCAACACGCGGTTAGATAATTCAGGGTCGAGGTTACCAGTTGGTTCATCCGCTAACAGCAAAGTGGGACGGTTCACCACAGCGCGCGCAATACCTACTCGCTGCTGTTCACCACCAGATAACTGACTTGGCAGGCAACGCGCTTTATCGAGTAAACCGGTTTTATCCAACGCAGCACTCACTCGACGTTTTATTTCATTTTCAGAAATAGACTCAATGCGCATAGGCAGAGCGACGTTATCGAAGATCGAGCGATCCATCAGCAGGCGATGATCTTGAAAAACAATTCCGATATTGCGGCGTAAAAAGGGGATGTCTTTAGCTGGAATACGAGTGATATCGTGATCGTTGAACCAAACACGACCATCGGTCGGACGCTCAATAGCACAGATCAACTTCAGCAAGGTACTTTTACCAGCTCCAGAGTGACCACCCAAAAAAGCCATCTCTCCACGTTTAAGATGAAAATCCACTTTTTGGAGCGCTTGTCGCCCACCTCGGTAGGCTTTACTCACTTGCTGAAATTTGATCACCGAAAATTCCTCTTACGATCACTCATATCAAATTTAAAAACGGTAGCAGGTTAAGGATAAACCACTTTGCTACGCGCGTTACTCTTCGCGACTAAATAGTGCTTCAATAAAGTCTTTTGACTCAAACGGACGCAGGTCATCAATGCCTTCACCCACACCGATGTAGCGGATTGGAATCTGGAACTGGTCCGCGATTGAGAAAATCACACCACCTTTTGCAGTGCCATCTAGCTTAGTTAGTGTAATACCCGTTACTGGTGCAACTTCACTGAACAGCTTCGCTTGGCTGATCGCGTTCTGACCAGTACCGGCATCTAGTGTTAGCATGATTTCATGGGGCGCAGAATCATCAATCTTCTTCATTACACGAACAATCTTGCGTAGCTCTTCCATCAAGTTGCTCTTGTTCTGCAAACGACCCGCAGTATCTGCAATCACAACATCGACACCACGAGCTTTCGCCGCTTCAATCGCATCGTAAATAACAGACGCACTGTCAGCACCGGTATGTTGAGCGATAACGGGAACATCATTGCGCTGACCCCAAACTTGAAGTTGCTCAACGGCTGCCGCACGGAAGGTATCACCTGCAGCAAGCATCACTTTCTTGCCTTCACCTTGGAACTGTTTAGCCAGTTTACCGATAGTGGTTGTTTTACCTACACCGTTCACACCGATCATTAAGATAACGTAAGGTGTTTTGGTGGTATCTACAACTAATGGCTGTTCTACTTGGCTTAGAATATCGGCCATCTCTTCTTTGAGCAGACCATATAGAGCTTCGCCATCTTTTAAGTCATTGCGAGATGCTTTTTCTGTCAGATTTTCAATGATCTTAACAGTGGTATTCATGCCTACATCGGCAATCAAAAGTTGCTCTTCTAACTCTTCAAACAGATCTTCATCGATTTGCTTGCCTTTGAATAAACCAAAGAAGCCAGCACCAATATTTGCTTTAGTACGGCTAAGGCTACGCTTAAGACGTGCAAAAAAGCTTTCTGTCGGCTTTTCTTGTACTTCTTCAATCTTAGCTGCAGGAATAATAACCTGTTCTGCTTCTGCTTCTGCTTCTGCTAAAACAGGCTGTTGCTCTTCTTGGTTTTGTTCAAGCTCTTGCTTTGTTTCAGTAGGCTTAGATTCAACTGCCGTAGTTGCCTCTAGTTCAGGCTCGGCTTGTTCAACCTCGACTTGTGATTCAACTTCAGTCTGCTCTTCAACGCTTTCTACGTTCGCTTCATTCTGAGTTTTTGGGCTTTGTTCTTCTTCACCAAAACCAAGCCACGATAATAATCCGCGCTTCTTTTTTTCCGTCATCAGAGGAGTTTCCTAGATCTACTAATTAACTGCATTGACTTAATGCACGTCGACTCTTTGCTATTGTTATACAATACAAGCTTGTACAAACGAATAGTAAAGAAAAATGACAAAGCAGTGATAAGTTTGCTTTTAGCTTGATACACTTTGTCATTGCAAATTTATTTAATATTCGAACCCACTTAAATTGGGCTCGGTATAGTATCACTTTATTAGCGGTCAAAAAATCTATGGTAAGACGTCGCCAGCAAAACACATCACAAAAAAAGCCATCCGGAGGCTTTGTTCGAATTATTAGTGGCTCATGGAGAGGCAGAAAACTGCCTGTTCATGATTTAGAAGGCTTACGCCCAACCATTGATCGAGTAAAAGAAACACTCTTTAACTGGGTAGCACAAGATATCCCACACTCGACCTGTTTGGATGTATTTGCCGGTTCTGGTGGTCTAGGTTTTGAAGCAGCTTCTCGCCAAGCAAAAATGGTAACGCTGTTGGAAATGAATCAAAAGGCCGCAAAGCAGCTTGCTGATAACGCTAAAGAGCTCAAAGCAGACAACATCAACGTGGTAAACACCGATGCGATCTCTTTTCTCAAAAAGCCAGGTACCCCCTACGATATGGTCTTTCTTGATCCTCCGTTTCGCAAAGGCTTATTAGCAGAAACTGTACAACTACTTGAGAGTAATGGTTGGCTTACAGATAATGCCATTATTTACGTTGAAACAGAGAAAGAACTGAAGCTCGAGGCTATGCCAGAAAACTGGGAATTGCATCGCGATAAGACCACTGGCCAGTCTAGCTACCGACTGTTTAATCGAACCACTGAAGAATAGGAGTTATTGAATGAAGTTCTTACTTCCACTAGCAAAAATAGCCATCGCCTTTGTTTGGTTTATCTTAATCGTAAATATTTTCTACCCATTCCCGGGTAATGCTGCGATTGCGCTTTATATCATGACAGCATTCTTGTTCTTCATGCACGGCCTACAGATGCTAATCTTTATCGGTGCTTTCGGCGATAAGATCGAAATGTCACGTTGGGAGAAGTGGTCAATATTGATTTTCGGAGTCTTTGCCCTCCTCGATATCCGACGCAAACACATGATGTAGTCGAGCTAGAGCCTAGATATACAAGCTTCAGTACACAGTACTCGATGCAGAAAGCCTAGTTACGAGAAAAATAAATACAAAAACGCCGCTCATTTGAGCGGCGTTTTTTATTGTTCGAGAAGAAATTGAATGATAAGAAAATGCTAAGACATGTAGCTTTTCACACCATCTAAGAACATTTGAGTCGACAGCATAACCAACAATAAGCCCATTAGACGCTCTATCGCCTTCAGACCTCGTTCTCCCAAAATACGCAGGAAGAATCCATTAAACATAAGAATGAAAAACGTCACGCCCCACGCAAGTAACACTGACAGAGATAATTCAAACATATTGTCAGGGTTTTGAGTCGCCAGAAGAATAAGGGCAGCGATAACTGATGGGCCAGCAATCATTGGAATAGCCATAGGCACGATAAACGGCTCTTCACCCGCGGCTAGGCCTGTGATGCTGCCTGCACTTGGGAAGATCATCTTAATAGCAATAATAAATAAAATGATACCGCCAGAAATACTAAGAGTTTCAGGCTGTACGTGCAAGAAGTTCATGATGCTCTGACCAGCAAACAAGAACAACAGCAGGATAATCAGCGCAAACATCAGTTCACGAACGAGAACAATACGACGACGCTTCGGATCGATGTGCTTAAGGATAGAAAGCACGATTGGCAGGTTGCCAAGCGGATCCATAATGAGAAACAGCATGGTCGCTGCAGATAAGATTTCCATAAATTGGTCTCGAAAAGCGAAGTTGCGCGGAGTATAGCAGCCTCAACATTGATTTTCGAACACAGTAACAAACGGGTCAATTTGCACCGTTAAGAGAGGGTTTACGGAGATAAGTGGCACGGGAATAAATATAGGAGTGGAGTCGAAAGCATCTAATCCACTCACCAAACATCTAAAAGTAAAAAGGCTTTGAAAATCAAAAGTGACTAATCACTAATCACTAATCACTAATCACTAATCACTAATCACTAATCACTAAAGATCAATGATTACATACACGCTCGCGATTGGTGCAAAGCTTACCATCAACAATTACGACCTTTTCCATCTTCAGGAAAAACTTCAACAGGGCATCCAAATCAAGATCATCTAGCTTACAAGTATGAAAGCGAGCTTCTGTGCCATATGTTTGAGCAAGCTCTTGTGTCAGTTCTTCGCGAGTCAGTGGCTTTTCACTAAGCAGGTTTAAAACATTGTGTGCGTGAATTTCGGTCGTCATAACTCAATCTCATGTTTAATGAATTAAGCGTAGAGTACCGATTTTCCACAACGCTGCTTTGATGTAGCTCAGAATTGAGAGAGCTCTACCCTAAATGGTAAGAGACGCCACGATAAGTGCATGTGCGAACAAGTAACTACCCGTCACCCAAAAATAAGCGCCTTTGATTGGGCTACGGTAACAATTCAGAGCATAGGCCAATGCAGAAAGCAGCAGCACACTACAGCCAGCAAAGCCCACTGCATGTGATAGTTGAGGGTCAAGCAACCAAACCTCACCAGAAGCCCATGCAAGCTGAATAAGCACCATCCCCATGATAACAACAGGAAAGACAAGTTTGTCTAAGCGAGGCAGTAATAAGAAGAAAGCTACGATGCATGCCGCTAACAACAAAGCGAACAGCCACCAGACCATATCTCCTGACAACTGTAACCAAAAGGCTTTGCTGTAACAGAGTTGAGCAACCAAAAAGCAAACAAAATGCAGAGAGCGTTTTTGAGTAAGGGTATGAAGAACATCTGCGATCGCAGAAACAGCCAACCCAGCGACGACCCAATAGGTAAAATTAGCAACGACAGACTGAGTTAATGCAATTGTTGCCAATAATAGAAAGGTAAATACCTTATACGATAAGGCCTGACCGATATGTCCATGCTTCTTGCCTATTATTACTCCGATACCAGACAAGGAAACCGCTAACCAACTCCACATACCATTTGCCCTATTGCTTTAAAACGTCGCCAGTCTAGGCACACGAGTGTTGATGTAAAGCCTAAGCCCTTCAAAGTTGGATCTTGATTACGCTTCCACTAAAAAAGCACCTCTTTACACTCAAGCGATAGGAATTCCCTTAGCTCTCATTGTTATTTGTTTAAAACTAGAACACTCCCAAGCAAAACCTCTTGAAAGTACCACTCCAATGCTTCAGCTTGCCATTCCAACAATTCTAGTCTATCTAAACTATCGAAAACGACCAATAAATGGAAAAAAACAAAGTAGGAAATATAAATTATAAATAATTTAAATCAATAAAAACAAAAACTTAAAACCAAAACACAAAGGTAAAATGAATAACAAAAAGGCCAGACAATGCTAGCCCTTTAAAGTAAGTAATTTGTTTTGATTTTTCGCCTATTTGTCAGTTTCACCCCATATCTATGTAAAAATCATCACCAAAAACTTGGTAAAAAATCAAAAACACAAACAAAAACAACCTGAAGACACTCAACCCCTATTAATACAGTTTAACAACTTTTAACAATATCAATTAAGCAAGTCAACCCATTAAAAACAACAACTTAAGAAAAATAAGAGCAAACATAAACCACAACGAACAAAATAGAAACACATCATAAAATACAGTTAAACACAGCCATACAAGCCAAAACCAAGTAGTTTTCTGTTACTTTTAAGGCTTTCGAAAGTAATTATTGACCTAAAGCCATAAGTAGTGCTATTCTTTGAAACATAGCGAGAGACAACCAAATTTAGGAGTAGTGTTATGATTTCATCTTCGCAAAGACAAGGACTTGTAATGATCGCGGTAGTTGTAGGTCTTATGACACTACCGATGATGTACTAAGCAAGTTACAGATAAAAAAAGGGACGCCATGAGCGTCCCTTTTTTTGTTTAATTTTTTCACTTCGAAAACAGATGCAGTGTTAATACATCCCAATTCGCATAATAGAAGCCAGCTGCAGCCAAAGTCATCACCATCATGAGCAAGATCGCGACTCGCCAGATAAAACGGCCGCTACGTGGCGTCAGTTCTTTCTCACAGTCGTTACACATCATGATAAATTGATGCTGATCTTCCAACTGAGCATCATGTTCATTCACTACTTTGTTACGACACGTTGCGATATAACGCAACTTGATTACCATATCGTGCGGTAGCCTTTCTTCACAGCTTGTCACAAGCTCGTGCAATCCTTCGCCTTCAGCGTGATATTGAAGTCTCAATAATTTTTCTATATTGCGAGTTCTTGTCACTACTTTTTCAATATCGGTCATCTTGGCCCTCCCACTCCACACTATAATTCTAGTCGAGCATTTCCTTATATTTATACAAAACTACTACTATTTACTTTAGAAAGAGACAATAAATAACAATGCTTTATCCCAAACAGGCCATTAAATGTGATATCAGCCGAAAAATAATCAGCTTGCCTTACAACAGTTCACGAATAACGGCTTTAAACACATATCCCTATAGCCCGAAAGACTAGAATAACCACCACGACTACATGGAGGTTATATGCCTAATTCACTCTTTTTTGCCATATTTGCACTCGTCGCTCTAGCGGTTTGGGTATTTCTTGGTTTCTACCGAAAGCATATGCAAGGCGAGAACGCACCAGAAAAAAAAGTGAACGTCACAATATTAGATAAACAATCTATAGACCTTCCTGACGCAGAGCCAGGCCAGGAAGATCAAGAGTACTGGATTTACGTTCAGCGAGGTGTGGTTGGTCCGAAACGAGAATTTCAGGTCGGTATCCACTACTTCCACGCGCTTAACCCTGGAGACAAAGGAGCCTTAACCTATCAGGGCGACAAATTTTTGCACTTTGCATTGAAGCGCTAATCATCAGTCACCTTAACTCCACACCAATAATCTAGTACCCACCGTCAGTACCTAATAGCCTTAGCACTAATCGCTAAGGCAATAACCAACTTGTTTTCTCTGACTTAGCGACCAGCCAACTCATCCATAAAGCGCCAGCACCACTGATTATGATCCATAACGGAATAACCCAAGCAGGATGACCTTGGTACCAACCGAACTCTTTCATTGGCCACAAGAAGATAGGGTGCAGGAGGTAAATACCTAAACTGTGCTTACTGATAAAGCCAACCACTTGATTACTTTTCTCAGACAAACCTTCACCATAGTAACGGCACACCATGAACACCATGCTCGCTGCCAATACGGTATTCAGCGTTTTATAAGATAACCAACGCCCGACCGTATACTCTTCAGCAATCAAACTCGCATCAACCACCATATAAACAGTCGTTAGCAACGCGAGCCCGCCAAGTAAAACACTCACACCGACAGTCATCTTGTTAAGTGGAACGATTTTATACAACAGATACCCTAAAGGTAGATACCCGGTGTACAACCACAATTCGTGGCTCCATGGCCCATCTATTTTGAGTAAGAACAACAAGGTGGTAAATAGCCACACCGTGGTGAAACCGTAGACCGCTTTATCTCCATACTTTCTGACCATGATCTGTAAGAAAGGAATCACAAAATAGAGTGGAATGAAGTAATAGAAGAAGCCCAAGTGGTAATAGGTATAGTGGTGATAGCTATTGAGCAGCACATCCCAACTAACATCAGCATCAAAGCCCATCACAGACCAACCAGAAAGGTAGGTGTAGAAAAGCGACCAGACAATAAAAGGTATTAACACCTTACCCAGTCGACGCTTAAGGTAATACTTGGCATCAAATGGGCGTTGATCGCTCAGCATCAATGCGCCAGTAATCAAAATAAACACGGGTACCGCCCAGCGACTAAAGCCATTGACCGTGATAGCCGTCAGCCATTCTCCGAAAGGAATGGTACCCAGCTCATTACGATATGGGGCCAGAACATGAATCGCGATAACTGCTACGGCCGCGACACATCGTGCTAAATCAAAAAAGAGAATTCGCTGCTTCATGTAAACGCCTGATTAATATTCAATCATTCTACTATAGCAATAAAAAAGCTGACCGGAATAAATACCAAGTCAGCTTACTGTTAAAGGAGAGGCTTATCGCGAATTTAGCCTATGCAGAAGAAACTTGTGTCACCTTAGGCAAGCGAAGAGAGATCACCGTCGTTATCGCTAAAAACGCGAAGGATACCCACAAACACGCAGACAAACCGGCCATTTGAAATACTAACCCTGATAGAATTGTACCAATCAAACGGCCCATTGCATTCGCCATGTAATAGAAACCGACATCAAGAGACACACCATCACCTTTCGCATAACTCACAATTAAGTATGAGTGCAATGATGAATTCACCGCGAAGATGGCACCAAACACCATCAAACCACCGATGATGACTAACTCTGGTTGCCAACCGATCTGTACCGCGTAAGCAATACCGGCAGTCACGATAGCCAACGCACCCGCCCATAATAGCGCCGCATGCCCATCTGGCACCTTGCCTTGAGCTTTACCAGTAATCTTAGGTGCGATGCCCTGTACAAAGCCATAAGCGATGGTCCAAGCCGCTAAGAAGCCACCTACCCATGAGTGGTCCCAGCCAAACACGCTACCTAGATAGATCGGCAGAGCAATCACAAACCACACGTCACGGGCACCGAATAGGAACATACGAGCCGCAGACAAGATGTTGATGGATTCAGATTTAGAGAAAATCTGCTTAAACTTGGGCTTGGTTTTCGCTTTACCCATGTCCGCTTCCAAGCTCATCAAACTTCCGATGAACACCAATGTCAGCGCAGCAGCCATCGCAAGCACTGCGTATTGGAAACCAATCGTCGAAAGCAGCAAACCACCAATAAAAAATCCTGCACCTTTCAATGCATTCTTAGAGCCGGTTAGAATCGCAATCCATTTATAAAGCGCACCTTGCTGTTCATCAGGGACTAAGGTTTTGATTGAGCTCTTGGCACTCATCTTATTAAGATCTTTGGCGATACCAGACAACGCCTGAGCGGCCATCACCCAAGGAATTGTCAACATTGCGCTTGGCACGGCGAGCATACCCAAGGCGACGACTTGCATACCCAATCCGATGTTCATGGTCTTATTGAGACCAAGACGCGCCCCTAACCAGCCACCGATTAGGTTGGTCACCACACCAAAGAATTCATAGAAAAGGAACAGTGAGGCGATCTCTAACGAACTGTAGCTAAGGTCATAGAAATACAAGACCACCAGCATACGAAGTGCACCATCAGTAATGGTGAAGTTCCAGTAGTTAAATGTCACCAACATGTATTGGCGAACACTCTTACTTAGATTTGAAAACATAACAGCTATCTCTGCAATCTAAACAAAAAGAGCTTTTGGATCATGATAAGTTCAACACTCCAGATACCAAAAGCTCCTTGTATAACAACAATGGCTTATTAGCTGTTCGCTACGCCACTAATGTATTCAACCTGAATAGGCTTAGTAAATGCGCCCGGGCGAAGTGATTGTACTTCTTGAACAATCTTGCTCAGCTCCCAGCTCTTCTCTAATAGCAGGTGTGCAGCCAGCAAGCCAGTACGCCCAGAACCGCCCATGCAATGCATCGCAACCTTGCCGCCGTTATCCACTACTTGGTGTAGTGCAGGGCTAGCCGCCTGCCATTTCGCAGCAAAATCAGCACCCGGGGCACAGTCGTCTTCAATCTCGATTTGGAACCATTGCATGCCTAGTGCTTGCGCTTTCTCGCCTAGCTCAGATACGTTCTTGCTCGCCAGTTCTTCACTGTCTAGAGCCGTCACAATCGCTTCTACACCTTGCGCTTTAAGTTGTGCTAGAGATGCACCTAAGTCAGCATCTTTGGTGCCTGGGCACGGAGTAAGTACTAATGCACCAGTTTCTAAATCTAGTTGCCATGTTGGATGTGTCATTGTGTATTCTCTTAAATTCTTATAGAACCAATACTCAAAATAATTGGAGTTGCAGCTAGGCAACCTTTTCCCTAAAAAGGAATGAAGTTCAGCCCTATGAGCATAGGGGCTCTATGTGATTAGGGTGAACTTACGCAGTTAACAACGCTGCAGCTTCAAGTATGAAGAGTATTATGCAAGACCAACAGTACGAACTAGCTCAGCAGTACGTGTTGCGTAGCCCATCTCGTTGTCGTACCAAGCGTAAATCTTAACCATGCGCTTACCCACTAACATGGTTGATAGTGCATCCACGATGGTTGAGCGTTGGTCACCTTTGTAATCAATAGAAACCAATGGACGCTCTTCAAAACCAAGAATGCCTTTAAGTTCATTCTCAGACGCTTCTTTCAGCATCGCGTTAACTTCTTCGGCTGTGGTGTCTTGCTTCACTTCAAAGATGATGTCTGTCAGAGAAGCATTCGCTAGTGGTACACGAACCGCGTGGCCGTTGATGCGGTTTTCAAGCTCTGGGAAGATCTCAACAATCGCTTTAGCGCTGCCTGTCGTTGTCGGGATAAGACTCATACCACATGCACGAGCACGACGTAGATCTTTGTGCGGCGCATCTAATATAGTTTGTGTATTGGTTAGATCGTGAATAGTGGTAAAGGCTGCGTTCTCGATGCCTAACTTCTCGTTAATCACCTTCACAACAGGCGCAAGACAGTTAGTAGTACAAGATGCCGCAGTCACAATCTTATGTACCGCGGGATCGAAGATAGCGTCATTCACACCAACTACGATGTTGGCGACACCGTCTTCTTTCACTGGAGCCGATACCACAACACGCTTCACGCCTTGCTCTAGGTATTTATTAAGGAAAGAGGTTTTACGGTGAACACCGGTCGCTTCAAGAACAACATCACAACCAGACCAATCAACAGCATCAATATCGCGTTCTTGAGTCGTCTTGATACGCTGTCCGTTGACGATCATCTCATCACCTTCTACATTCACAGCGTGATTCCAGCGACCTTGAACAGAATCGAACTCAAGCAAGTGAGCCAGTGTCGCTGTATCGCCAGCAACATCGTTAATCTGAACAAACTCTAGCTCAGCCCAATCGAATGCTGCACGAAGTGCTAGACGGCCGATACGACCAAAACCATTAATACCTACTTTAACTGTCATTGTGTGTTCTCTCAGTCAGTGGTGAATCTAAAAATATTCAATTAAACGCAACATTGAGGGCGTGAAGTTATTGCTTCTAAACGCTCAATATCTTGCTGGTATTCCGTTTTCAAACAGCTCGATGCGATAAGGTCATCAATTAACTTGAGCATCCAACCGGGTAAATCTTGTGACAGACGATAAAACACCCACTGCCCTTGGCGAACATCCGTCAAAATACCATTTGAGCGCAACTGCGCTAGGTGACGGGAAATCTTTGGCTGACTTTCTTGTAATGCTTGAGTCAACTCACCAACAGAAAGGCATTCATTGCGCACAATCAGCATTAAGCAACGCACTCGTGTTTCATCAGACAGTAATTTAAAAAATTGGTGAGGAAGCATAACTACATACTCATATATGGATATGCATATATCTTAGTTATAAAAAAACGCACGTCAAGGCGTGCGTTTCAATTGTCATAAAAGTTTAACTAAGATAAATCAAAGCTGATTGGTGACGGTATGGCTCCAGCGTCTAGCTTCAATGAGCTCCGTTTTAACTTGTTCCACGTTCAGTCCAAGTTCAGCGCAATGCTCATCAATCTGTTGCCAATCAGCATGTTCAAAGCTCTCTTCAAGAGCCAATAATATGCCATATGGCCCTTCTCTGCGCAGTAAAGCAACCTTGATGCTTTTACACAAAGGCAGCTGCTCGACTAAGTTCTCTAACGACAAATCGAGCAGTGCATCAAGCAACGAGAACAAACCAATCATAAAGGCCTGCTCAGTGTGCCCTTCAAATGCCTGATAACGAGACATGCGCTGACAAAATTGAGCGCGCTGTAAAGACAAGCCGTACAGCTCTTTTGGCTTCTTGTCAGAGACATAAGACGCCACCGCCAACGAGACAAACATTTTCAGCTTCTCTTGGCCCAGATAAACCAAGGCCTGACGGAATGAAGAAATGGTGACTTCAAGACGAGGTGACATGGTGTTCACAAAGCGCAGTAGCTTATAGGACAAAGCAACATCTTTTGCGACAATGCTTTCGACACGTTGGAAGTCGACGTCCGGCTTACACACCTCTTGAAATAACTCCATGGCAATCACTTGCTCTGGGCTAATGTACTTAGTCTTGATGACTTCGGGCTTACTAAAGAAATACCCTTGAAAGAACTTAAAACCCGCTTCTTTAGCTTGCTTGAACTCTTGCTCGGTTTCGACCCGCTCAGCAAGAAAACTAAACTTCTTACCTTGGTGAGCTTTTACCAAATCACACGCCTCATCCAAACCCATTTGCATAATATCGAGCTTAACTATGTGCGTGTATTTTAGGAAACGTTCCCATTCTTGCATCGAAGTAAAATCGTCTAGGGCGATCATATAGCCAGCTTGGTAGAGCTCTTTGACTGCTTCTAATAACTCATCGGTTGGTTTACAGGTTTCTAGGATCTCAACCACCACCTTGTCTTTCGGCAAACTTAAAGGAAGTCGACGAATCAGGCTTTGGTATGGAAAGTTGATAAAACAGCGCGAAGATGGGATCGAAGGGTTAAGGCCTACCGACAAGAAGTTTTCAACAATAAGACGATACGTTGCTCTATTTGACTCAATATGCGCTGGGTAGGCATTCCTTTCTCCGTCGCGAAACAACAACTCATAACCGAGCGTGTTTTTGTTACGATTTAAGATAGGTTGTCGAGCAACGTACGTAGCGGTCATTTATTGATAACTCTAATTGGTTTAACTATAACTCTATTGCTTTTATTAAGCTTTGGCGGCAGCCAGTAAAGCCCCGCAGCCCATGAACATACCACCAAATATTTTATTTATCTTACCCATTATGCGATCAGAGCGAATAAAACGTCCCATTTGTGAAGCTAATGAGGTGTAACCCAACATAACAACGCTATCAATAAATACCGTTGTCACACCTAGCACTAGCAGTTGTGGTGCTTGAGGTTGTGTAGGGTCAATAAATTGAGGAAACAGAGCCACCAAAAACACGATAGATTTCGGGTTAGTTAGATTAATAAGTACGGCATTTCTAAGCAACTTACCACTCGATAACGTCGAGCTCTCTTCCGAAGCCACCAAACTAGATTTATCACGCCATTTTTGAATACCAAGCCAAACAAGGTAAACCACACCAACCCATTTAATAATGGTAAACGCCAATGCAGATTTAGCCACTAATGCACCGATACCCGCGCCCACCAGCATAATGTGAAAAGCCAAACCTAGTTGTAGGCCTGCGATCGACGCGAGTGATTTCTTGGTGCCATAACTTAACCCATTGCTGATTGAGTTAACGGTACCTGAGCCCGGAGCCAAACTGAACAATATCGCAGTGACGACATAAGCAAGCCAAACATGAGTATCCATTTGCATTTCCTTACTAGTTCTTTAATCTAACAACATTAGTAGCAATAAAGCTCTCACATGCATCAGTTCAGGTAATTTCCCATGGAAAACCACAGCGACGCCCCGTTTTCTTACACGCAAGAACCTCAATTCGAGCAAGCGATTAAACACCCGATCCCCACCCTTTGGCAACAACGAAAAGATGGGTATCTAACAACATCTGGTAAAAAGAAGCTGTACTGGTGTAGCCTAACCTCACCGATGCACACCAAAGCCATTGTCATTTCAAATGGCCGCATTGAGTGTTGCTTAAAATACCAAGAACTCTTTTATGATTTCTATCAGCAAGGCTATGACGTTTATTCATTTGACCACCAAGGTCAAGGCCAGTCTGAACGTATGGTAACAGACTCTGATATTGGTCACATTCACGAGTTTGATGATTACGCATCAGATATGTCTGACATCACTGCCAGTTTTGACCTAAGCCGATACTCCAATCGATACCTGCTCGCACACTCAATGGGCAGCACCATCGCCACACGCTACTTGCAAATTCATCCAGATCACCCGTTTGACAAGGTCACCCTGTGCGCACCAATGTTTGGTATCAATACCGAGTGGTATTTTAAACCTATTGCGATGATCGTCGGACAAGTGTTAACGGCTGTTTACGCCAAACCAACCTACGCTCCGGGTCAACAAGCTTATTATTCAAAGCCTTTTGAGAACAACTTACTCAGCCACAGTAAGGTTCGTTACCAGTGGTTCCGTTGCTTGTATGACGGATCCCCCTCTTTGCAGGTTGGGGGGCCAAGTACTCGCTGGGTTTGGCAAGGGTTAATGGCATCGAAGCAAGCGATACAACAAACTCGTCAAATCAAAATCCCTCTGCTATTGATTCAAGCTGGGGAAGAGAAGATTGTGAGTAACGATGCTCAAGTGAAATTCATCAATAAGCTAAAGAAAACCAACTCAGACTGCCAGTTTAGGGTCATTGAAGGTTCTAGGCATGAAGTGTTGTTTGAACAAGATGAATACCGTAACCAAACACTGGATGCCATCAATCAGTTCTTTGCCTAATGGTGGCTATTGAGAAGATGCGTCTTTAGGTATTTTGGAGCTAAAGAGGAAGAGAAGTAAGTAAGCTTTGCCCTCTTTTCTTACGCAAATTTGGCATACAATTTCTCGGTAAAGATATTGTAGTTAAAGAGAATACTAGCGTTGGCTAGTGTCGATTTTGGTTAAGCATTTTGCAATGAGGGTTAAATGACTATTCCTGCACTAAAAGATTCCGTGAAAATTGTTGCCTCCGACTTAGATGGTACGCTGCTAGCGCCAAATCATCAGCTCAGCGACTTTACTAAGCAAACACTCACGAAGTTACATGGACAAGGTTATACCTTTATCTTCGCAACGGGTCGTCACCATGTTGATGTTGCAGGTATTCGCAAACAAACTGGCATCCCGGCTTACATGATTACCTCGAACGGTGCACGTGTGCATGACCAAGACGACAACTTGATGTATGCCAAAAACCTTCCAGTCGATCTTGTGCAAAGCGTTGTCGATGTTCTCAAACAAGATCCTGAGATTTTTATTCATATCTACATGAACGACGAATGGTTGCTAAACCGTGAAGACGAAACCATGAAAAATTTCCACGATCAAACCGGTTTCACTTACAGATTGTATGATGTCGACAATGCGCCGACCGAAGGCATTGCTAAAATCTTCTGTACTCATCCAAATAAGGAACATGAGCACCTCGTTCCATTTGAAGATAAACTCAATGCATTGTTTGGCGAAAAGCTAAATGTCGCGTTCTCAACACCTTGGTGTCTAGAAGTGATGGCTGCAGAAGTGTCTAAAGGCGATGCGCTACAAGCCGTGGCGCAATCCATCGACCTAGAACTTGAGAACTGCATTGCCTTTGGTGATGGCATGAACGATGTCGAATTACTTTCAATGGCCGGCAAAGGTTTAGTCATGGGTACATCACATGAGAAGGTTCTTAAAGCTCTGCCAAATAATGAAGTGATTGGCAGCAACGCCGACGATGCGGTAGCACACTACTTAGAAAAGCATCTGCTTTAATCTAATCTAGCCTAAGACATCTGAATAAATAAAAAGGCAGCCAATGGCTGCCTTTTTTGAACCTTACGCTCAATGTTCCCTCTAACGCTAACAGACGCCAATTCTAGATATGAATGTGGCTATTAATATCTAGCGCAGAAGAGTTTCAAACAGTGTTAACGAGAGCCTAGTGTTTCTTTGCTCAAGATCGCCTGCCACTCTTGCTCTGTAACCGGCATGATCGATAAGCGATTGCCCCGTTTAACTAGCGGCATTTCAGCTAACTCAGGCATAGCTTTCAACGTTGCTAAGGGGATCAATCGCTCTGTGACGCGCACGAACTCAACGTCCACCATTATCCAACGCGGGTTATCTGGCGAAGATTTGGCATCGTAATAATCGCTCTCTGGATCAAATTGAAAATGATCCGGATAGGCTTCTCTGGTTACTCTAGCGATCCCCGCGACGCCCACTTTTTTACACGATGAATGGTATATCATCACTAGGTCTCCAAGCTTGACGTCATCACGCATCATATTTCGAGCTTGATAATTGCGTACACCCTCCCAACAAGAGGTTTTCTGCACTCTCAGAGTCTGAATAGAAAAGGTGTCGGGTTCTGTTTTAAATAACCAATATGCCATAATAAATCCAATTAACGGTTGCTCCGAGGAAGATATAACATGAAGGTAATGAAAAACCCAGTGACATGGCTAGCCGCGTTTGCTTTGCAAGGCTGTGTAACGGCACCAGATACGCCACAACAACCCGAATTACCACCAGCAACCTTGGATGAGCCTCTTAGCATTCAACCACAAACCTTCATCATGCGTGGTCAGGTAGTAGTTGGCCACGAAAGCCGAACCTTCACGCCTTGCGGTAGCCAACAACAATACTGGTTAGACTTATCACCAGAGCTAGCGCTAGAAGCTCAAGGGTTATCAACCAGACCTTACCAAGCTTTATACGGTGAGCTGATTGGTCATCTCACCGTACCAAGTCAAACGGGTTACAATGCAGACTTCACGGCACGTTTTGTGGTTGACCAAGTAAATATTCTAACCTCAGAGAACCCTGATCGCTGCGACCAACCATTGCGTTCAACGAGAGTATTCGGCAATGAACCATTCTGGTCAGCAACCTTCGATAAAGACCAACTCAAATACGCTCAGATGGGCGAAGAGCCACAACGCCTCAATATAGAATCAAGCCGTACCACAACAAGCCGTCGTGATTACCATTTAGAAGGCAAAACAGCACAAGGCGAACTCAACCTCAAGAAAGAGACCTGCAGCGATGGCATGAGCGACTCTATCTACGGGTGGGAAGCCAAACTCAACCTTAATGACAACAACTACAGTGGCTGTGCGACGGTATCTAATCAAGATCCAACACTGAACTGGAGTGGGCTGTACTTCGCAAGTTCAACGCAGAACACTGGGTTCTCTATCAACCTTGAACTCAACGATGACCACAGCGCTGTGACCACTTACTCGTACAGCAATGGTGACCCTTCGATTGTTGAACAAGGCTTCTGGCAACAGCTAAGTCAAAACCAAGTGCAGGTTGTGATGACTCGCCATCAACAACAGTATTTAATCTCAGAGCGCATCTTCACACTCGATGACGGCAAGCTGATCGCTAAAAAAGAAAAAGTCGGCAACGTTGTCTACTCAATAGCGAATGGTGGATTGGTATTATTTGAAGCCAAAAGTGAACAGGCGCAAGTAAAACCGACCGCTGCCGTTGATCTAACTGCAAAGAGAGTAAACTCTAGCGATCAATTTGATCAAAAAGTCGACCAAGCGATCCGCGAATATTTCAAGATCAATAACACATCACCTGACAATACGAAGTACCGCTGGTTAACTTACGACCTAAATGGCGATGGTAAAGAAGAGTTGCTCGCTCAACTCGACTGGTGTGGTTCTGGCGGTTGTACTTTACTCATTTTTGAAAACCATCAAGACAATTGGCGCTTCAATAGCCGAGTGACATTGGTTAAGGACGACATACGCTTAGGCAAGTCGCAAAACCACGGCTGGCAAGATCTGATCTTCAATGTCAGTGGTGGCGGTGCAACACCTGCCAAGCACACTTTGTCTTATTCTGGTGTTAGCTACCCGCTCAACCCAAGCGTAGCGCCAGTTGCAGATAATGCTGATATCAGCGACGTGGTTTTGTTCGCTGATGGTATCTCACCAGTAAAAAGCGGAGTTAAGTTATAAAGATGGGTAATCAACAAGCTTGCTCCAGTTGTGGGTTCACTCACCAATGCATTTGCCATTTGATACCGAGTATTGAGAGCCAAACCGATCTCGTGCTACTCACTCATGAGAATGAACTGTCGCGAGACACCAACACCGGAAAGTTGCTTCAACAATCTCTTCAACAATGTCAGTCCTTCGTTTGGCAACGAAAAACACCACCAGCTGAACTAATGGCACTGCTTGAAGATAAAACACGACAGCCTTTTCTATTGTTTCCAAGTGATACAAGTATCGAATGCCAGCAAGCTGTGATAACCAAAGCCAAGAACCGTAAGCCGTTATTTATCATCCTAGATGGTACATGGCAGGAAGCGAAGAAAATGCTCAACAAGAGTATTTGGTTACAAGCGATTCCACAGGTTCACCTCAACATTACCAGTGAATCCTCGTACACTCTGCGCCGCAACCAAGACAGTGGTCACTTGTGTACTTGTGAGGTTGGCGTTGAACTGCTCAAGGCATTAGGTGAAGACGAGCAAGCGCAACAGATTGATGGCTACTTCCAACACTATTTAAAAGTATTCCAAGCCGATAAGTGTGGTCACTCACTCAAAGAGATTTAGCCACAACAAGCTCGCACTAAATCAAGCAAACTAATGGGCGGGACACAGAAACAACAAAGGGTGAGCCAGAAGCTCACCCTTTTCACATCTAACGTTAATCTATTGAACAAGTTGGTGTTTCACGTGAAACGCTCACTCTACTTAGTCATTTAGACGATCCCCTGTCATTCAGAAGACCTAGAGACACCTAAAAGATACACAGGCGCTTTTGAACGTACATAACCACTTAAAAGATGTTCAACTCGCTTTATCAAAATAAACGCTTAGGTTCCCCAAAATAGTAACCTTGTAAGTAATCCACCCCCATATCCTCTGCAATTCGACACACTTGCTCATTGTGTACAAATTCCGCCACCGTCTTAGCATTTAAGATCTGACACAGACTGACGAGTTGCTGGGCTATCTTCCTTTGCTTCTTATCTTTATCTATATTGCGGATTAAACTGCCATCAAGCTTTATCACTTGTGGCTCCAGTTTCAATATTTCATCGATGTTCGAATAACCAGAACCAAAGTCATCCACAATAATATTCACCCCAAGATCGCGAAAGTGATTACACACCTCGATCAAGCGACCGTAATCCTGGATTTGCTCGGTTTCCAACACCTCTAAACCAATACGTTGTGGGTGACTGATTTTCTTGATGGCTTGCTCAAGGTGTAAAATGGTTTTTTCATTGCTGAAATCTTGTGGCGCTAAGTTAATTGAGAACGAGTCCGTTCTCTGGCTCATGAAATCAAAGGTGCGCGTTATCATTTGGCGACTTAAACGCGTATAGAGGTGAGTACCCTCAATAATAGGTAAGAACTTACCCGGTGCGATCAGCTGGCCATCTTCTTCGATTCGAACCAAGCACTCGTAGCTTTCTACTTGATGACTATGCGCCGATACAATGGGTTGCGAGCAAGCAACAATATTTTGGTTGAGCACCGCGCGGCTGACACACGATAGCCAACCGAGTTGTTCTTGGCGATGCTTCTCTAATTGGATTAACGCCTTGGCACTCACCAGATGTTTATTCTGACTCACCGCGCTGCGTCGAGCTTCAATCGCTTTCAGTAATAAATCATCAATGGAGGTCGTAGGGAAATCGCGACGACTCGCGACACCTGCGCAGACTGAAACCGAAAGATAATCGATATCAGGTAATCCCATAGGCTCAAAATTCACATGTTCGGTTTGATCTGCAAATTCAGAGAAACGTTGATGAATGTGTTCTTGGCTAGCCCAACTGTCGAAAACCACGGCCCACTCGCCAATACCAATACTATAAAGCTGGCAACTCTCATCAAAGAACTTCAACAGTGCTTTTTGAAGGTATTCACTCAAGTCATGCAGAAGCTTGTCACCGACTCGATAACCATACTTCTCATTGATTTGACCAAAGGTAGTGACCTTCAGCGTTAACAAATGGCTATCAAAACTCATTTTTGACAGTACTTCACGCAATACACTTCGATTGGGTAAACCAGTCCGGCGATCAATTCGGTAGCTTGCCGTCAATGCGGTCGCTTGTTGCTGAATCTTACTGGCCATGCTGTTGTTCATGTCGTCGACATCAAGCAGTGCATTTCGGATCAGTGAAAACAGAGGAGAGATATTTGTCGCCGGTTGTGTGTCTAATGGCAGGACAGCCTTACCTTCACCTTCTCTTATCGCGAGGTAAGTTAAGCTATGATGTAAAATTCGTTGTTGACCATCCTCTTGATGTAGCTCGCCCATACAGTAAACACCATAAGTGTCCGCCAGCTTTTGGAAAACCTCCACCTCTTGGTTGCCATCAATAAAGTCGAGACGAGAAGTACAATTATAGATAAAAAGCTGCTCTGGCTTATGAGAAGCGATCTGTTGAACGCCAAGCCTAATCTGCTCTAAGGTAAGTGAAGGATGGTCATAACAAAACCTGACCTCATCACCCACCTTAAACTGACCACTGAATTCTATCTCTCCGTATTTCGTGACACTGAGTGGTAGGTGAATGTTTTGTTCTTTTGGATCGCCGACCATTAAAGGGAAGTTGTGCAGCTGTTCGAAAGGAACCTCAAGACCATCAGCAAGGTAACGATTATAAAGATCACGAACCGGCATTCCATCCAGTTCAGTTAACAGATTATCTTGAGCACCCGTGACCCGAAAGGTACGACCTATTGGGTTCCACTCAGTGTAATAACCTCTGGTAATGAGAAGCTTTGAGCTATGCAGCGCCACCATCACATAAGCATTTTCATAACAGACACCGTTTAGCATCACCCATCGTCCACTATCAGTAATGGTAGAGGCACCGCCACCAATGGGTAATGAGTATCTCGATTGCTCAAAAGCTGCGAACAAGGCTCGGTTATTTATTTGCAAACGATCGGCAAAGCAGATGATGCTTTGAGTTTCGGCATTGCACTCCAGTTGCTCCCACATCGTTCGACTATCAAGTAGTGGTTGATCACTGTATTCCACAACACCACAAGTGTAAGACATCGTGTCAAAGCGAGTGACAATAAGATAAAGGCCTTGATGTAGGATGACACCCTGGCTGATGTAGTGGTTCGCACTACAACCAATGAGTTTGGCATTAGGGAAAGTCGATTGAATCACTTGGCAGGCAGCCAAAACCGAACCTTTCTCGAAAGAAGAGAACACCTGAATCAGCAGACTTTCATGTTTATGAAAATCTATCTGGTCCAATTCATGTTGGGTTTGTTCTATGTCTTGTATCAGGAGAGAGGTCGACTGCATATTCACATTAATCGTTACGTTAATGATTCGTTATTGTGCTTATTATAAATACAGCTTGCACGGAATACTTACGATCGTCATGCGAATAATGTGACATTAGTTAAACATCATTCATTTCAATAAAACAAAGCGTTGAGCTGTGGTTATGCACCGCTCAACAAAGATATCGTATAACAGCCTGACCTTTGTATTTTAAAACAATCGCTTAGGCTCACCAAAGTAATAACCTTGCAGGTAGTCGACACCCATCTGTTCTGCTATCTCACAAACCTGTTGATTATGGACAAATTCAGCGACCGTTTTCGCATTAAACACCTGGCATAAACGAACCAGTTGAGAGGCAATGTTTCTCTGCTTTTCATCTTTATCGATGTTGCGAATCAAACTGCCGTCTAACTTAATAATCTGCGGCTCAAGCT
Organism: Vibrio sp. L3-7; assembly: GCF_963898195.1. NCBI lineage: Bacteria > Pseudomonadati > Pseudomonadota > Gammaproteobacteria > Vibrionales > Vibrionaceae > Vibrio > Vibrio sp. L3-7. The sequence continues at coordinate 15,653 of NZ_CAWQUW010000020.1, read as the reverse complement.
TAATGATTTCATCAATGTTGGAATAGCCAGAGCCAAAATCATCGACAATGATTCTCGCTCCTAATGAACGGAAATGATCACACACCTCAATCATTCGACCGTAATCTTTAATCTGCTCAGATTCTAAAACCTCTAAACCAAGACGAGTCGGATCCTTCATTCCACCAATCGCCGTTTCTAAAATTTCGAGCGTTTTGTCGCTGAGTAAGTCTTGAGGTGAAAGGTTGATAGAAAAAGAATCTTGCTTGTCAGCCATATAGCCGATGGTGCTCTTAATCATGTGTCGACTTAGGCGAGTATATAAATGGGTATCCGCAATAATGGGTAAAAACTTTCCTGGCGGGACAATGGAGCCATCAGCTTCCATAATTCGCACTAAGCACTCTTGCCCAATTTTCTCATGTGTCCCTGACGCCACAATTGGCTGCGAGTAGGTGATAATATTTTGATCTAAGATTGCTCGGCTTACACAACTCAACCAACCCAGTTGTTCTTTGCGATCCTCTTCACTGACCTGAATATCTTTGGCGTTAGTAATATGAGTATTGTTACGAACCCCATAACGTCGCGCTTCAATGGCTTTAAGCAATATCTCGTCACCATTGTCTGATAAGAAATCACAGCGACTAGCAAAACCACCGCACAAGGAAACCGAGAGGTAATCAATATCCGCAAGTCCATAGGGTTCAAAATTGATGTGTTCAATGTCATCTGCAAACTCAACAAATCGTTGCTCGATTTGTTCGTTACCAATATTCGCATTAAAAATAATGGCCCACTCACCCACACCAATACTAAAGAGTTCAACTTTAGTGGGTGACTCCTTAATGAAACGAGGTTGTAACCGGTCGATAAAGTGGTTAGAAAGATCGAGCAATAGTTGATCTCCCACTTGGTAACCATATTTCTCATTCACTTGATGGAAGTTTGTTAGTTTTAACGTCAGCAAATGTTCTGTTGTCAGTATGGTATTGAGACGTTCCTTCAATACAATTCGATTAGGCAAACCGGTACGAGAGTCAATTCGGTAGCTCTCTGTCAAACGCCGAGTTTGTTGATGGAGCTTTTTCTCCATCTGCGTATTCATGCTATCCAAATCAGCAACAGCGTTTCTCACAAGATTAAGCAGTGGTGATACCGTTGAACCACAATTAAAGTCGTCACAGCGAAACTCGTCAATCTCGTCAGACTCTCTCATAGCAATATAAGTCAAGCTATGATGGAGGATGTCTTGGCGGTCTTCATTTCGGTATAACTCACCCATGCAGTATGCACCACACGTGTTCACGATCCCTTCAAATGGCTTCAGCTCAAGTTTACTGTCGATAAACTCGAGTCGAGATACACAGTTATAAATAATCACTGATTCAGGCTGATGCATAGCGAGTATCTCAGCACCATGACGAACTTTTTCCGCAGTCAAAGACGGGTGGTTATAACAAAACTGCGCTTCTTCTCCGATATGCCAGGGGCTATCAAACTCGATACTGCCATCATCATTGATACGCAGTGGTGTCGAGATCCCCTTCTTTCTGCCAAGTTCTCGATAGAGCGGAAAGCTCATCAATTGACTAAAGGGAAGGTCCTTTCCATCGGCAAGGTAATGTTTGAATACTTCGATAGCCGGCTTATCATTCAGCGCATATAAGCGATTCCCCTTGGCGCTAGTAACTCTTAGCTTCATCCCAATCGGGTTCCACTCAGAATAAGCATCTGACCAAACTTTTAATTTAGGGTTGGTCAAAGCGACGGCGACACAAGCGTGCTGATAGATCTTTTCGTTGTGCATCACCCAACGGCCAAATTCATTCTCATGACACAACCCACCAGCAACTGGCAAGGCGTAAGGTAGATTTTCAAAGGCGCTATAGATTGGGTAATCACGACCGTCAACCTGATCGCACAAGCTGATCACGGTTTTAGTATCTTGAGATAGGTCTAACTGGGCAGCCAACGCTTGGCTGTCATGATTGGGGCTGCCCGAAAAAGGCTGAACGGCAGTGGACAACCGTGTTTCATTAAACTCACTGATAATGATTAAAGTACATGCGCTCTCAAGGCAATTATCACAGATAACATGACGAGCACTTTGGCCAATTAGTGTCACACTGTTTAAACGCTTAAGGGCGATACTCGCGATTCCACGGGCTACATCAGAAGATTGAGCGGAAAAGAGTTGGATAAGATATTGCTTGTTGTCACACCACTCTCGCTGATCAAATTGAGATTTAAATAACTCCTCAGTATTTGCGAGAAATGTAAATGTTTGCATACCAACCCTTGTTCAAAATCGAGTAAAGTGAGAACCCGCAACCACTGCTATGATTGAAATAAATCGATAAAAGTATTCGCCAATTATCCTAGCCTAAACAGGCATTTAATTACGAACAATGTAACAATTCAATATCATAAATGCGACATAATAGCTTACCGTAGCCATTAAATTAGTCGCATAAGATCGCTAAGTTGGTCTATTTCAACATCAGGTAACACACTTGCCTTCGAAGATAGGTATAAATTGGAACCAATGTCATTAAACCAGCAGGCTTGGAAGCCATTTCGCTTGGCACCATAGACGTCAGTTCTGAGATGGTCGCCGACATGAAGAATGTTGATGGCATCAACATCTAAGTATTGCTGCGCTTTATCAAACATATCAGGGTGAGGTTTTGCCTTGCCGTCAGGGCCGGCTTTTAGGATTAACTGAAAGTACTGACCTAAGCCGATTTTATGAGGGTCCACGTTACCATTAGTAACAGCAACTAGCGGAATACGCTGGCTAAGCTCAGCCATCACTCGATGCGTTTCTTGAGGAACGTCAACTTGGTTACGCAGCCATAGCGCATGATTTATTCCTTCACGAGCAGCGAGTTCAGCTTGGTTCTGAGAATACCCTAACCGTAGCAAGCCACATCTAATCTGGGTTTCACGCCAGACGGTGACATCATGCTTCAAATCTGGGTTTTCAGAGGCGACGTGTTGTTTAACGTCTTGCCACTCTTCTAGCGATAAAGATGCCGACACAGGGTGCTTTTGGTAAAGCCACTGCGCCATCTCTTTCTCTACCTTCATAATCACAGGCCAGTTGTCATACAAGGTGTCATCCAAGTCAAAGGTCATGGCTTTGATGGGCTTTAACCCTCGATAAATTCGCATAGTAAACCCTTTAATCTAGTCTTTATTCTTCTTACGCGCTCTTGGGTGAGCTTGATCGTAAGCTTGTGCTAAGTGTTGAAAATCCAAGTGGGTGTAAATTTGGGTGGTTGAGATGTTTTCATGCCCAAGTAATTCTTGGACAGCTCTCAGATTTTGGCTCGACTCTAGGACATGTGTAGCAAATGAGTGGCGAAGTTTATGTGGGCTTATATGGCTCGCAACAGATTGCTTCTTACCCCACTCTTCCATGCGCTTTTGCACGCTGCGATGTGATATACGGGTTCCTAGCTTAGAGACAAACAGAGCGTTTTCACCTGGTGAAGCTAAGTCACCTCGCACTTTTAACCACTTATCAACCCACTCTTTGGCCAAACCAGAAAACGGGGCTTTGCGTTCTTTATCGCCTTTACCAATCACTCGGATTTCGCCTTGTCGAGCCAACACATCTCTCAGGTTGATACCGACCAGCTCGGCCAGTCGCAAACCAGCACCGTACATAACCTCCATCATCGCTCGGTCACGAATCGACAATGGGTCATCCTCATTCACATCGAGCAGCTGACCAACTTCGTCAACATCAAGATTTTTAGGTAAAGGTCGTTGTTTACGTGGAGCGGATACTCCTTTGGCAGGGTTGGCGGTCATTTCGCCACGCAACACAAGGAAATCAAAGAAGCTGCGCAGTGAAGATAAGCGCGTTGCAATGCTGCTCGCCTTCATTCCCTCACGCATGCCTTTGCTGGCAAGTTGTCTGACCCACGCCGCATCGACTTGACCCCAGTCTTTCAATCCTAGCGTGACTAGATGACCGGCCATGGTTTCAAGTTGTTGTTTGTAATTACGTTGGGTGTGTAGGCTGAGTCCCTTCTCGCTTCGGAGATATTCATAGAAGCGAGAAAGTGGTGTTTGAAGGCTATTAGGAAGAGGTGTTTTGGGCTCTAGGCTCATTATTTATCTGCCAAGGTAAGGTGTCCGCCAAATGAGCCACTACCAGCGCTAAATGGCGTAAAAAGAGCGTGTCCATATGGGGTTGAAAATGTCCGCCATCTTCACTAGAAAAGGCGAGCAAGCCCAATGGAGACTGCTTAGCAAGCGGTAGTACTACATAAGAGCCTAGTTCTGGAACTTGAAAATCACCAAACAAATCGTGTCTGTCTGCTTTTCTCAAACGACCCAAATAAGCATCTTTGCCATTAAAATGGTTGAGCGAAAACTTCGAATAGCGCTCTTCATTGAGCAGATAAAAACCTGGTCGCGAGAGGAGTCGCACATGAGCCTTAAGCCCTAGGTCTAACGCTTTTTGTTCAACCGCTTTAATAACCTGCACAAAGTCACTGCATTTCAATACTTGAGCTTGCAGATCCATAAACTCATAGAATATTTTATCGTTATTCGCCGCCAACGACATCAAGCCAGTAAGTTCTTCTTCTAGCTCTTCGATTCTATGACGTTGACGTTTAAGCTGAACCTCAACCAGAGAAACAGCGCCTTGCTCAACATTATTAATAGCAAGGCGATCAACCAGATTTTTCCTGTCCTGAAAAAAATCTGGGTTATCACGTAAATATTCCGCGACCACTTCTGCAGTGAGTGTGTCGGCTTCAACGTAAGACAAAACCTATCCTTTATTTTTTATGAATCGACTTGTTATAAATCGTTGTTAGCAAGAAAGTTGACCATCAAACACATGCGTTGCTGGGCCTGTCATAAACAGCGGCTTACCTGGGCCTTGCCAGCTAATCTGTAGATCACCACCTGGTAGACGAACTTTTACATTCTCAGCAAGTAAGCCTTGATTGATACCGACAGCAACGGCGCCACATGCGCCGCTACCACATGCCTGAGTTTCACCTGCCCCACGTTCGTAAACACGTAAGCGAACTTCATCACGACTGATTACTTGCATAAAGCCAGCGTTCACTCGTTCAGGAAAACGCTCATGCGATTCTAGAAGTGGGCCTAAGGTGTCCACATCAGCAGTATCGACGTCATCAACAACGGTAACCACATGCGGGTTACCCATGCTTACGGCACCGCAGAACAGGGTGTGTACATCCGTTCTCAGGATATACGTCTTCTCTGGCTGCTTTGCCTTGAATGGAATTTTGCCTGGTTCGAACTCAGGAATACCCATGTTCACAGTGATCTGGTCATTGTCTTCAATCTTGAGAACCATTTTTCCTTTCTTGGTGCTCACATTGATGCTGTACTTATTCGTTAAGCCTTTCATGCGAACGAATCGTGCAAAACAACGAGCACCATTACCACACTGTTCCACTTCACTGCCATCCGCATTGAATATGCGGTAATGGAAATCAGTTTCTGGATCATAGGGAGCCTCAACCACAAGTAGTTGATCAAAGCCCACACCAGTGTGACGATCCGCCAAACGACGGATCAAATCTGGAGAAAAGAAAATATTTTGAGTAATGCAGTCCACGACCATGAAATCATTGCCCAAACCATGCATTTTAGAAAAGTGGAAGTGCATAACGCTTAAAATTACTCCGGAAGAATGTTTTCAAGTTCCCACAGACTCGTAAGCTCTTCACGCTGACGAACCAAGTGAGTTTTATCGCCATCAACCATCACTTCAGCCGCACGCGAACGAGTGTTGTAGTTAGATGACATAGCGAAGCCATAAGCACCAGCAGAACGAACGGCCAGTAGATCGCCTTCTTCAAGAACAAGGTCACGATCTTTACCTAAGAAGTCACCCGTCTCACAGATAGGGCCAACCAAGTCGTAAGTCACGGCTTCACCCTGACGCGGGCTCACTGGCACAATATCTTGCCAAGCTTGGTAAAGTGCCGGGCGCATCAGATCATTCATTGCTGCATCTATGATGGCAAAGTTCTTATGCTCTGTTGGCTTTAGGAACTCAACTTTTGTTAATAATACACCAGCGTTAGCAGCGATCGCTCTTCCAGGCTCGAAAATCAGCTCTAGATCAGAATGATTACCTAAGCGAGCCAATAAGGCTTTCGCGTAATCTGAAGGTTGTGGTGGTAACTCATCACGATAAACCACACCCAAACCACCACCGACATCAAGGTGCTTGATGTTGATACCGTTAGCTCGTAATTGATCGATTAGAGCAAGTAGGCGGTCTGTAGCATCAATGAAAGGTTCGATATTCGTTAACTGAGAACCTATGTGGCAATCAATACCATGGATAGACAAGTTATCGAGTGTTTGTGCAAAGGCATAGACTGCAGGTGCACGATCGAACGCAATACCAAATTTGTTATCACGCAAGCCTGTAGATATATAAGGGTGAGTGTTAGCATCAACATCTGGGTTAATGCGCAGTGAAATCGGCGCTTTAACACCTAGCTCACCTGCCACTTTATTCAGCCGCTCTAGTTCTGGCTCAGACTCTACGTTGAAGCACTTAATGTTCAACTCAAGCGCACGCTTCATTTCAGAGGCTGTCTTGCCTACACCAGAGAACACAACTTTAGCCGGATCGCCACCCGCAGCAACCACACGCTCTAACTCACCGCCAGAAACGATATCAAACCCTGAGCCCAAGCGAGCCAACGTATTCAATACACCAAGGTTCGAGTTAGCTTTAACGGCATAACACACCAAGTGTGGATGCTCACCAACCGATGAATCAAACGCATTCCAGTGGCGTTCTAATGTTGCACGAGAATATACATACAGCGGTGTACCATATTGCTCTGCTAGTTGTGAAAGTGCGACGTCCTCAGCCCAAAGCTGGCCATCTTCCTGATAGTTGAAGTAATCCAAAGTTCTTATCCCTTATAAATAACGATTTCTGCGTGTTTTCACTTATTCTGATTGTTCAGTTTGCTGTACTTCATCAGGATCGTACAACGGACCTGTTTGACCACAACCAGAAAGTCCAATAACGGACACCATAAACAGAGCGGTAATTAATTTTTTCATTTTGCATATCGTGATTATTAACTCAATGCCCCCTATAATCGCACCACACTCAGGAAAAGCAATAGGATAGAAAGGATGAACGATACTGAATTTCATCAACTGGTCGATATACAGATGCAAAACATCGAAGAAGCTATCGATGATTCAGAGGCTGATGTTGATTACGAAGTGACTGGCAACGTGATGACGCTGGAGTTTGAAAACCGCAGCCAAATTATCATCAACCGCCAAGAACCAATGCGTGAGATATGGTTAGCCTCTAAATCTGGCGGCTTTCACTTCAAGCTAGTGGATGACAAATGGACATGTTCAAAGACGGGCATGGAGCTGTTTGAGATGGTGAAAGAAGAATGCGTTAAGCACGCAGGTGAAGAGATCAATTGGGTCTAATCATTTGTAAGAAAAACGAAAAAGGAGTGAATCAATCACTCCTTTTTTAATTTCGACCTGCTTAGAGAAACCTAGATATTTACGATCTTCGAGTTACGAGAAGATAAGGTTGCATCATTGCGGTAAGGCACAACGTACGAGTTGCCTTCTTCCGGATGAACAATTTGATAGTACTGAGGTAGATTGAAATTAATCAACCTAGAGGACACTTTCGACTCATCTTTTACGGAAGTGTAAAAAGAATTCACGCTCGCGATCATCTCATCTTTTTCACCACTGTACTGGTGATACACCTCAACTTGATTCGATTCATCCAATACATAAATATTGAAACCTTTATCCGTATCTTCAAAGAAGAACTGGATCAAACCTTCACTTGCAAAACCATCGACCACATCTGGTAGTTGATACTCCTGCTCTTTATCCAACATCTGTAAAGGTGAACCCTTTAACTTATTGGTTGAAATACTACGGTAGAAATCAACCGAGTTTTCCAACATCTGCACCGAAACACCACGACGCTCAAAGAACAGACCAAACATCTTGTTCGCTAAACGGATAGCCTTAAAGCGACGACGCTTTTCAGGTTCAATCGGTTTTAGTCGTAAATCGATGCATTCAGCCAATAGTTGGTACACCATATTACGCATTACACCGCGTAGATTTTTGCTGTAACAAAACACATCGACTGATTCTGGCGGTAAAGCATCTTGGTGCATTTTACCAAGTACCGTTTTGAGAGCGTCCAACATTGCCGTATCACCTTGAAAATGAAGCGTACGTACTTCATGCCAAGAGTTACGATAAACCAGATCGACACTCCCAACTAAACTCTTACCTTCTTCACCAAAACTGAAGATATCAGCATTCTTAAGATCAACCTTCAATTCACGAGGACTCAGTTCAGAAGTCGGGTCACTTTCAAAGTTTATGAACATCGCCAATTGGCTTATCTCACATGGGCTTGCGAGTGCTTGCATACTCGGGCGGCGCTTACGCAAAGAGAAGGTATTACGCAGATCGCTAACCATTTGATAGAACTTATCGATATCAATCTGGGCATCACGAACGACAGAGTGCAAACGAGTCGACTCTGTAATCAAACCATTAAAGAATGACCAAGCAACCAACTTACTCAAGTACTCATGGTGCTCAAGGGATGGCTGACCCAGAATGCGGTGGGCGATCAGTGGTTGTTTATATAAGTACCAACCCGGCTTGTTTGCCTGCCCTTGTCGAACCTCAATAAAGCTCAAATCCGGTTCATGCAGATCCGGGGAGATTTGAGGATTCAATAAGGTCACTTTACCAGGCAAGACTTCAAACGCTGCATAAAGCTTACGAGCCAAGATACTGATATCTTGTGGGCTAATTGCCGAGGTAATATCATTGCGACGTGCAAATTGAATCAGATTACGATAACTCAGCATCAAAGCGTCAAGCAGTGCATGATGCACCACTTTAACCTGCTCAACCTTCCAGTTACGACGGTTATCGAGCTCAGCAATAGTTTCATGTCCCCAATTCCAAGATTTGGTCATCTCGGTCAAGGCTTCACGACGCCATGCAACAGAGCCAATACCCGCCTCACGAGACAACTTCTCATGGGTCTTAAGATAGAAACAGCGTCTCACTAAATCCAAACGAGTATGATCATTAATACGTTCTAGATAGCGCGTTACTTTCTCAAGCATAAGATAGTAGCTATCCATACCATACAGATCAGGTTCGTCTGCAAAAAAACGACGCTTGGTATCAATGCTAAGCAGTTGGGTATTTGGGTATTCCCATGAATAAGCTTCTAGCAGGATCGCCTTCAAAACCGATTTATACGGCGAGTCGATACTTTTATAAAGCTGCCATAAGTTTGAACCGAAGTACTCTTCAGCGGGAATACTATTCAGCTTACCGAAATCGATCCACTGCGAGCAATCAAGATAACCATCCTGACATAACCCATGAACATATTGGTCATAACACTCCTCCATTTCTGGTGGAATGATCTGCCATAACAAACGCTGGCCAGCCAAACGAACTGCAGAGCGATAAAACTCATCAAGTAATAGCAAATGTTGTGAAGAACCACAGTTATCGCCAGTCATCTCTTCAGAATGATTTGAACGAAAACGCTCTCCATCCATTAAGAAGAAGTTTGCTTCAACCCCTAAGGTTTCCGCCCAATCGGTAATAAGCAAACATTTGTTAGTCAGGCTATCGCGCGATGCACCGTCCATATCTGGAGAAACACAAACCCAGATATCGAGATCACTTGAGGTGCTTTGACCAATAGAAGAAGTGCTACCCATGGTGTAAAGACCAAGGATCGCTGGTTCAGCCGCTTCGGTCAGCTTGCCACCAAGTGTTAATTCAGTATCAGAGACAAATTGCTTTTGGAATGAGTTAAACGTGAAGCTACGAATTCCAAAAGGAACTTGCTGGTCGTAATAACCAGGCATCATGGGGTGATTGAAATGAAGCAGTGCAGGAATAAGGTTAAAAACTCGCTGACCTTGGACATTCATCAACGCCAACGCACGATCAATGCGCTGCTGATTTAGATTGTCTAATCGTTGAATCAAAGTCTGAGTGTAAGCCTGCAAGGTAAGTCCTTGGTTTGAGATTAAATGCACTTCTGTTTAGTTACTGAACGAAAGCAGCAACAAAACGTGATCAATTTAACACTTTTACCCTTAATGGTAAAGCAAAGGAACCCGTCATACTGGCCAATTCCTTCATGACAAAAAGTTAAACTTACGGCGCCGTAGTGTCCTATTTATTGGCTATTACTAATAATAGCCCATGTTTCAAATGAGATACCAATCACACTATTTTGGTGAACTCATGAAAATCCCTCAGCTATCAAAGCATGGAATGATCAAACAGTAAGAATTTTCGCTTCACAATGGTAGGATTAAGCTATTACAGAACCTATATCGGAAACACCATGACAAATTCAGCACCAATCCGTATCGCTACCAGAAAAAGCCCTCTTGCCCTTTGGCAGGCATACTTTGTAAGGGATGCACTTCAAGCTGCTCACCCTGGTTTAGAGGTTGAGTTGGTAACTATGGTGACCAAAGGTGACATCATCCTTGATACGCCGCTAGCTAAAGTTGGTGGTAAAGGATTGTTCGTTAAAGAACTCGAAGTGGCGATGCTAGAAGGTCGTGCTGACCTCGCTGTTCACTCTATGAAAGATGTGCCTGTAGACTTCCCTGAAGGTCTAGGTCTGGTGACTATTTGTGAGCGCGAAGATCCTCGTGATGCTTTCGTATCAAATACTTACAACAACATCGACGAGCTACCACAAGGTGCTGTCGTTGGTACATGTAGCCTACGTCGTCAATGCCAGCTATTGGAATATCGCCCTGATTTAATCATTAAAGAGCTTCGTGGCAACGTTGGCACTCGTCTGGGCAAACTAGATAATGGCCAATATGACGCTATCGTACTCGCGGCGGCGGGCCTGAAACGTCTGGAACTGGAAGAGCGTATTCGTAGTTTCATCGAACCAGAACAGTCTCTACCTGCTGTAGGCCAAGGCGCGGTAGGTATTGAATGCCGTCTTGATGATGAGCGTCTGATTAAGCTTCTTGAGCCACTGAACCACAAAGACACAGCCGATCGCGTGCTATGCGAGCGTGCTATGAACCTAACTCTGGAAGGTGGCTGTCAGGTTCCTATCGGTAGCTACTCACTATTAGACGGCGACAACATCTGGTTGCGTGCTCTTGTCGGTGAACCAGACGGTTCTAAAATGGTTCGCGGCGAGATCTCTGGCTCTCGTAAAGATGCTGAAACACTCGGTGTTACTCTGGCAAACCAACTGTTGGATGACGGTGCGAGAGAAATCTTAACCAAGCTATACGCAGACCAAGAATAGCCATGACAGTGTTGGTAACTCGTCCCGGTTCAGAGGGACAATCGCTTTGCCAACAACTAGCGGATGAAGGGATTCAAGCAATCCATCATCCGCTGATTCGTATCGTTGATAATCCACTCTTATCGGATTTAAGTGCCCAGCTTAGTCACAGCGATATCATCATCGCAGTCAGTCACCATGCCGTGACAGCTGCCCAAAACATCCTTTCAAAAACTTCATCTATTTGGCCATCTTCGCCGCTTTATCTTGGCGTTGGTCAAAAAACTGCGCACGTTTTAAGCAAAGTCTGTAAACAAAAAGTAAACTACCCTCAAGTTAGTGATAGTGAACATCTTCTTAAACTTACTGAACTTAATGGTGTAAATAATAAATTCATCTTGATACTGCGTGGTAATGGTGGGCGTGAGCTTATTAGAGATTCTTTACTCAACCGAGGCGCACAAGTCTCTTATTGTGAGACCTACCGTAGAGAATATATTCCCATTTGCGACCACAATACCTATCAAACATGGATAAACAGAAAAACATCCAAAGTTGTCATCACTAGTCAGGAACAATTGGAGTATCTCTGCTCAATTACCCCTGATGAGTATTTGGCTTGGCTTTCAACAAGACAACTATTTGTCCCAAGCCAACGCATTGCAGATCGAGCTCAACAGCTCGGTTTCTCCAACGTGACCAATACTCAAAGTGCTGCGAACCAAATATTACTGGCTGCTCTCCAGCCTTAGCTAGAAACAGGAAATAAGCATGACAAGCAAAAAAAATAACGAGCATATTGAACCTGAACAGAAACCAGAAACTCAGCCAGTAGTCATTGAGAACGAAAAAGTTGAATCTAAAGCAACAAAACAGCCAGAAGATAAGCTTGATTCCTCAACGTCAGATGTAGCTCAAAATGATAAATCCCAAGCAGAACAGATAGAGAAAGCTGAGAAGCAAGGAAAACGCGGTGTCAAACTAGGCGCTATTGCGATCGCTATTTCCATTATTTTCAGCGGCGGTATCGCATTTCAAATGCAGCAAAAGAGTGCTGAATACTCAGCGCAAATCGCAGCCCTACAAGCTCAACTGCAAAATACTCAGTCTGCCGTAAACAAAGACCTACAGACGATCAAACAAGAGACTATCCAAGAAGCATCGCATGCCGTAGAGAAAACTCAGGTAGTACAATCTCAACAACAAAAGAGTATTCAAAGCCTACAGTTAGCAGTTGCTGATGTTAAAGGCCGTCGTCCTAATGACTGGCTGCTTGCCGAAGCCGATTACCTTGTGAAACTTGCTGGTCGTAAGTTATTCCTTGAACATGATGCCGTTAGCGCAACGAAGCTAATGGAAAGTGCCGATCAGCGTATCGCAGCATTAAATGACCCTAGCTTAGTATCTCTTCGTCAATCGATGACTAATGACATTACTAAGCTTCGCACTATCCCTCTGCTCGATCGTGATGGGCTAGTATTGCGAATCACAAGCCTTCAACAACAAGTCGACAACCTACCACTTGCTAATGCAATCTTGCCTGAAGCGGCAGTTGTTGAGAAAAAAGCTGTCTCAGAAGATATTAATGATTGGCAAAACAACCTGATGACATCAATGAAAGGTTTCTCAGAAAACTTTATTACTTTCCGTAGCCGTGATGGTGAAGTAATACCGCTACTGTCTCCAGAGCAGCATTTCTACCTACGCGAAAATATCAAAGGTAAGCTCGAGACCGCTATTCGCGCTGTCTACAAAGAACAAGGTGATGTTTATAACGCGGCTCTTAAAACAGCAAACGAATGGTCGGCTGCTTACTTAAACCAAGACAACAAATCAGTCATCGAGTTTGAGAAGGCCATCAAACAGTTAAGCGAGCAGAATATCTCTGTGAAATACCCTGTAAAACTTGAGTCTCAAAACGAGTTGTCAGATGTGATACGCGAACGTCTACGTCGTGAAGTAACTGTTATGACCACGGAGGAAAAATAATGATTCGTTGGATTTTTCTTTTTCTCGTACTTGGGGCGGGCCTGTTTGTCGGTACCCAGTTCTCAGGTCAACAAGGTTATGTACTGATCTCGATTGCCAATAAGACTATCGAGATGAGTGTGACGACTCTGGTTATTTTTGTCATTGCTCTTTTGGCTGCCTTATTCGGCTTAGAGTACCTCTTTAAAAAACTGATTAACGCAAGTTCAACAACTTGGAACTGGTTCAGTGTACGCAAGCTAAAGCGCTCTCGTCGTTATACCAATGAAGGTATCATCAAGCTTCTTGAAGGTGACTGGAAAGGTGCAGAGAAAAAGGTTACTCGTTGGGCTAACCACCACGACATGCCTTTACTTTGTTATTTAGTCGCTTCTCAAGCTGCCCACGAGCAAGGGAATACAAGCGAACGTGATAAATACATTGAGCTAGCGAGTCAACAAGAAGACTCTCAGCTTGCTGTCGAGTTGACGAAAGCTAAGCAACAAATTAGTGAATCAAACTACGAAGCGGCCTTCGACACGCTTTCAAATCTAAAAGGTTCATACCCAAATAACACAGCTGTACTTGGTCTACTTAAAGCAACCTACATGCAGCTTAAACTCTGGCAGCCACTGTTAGAGTTAACGCCAAAGCTCGCTAAAAACAAACTATTAACGGCGGCAGAACAAGTTGAGTTAGAACAAAAAGCTCAATGCGGTTTACTTCACGATGTCGCACAGCAGCAAGGTAGCGAAGGTTTAATAAGCCATTGGAATAAGCTTTCTAGAAAACAGAAACAAAGCTCACACTTGGTGTCATGTTTTGTTAAACAACTGATAGCTCGTAAAGCTGACTCTGAAGCCTTCACTGTGATTAAAGAGAACATTGCTAAGAATGGTTCCAATGAGCTTTATATGCTACTTCCAGAGCTTAACCTGGCCGACCATCACCCCGTTATCGTGATGCTAGAACGTGCGATCAGTAAAGATAATAGCAATGCCGAAGCACACAGCGCATTGGCTCAGTTCTATCTAAGAGAACAGAAGTGGGCAGAAGCACAAAGTCACTTTGAAAAAGCATTGGCACTGCGCTCTAATGTTTCAGATTATGGATACCTATCTGATGCTTTAGAAAAGCAAAACTTAACGAAAGCCGCCCATGAGGTTTCTCGTAAAGCTCTTGCCTTAGTTCAACCAGCTTAAGCTAATAGAGCTAACACGAAGCCGATGCCTAGCATCGGCTTTTTTGTATCTACTGTTTACCATAGATAACTTGCTAAGTACTAATAAGCAAACACTAGGGGGGATAGTAAAAGTCTTCCATCCAAACCCCTTCTCCACAGCCAGCTTATTACTGACCGAAGCACCGTCCATTTTTAATAAGACCTACCCAGCCGGAACAATCCATAACGAACACATCTTGATCATTGGCTTTCAAATACTATTAATGCTCTAAAGTACTGGTTTAAGTCGCGAGGTTAAACCTTCATGAAATCACCCGTAAGGTTTCCTAAAAAACACTGAGAGATACTTTAGGCCTATCCGTATGTAAGTTTTAGCAAATTATAAAACAAGTTGTTTAGAATCCATTTGAGCTGGCTGACAACCTTTATATAGATTTTTGAAGAAATAACGATCAGATAATTTGGTTGGATTTGTACCGAAAGAAAGAACGTTTCGCAGTAGTTGTATTAGATCTAAATTTCAGTGGGCTTAGGAACTGGAATCATTAGATGAAAGTTACATTTCAGTAATGTACCTCAAAGCATTGGAGCACGTAAATCCGACCTACCTCCGTAACCAACCTATTAATTCAAGGTTGAAGAAGTGAATGAATAGCAGCGGAGTTTCAAAATCTAGACGAAATCAGTACTGAGACACAACAAAACTCCGAAGTTTAAAACGAGGTTTAATCATCTCTCATAAAAGTAATTAAGAAGCCGCAGCCAATTAGAAAACTCCTGCTAACTTATTTATTAAAATCAATTTGTCATGTTAGAGCCCACAAACGCAAAGCCCTACTATTGCTAGCACAGCTTTCTAATCAATCGTTGATTCAACGATTACTAGCAAAAACAAACTTTTACGGAAGCCAAAACCAAGAGTTAAAACTCATACCCCAGAAACGACGAAAGCCTAGTCGACAGACTAGGCTTTCTAATATGTTCCGGTATAGCGGGAGCGTTTCATGCAGGGCCGATAAATGAGGACAACATCTCTATGGAACTCATTCAGCCAAAAAACAAAACACTTTTCTTGAGATGTAAAAAAGCCCTGCTATTTCTAGCAGGGCTTTTCTAATAAGTGGCGGAGTGGACGGGACTCGAACCCGCGACCCCCGGCGTGACAGGCCGGTATTCTAA
>NZ_CAWQUW010000019.1:0-68514 GCF_963898195.1 Vibrio sp. L3-7 | reverse complement strand
TCTACAGCGGCGACGACCTGTAATTTAAAGCCTAGTGTGTAATCACGCTGAGTGCGCTTAACGTAGGTATTATTTGAAGTAGTCATAATTCGTCCTCAATGTGTAAACACATTTCAGGACGGGACATTCAAACTAAAAAAGGCCTCGTTGAGAGGCCTTTTTGCTATCTAATTAGTCGATATTATTGAGCTTCAGCCAATGCGATACCGCGCTGAGTTAACCCGCAAAGCATGACAGGAACTGCGTTAAATATCTCTTCAAATTGCTCTAGGCCTTCAATACCTTGCTCCGCAAGCGTTGCAATTGAAGTTTCTGGATCGTACAACATGCTTAGTGACAGTAGTACGCCGCCGACTAGCGCGTTGTCTTCGCTATCTTCAGGCATCAGAGTTTCCCAATCGTCACGGGCAATCTGCCAGCCTTGAAGTAAGCCTTCACAGAAATCTCGAGCCGCAGTGTTCACTACTTCTGCATCATCCAATTGGCAAGCTTCAGGCCAAACCCAAGTACCTTCGATTAGCTCAGGACGTGTTCTATTCCAAAGCGTGATGATAACTTCAATGTAGCTTTCAAGTTGTTCACCATCCGTAAATGGAGCGACTTCTTCGCCACCCCA
This sequence comes from Vibrio sp. L3-7, assembly GCF_963898195.1. NCBI lineage: Bacteria > Pseudomonadati > Pseudomonadota > Gammaproteobacteria > Vibrionales > Vibrionaceae > Vibrio > Vibrio sp. L3-7. Next base: position 67,898 of record NZ_CAWQUW010000019.1, on the reverse strand, counting down.
AAGGAACGGTAGCCACTCATGCGGTGTTAACACATTAGGGGCGGCTGCCATTGCCGTGACAAATCCCATGGTTTTGTGTTCTGTGATTAGCTTTCCTTCCAACTCTGGAAGCGCAAGAATATCTTGTAAGGTCAAAGTGAGGTACCGTAAAAGGGAACATATTTGCGCTTATAGTACCAATGAACTTGTGCCAATCAAGCTTCAATCTAAAAAGGCTTGATGTCATTGGTGATAAACACTAGGTTTAATAGAAAAGAAAACAACAAAAAATTATGCAGATACGGTCATCTTTAAAGAAAAAAAGCATGGTAGCGCTTGGATTATACCTTGCGATGTTTATTGCGATTGTCGGTAGTGTGACGTATTACGTCGTAGAATCCCCTGTGCGCGCCAAATTACAACAAAACCTCGACTTGCGTACGCAACTTTTATCTGCCTTGATTACAGAGCCACTCAGCAGTTCTCGAGGCTTTGTTGATAGCTTGGTTGGCTTTGCTCAAGCACATCGCAATGGTGATGATGTTATTCCGCTATTTAAATCGATGTTGGCGGCGAGTGATGACACGATCGTCAGCGCTGGCATCTGGCCAGAACCTTACGTGTTGGATTCTAAGAAGCTGCTTAACAGCTATTTTTTCAACAAAGCCGACGATGGCAAGATTGACCAGTTGTTTTCTTATAACAACCCTAAAAACGTCCCTTATCACCAAGAGTATTGGTACACCTCTGTCATTAACAAAGATCAAGGAACCATCTCGTGGAGTGATGTGTATATCGATCCATACACTCATGTTCGAATGATCACAGCCTCATCACCTTATTATTATGATGGTACCTTTGCTGGCGTTGCGACGGTAGATCTCTCTCTTGAGGAGTTATTAGGCTTTATTAAGAACCATGCGGAAGAGTATGACCTTGGTATTACGTTAAGAGATAAACTTAACCAAGTATTGGTTTCCCACAATTTCAATCTTGTTGAAGGGATTTACATCAGCAATAACCAGTTTGGTGAATTCGGTTGGCAAGTGGATGTCGTCAATTCAAAATTACTGGTATCAGATGAGGTATTTCGTCAGGTAATGAGTATTGAAGGCGGTATTGTACCTCTGTTGTTATTGTGTGTAATGGCAGGTTATTACTTGTTGAACCGCTATTTAATTAGCCCTATCACAACTATTGCAGCCAAAGTCGATGGTTCTAAAGCGGGTGAGATCATTGATGTTGACTACTCAAGTCAAGATGAAATCGGTCATTTGATTAAAACCTTCAACGAAAAGACCATCTACCTTGAAGCTGAAAAGGTTAAAGCTCAAGCATCAACCAATGCTAAAACTGCTTTCCTTGCAACTCTGTCACATGAAATTCGAACTCCAATGAATGGTGTATTGGGAACCGCTCAGATCCTATTAAAAACCCCTTTAAATACAGAGCAAGAGAAACACCTTAAGAGCCTGTATGAGTCTGGCGATCACATGATGACTTTGCTCAATGAGATCTTGGATTTTTCAAAGATTGAACAAGGTCGATTGGATCTCGATGAAACTCGTTTCCCGCTTGATTCCATCATTGGCAGTATCAACAGCGTTTACTTCACATTGTCTTCCGAAAAGGGGCTTCAATTTAAGGTGTACTCTGAGGTGCCTTCTGGCCGTTGGTACTTCTCGGACAAAGCTCGCCTGCGCCAAATCTTGTTTAATCTACTGAACAACGCCGTGAAGTTCACTTCCAGAGGCTTTGTTGAGGTATACCTGAAAGAAATTGTAGAAGGGAGTGACACCTACCTCAGTATTCGAGTGCGTGATACTGGCATTGGTATTTCTAAAGAAGCCCAAAAGCGTATTTTCAAGCCTTTTGAACAAGCCGAGTCGTCGACCACAAGACGCTTTGGCGGTACTGGCCTTGGCTTGGCGATTGTGAAGAAAATTGCTCAGCTCATGGATGGCAGTATTACTGTTACCAGTGAAGAGGGCATAGGTACAAGCTTCGATGTTCGATTGAAGATACAACCTTGTCAGCCTGGAGAGATTGAGAGCTTGCCACATAAGAAGTTGGATTATTCTGGCTTGAAAGTGCTGATTGTAGAAGATAACCGAACCAATACCGTCATCATTGAGACCTTCATGAGCAGCAAAGGGTTCACCTGTAAAAGCGTCGAAAATGGTGAGCTTGCCATACAAGCCGTCGTCGCTGAGCATTTTGATTTGGTGTTGATGGATAATCATATGCCTGTGATGGACGGCGTTGAATCAACAACAGCGATTCGTGCCTTAATTGGCGATGTGTCATCAGTTTTGATATTTGGTTGTACTGCTGATGTATTTAAAGAGACACGCGAGCGTATGCTCGGTGCTGGTGTGGATTACATTATTGCTAAACCGATTGATGAACGTGAGCTCGACGACGCTTTATTCCGTTACTCGAACAAGCTTTACCAATTTCATGACGATGAAAGCCATGAGGATGCGATAAGTGATGAATTTCGTCATAAAACAGTAAGTAGTAATGTAAACCTGCAGAACACACATCCACACGGGCAGAAGAGTCAAAGTCGTTCGCTACCTAAACCCGACCTGCGAAATAAAGACAACACTGAAGAGCTACTAGTAACGCTGTATGTGGCGCTAGAAGATAATAACCTTGAGCTGATTCAGTTTGCCTTGGAAACCCTACGTGCTCATATTGTCCCGATGAACAATGCTGAACTTACATCTCAAGTTGATAAAGCCCTAGAACAAGTTTCTCTTGGGGCGCCTCCTACCCAAGGTGTCATTAACATTATTACTGTTAACTTACCTATGGCCTAAGTGTTGTTTAATTACAGAAAGTAAACAACGAATTGGCCATTATTTGACCTTGATGCGATTTATTGGTTGAAGTGACTGCTTTTTAACTGGTTTTTGGTTGTTAATTTACAACTTGATTTTTAATTTGGAATGTATGACTGCTTATCTTGTGTTTTAATAGCGATATTATCTGGTAGGGTGTAAATACACCTTGTTTATATGTTACTAAATCACTACTTAAGCAGTGATATATTTTAGGTTTGTTGTTAATGAAGTCTCGTGGTCCATTTTGTATTCGTAATGCAGCAGCGGATACATTTGCTATGGTAGTTTTCTGTTTTATCTCAGGGATGATCGTAGAAGTGTTTATTTCAGGTATGACGTTTGAGCAATCTCTTGCTTCTCGAACGTTATCTATTCCGGTAAACATTGCTATCGCTTGGCCTTATGGTGTTTTTCGTGATTGGTTCTTGCGCAATGGTGCAAAGCTTTCACAAAGTACCCCGATGAAAAACCTGTCTGATTTGATGGCTTACGTGTTATTCCAGTCACCTGTATACGCCGGTATTTTACTTGCAGTAGGCGCTTCAACTGATCAGATCGTAACAGCCGTGACCAGTAATGCAGTTATCTCATGTGGTATGGGCGTGCTTTACGGTTACTTCCTAGATATGTGCCGTAAATGGTTTAGAGTTCCTGGCTATTATCAGCAAGCGTAAGCCCCTCGATATTATGAAATTTGGTTTGTTTTTGATCTAATGAGTTAATTTATAATCGAACAAACTGAAAAAGGCACTTTTTTTGATAATGCCCCTTGACCAAAGCAAGCAGAATCAATAAAGTAGCGCCTCGTTGAGTAACAAGCTCAACACAAAATTTGTGGAAGGATGGCTGAGTGGCTTAAGGCGCTCGCCTGGAAAGCGAGTATACGTTTATAGCGTATCTGGGGTTCAAATCCCCATCCTTCCACCACTATTCAAAACCCTAGCAGAAATGCTGGGGTTTTCTCGTTTTAGAGCCCCCTATATTTCACCTCATCTACTCTATCTCTAGTATCAGTTCCTTTAATCATTTCTTTATCGTTATTTACTCTATTTATGTCTACGCAAATTGATCCATATTAGTTGCTTTTGTAACCGATAAAAGCTTGATTTTTTGGTCTGGTTCTAGATGATTAAGGGTAAGCAACATTATGAATAATCTTAACTATTAGGAATCTATCTCCTCATGACGGAAACCCTCGTTTCTCCATTGCTCTCCTTTACTATCGCGATCTCATTACTGTTTATTGGTAAAGGTTTGATTGAGCGATCTGAAGTATTAAGGAAGTATTCTCTACCGGAACCGGTTATTGGTGGCTTTGTTTGTGCTGCTACCGTTGCCGCGCTTTATTACCTATTTGAAATTCAAATCACTTTTAGCCTAGATGTCAGAGATTTTTTACTGCTCTACTTTTTTGCTGGCATCGGACTCCAAGCGGATATTAAAACACTGATTAAGGGTGGGCGACCGTTGTTCATTCTATTGTTTCTTGCTGCTGTCTTTATCGTGTTGCAAAACGTGGTTGGGATGGCGGTAGCTTCGGGCTTTGGAATGGATCCCAAAGCTGGCTTGTTATCTGGCTCTGTGAGCTTAATCGGCGGTGTAGGCACAACGTTGGCGTGGGCACCAATGTTCGTGGAAGAGTTTGGCATTTCGAACGCGCTAGAGCTCGGTGTGGCGTCAAACACGGTTGGCTTGATTGCAGCGTGTGTGATTGGTGGTCCAATTGCAAATTACTTACTTAATAAACACAAAATCAGCCCGTCTAATGAAGAAGACGTGACGGTTGGTGCGTACCAAGAAAGCGAAACACGCACTGAGTTAAGTCATTACGGTGTGCTGTGGGCATGGTTACTTTTAAACCTCACTCTGATGCTTGGTTACAGCATCAGTGAAATTATCGACTCAATGGGGTTAAAACTTCCATTGTTCGTAAGCTGCTTAATCGCTGGTATTTTTATAGGGAATATTGGCCGTGCATTGTTTACGAAGCGTCGAACACAAGAGAAAATAGCCCAAGGCCGAAAAGGCTTAGCGATGATTTCTGACATTTGTTTGGGGATGTTCCTGACGATGGCGTTGATGGGTCTTCGCATCTGGGATCTTGATGGGTTATTTGGCTATATCTCGGTGATCATGAGTATTCAGATTCTACTGTCCCTGTTATTTACCATGTTTGTGGTCTACTACATGATGGGACGAAACTATGACTCCGTGGTGATATGTTCAGGCTTCGGTGGTATTACATTAGGTTCGACCGCTACAGCGATTGTGAACATGACGGCCGTGACGCATCGTTATGGTGCAAGCCCACAAGCTTTCATTGTGGTTCCATTAGTATGTGGTTTCTTTGTCGATTTAATCAATGCATTGGTGATTAGTTTCTTCGTCGGAATGTGACGACTACCTAAGCTTTACTTGCCATTGACTACAGACAATTCCTGGTAGCTTGCTCGATTGAGTGAGCTATTAATTGTCTTGTTATAAACCCCTCAAATACGACCATACCTTTCATTATCCCATCCATTTCTTATTAAATTTTATATCAATAGATGCCTTAAATTAAGGAATTGAACTTCATGCTTCAACACCACCTATCTCTTCCCGATTGAATTTTACTCTCATCTTGTGAAATAGCACAGATTTCAGGTCTACAATCGTTTTGGTTTTCTATTCGTGGTGTTCAATATTCCCCTCTGTCCAAATAATAGCCACAATCTAATTGTTCTAATAATAATTTTTTTAGAACTCACTAAATTTAGCAGTGAAGTTTTATATTATAAATGAGAAAGGTTAGTTTGTTTTTTGAACGTTTTTGACGTTCCCCTTTATTCTTATCGAATTTTTTGAAAATAAAATTAATAAAATTAATTAAATTTTACGGTTTTTTTGTGTTTTTGAATGAGATATAAATCTTTTTATATCATACGGTTATGCTATTTATCTTGTCATTTACCTCACCTGACTGATGTTGGTGAATCGATGATTATTTAAATAGTGTACATTTTATGAATAAAAATAGACCACTCTCTCAATGTGGCGATTTGAATGTTATTTAATGACGCTATAACATGCCGGGAAATTTATTAGACCTTAGTGCCATATGTTTTCAAATATAAAAAACTTCTATTATTCTCCGTGGTTGTCGGACTTTTATTTACTACTGGTTGCCAATCAACTAAACCAGCTTGGTATTTAAAACCTCAAGTAGACACTAATGAGTGTATTTATGCAGTGGCACAGGCAAGGACCTTGTCTCACGCAAAAAAGATTGCGGTCAATAACATCAATGAAAAGCTTTGGACTCAAGTTGAATCTTCTTTTTACATGCGAGAAACCGCGCGTGAAACGAATGGTGCTGGGTTTTCAAATAGCCTAGTAGATAACAAAGTAAATACAAAAACCGAATCACTAACCCTCAATGGTATTGAATATCTGCAAATGGAAGAGAGTGAACTTGGTGCTTTTGTCGAGGTTAGGGTTAAAAAAAACTTAGTAACGCAGCAATTGATTCGTGAAATAAAAGAGATGAACCGCAGCTCTGAAGCAAAACTTGTCGCGCTTGAGCATCAAGATAAATTGTTATGGTGGCTAGACAACCGCAGTGCCTACCAGTTGCAGCATAAGGTCTCGGTGAGAACGGCAATGCTTGCGCCTTTAGAGTCAGGATATCAAGTAGACACTCGTTCTATCGATAAGCTTATAGCGACTCATAAAAATATCAGCAGCCAAATTAATATCCGTCTTTCTTATGATAGAAATTCACAGAAAGCGACACAGTTATTAGGTAAGCAATTATCGGAATTTAATATTGCTACCTCAACTTCCAAGAGAAGAAACCAAACTCACGTACTACACGTTGATTCAGAACGCCGACGAAATAAAGTGGGGGGTGCGTTTATTTCGACACTGATTTCAAACGTTAAAGTGATCAACATGAAAGCAAAAACTATCTCTCGTAGTGAAATTATATCGACGGGTAATTCAGTAACAAGCTTTAAGTACGCGGATGAAGGCGCTGCTCGCCATTTAAATGAGCAAGTAAAAGAAAAAGGGATTTGGACAGCGTTAGGCTTAATCAAATAATAAGTTCGCTTCCCCACCTGAAAATATAATTAACTGATGATATTCGGAGAAATAATGTTAAAAAAAACGTTGATGGCTACTGCTGTGCTTGCAACTCTAGCTGGCTGTGCTAGTCCTGCAGTTGAGGTTTGTACCCCAGATACACGAGTAGAAATAGAAAAATCAGAAGTTGAAATTCCATCAACAGAAGATATTAAAGTGATCGTTCTTTCACCAAGTATATCCTTTAAGGACGAAGCGAAAACTAAGCTCATTACTTCTATGCGCAATGAGCTTGAAACACAAATATCTACGTCAGGCGCAGAGCTTGTTGATCGTAGCTTAGCAAATAAGCTTAAGAAAGAAATCGTATTTGCCGAACAAAGTGGTCGTTATAACACTAAAGGAGCTTCTGTTGCTGATATCGCTGTGATCACAGAAATTACTGCATCTGACCTTACATACAAATATAAAGAAGAGCGCGAACGTGAAAAAGACGATGGGGAAGTTAAACACTATCCAGCAGAGTGTAAGTTTGAAGTAACCGTAAAAGCAGTAGCGAAAGTGGTAGCTGTTCCAAGTATGAGCTTAATCAAGCGGATTGAAATGAAAGGTGATGAGCAAATTACGGTCGAAGAGAGCGATTCCGAATGCCCGATCTCCATCGGACAGTATCAAAGTTTAGCAAACAAAGCGGCTACAGAAGCGGTCGAACATACCTACGATCTTAAGCAATTGTTAGCCGCAAGCGCTCCAGTATCAGAGCTTCGCCAGTGCGAACACGGCAGCATGGTTAAACTCAATATGGGCACTAACAAAAAAGTGACACCAGGTGCAGAAGTATTGTTTTCCAAAGCCATGAAGTCTAATGAGGGAGACGTTGAAATTTTTCCTATCGGCAAAGGTCACGTAGTAAACAACCAACACAACGCAGTTACGCCAAAGTATTCTTGGGTATCGATAGATGAAGAGACTGCAAAGAGAGTTGAGGCGGGTTCTCTGGGTAAGATTGTTCCAGAAAAATGTCACTGGACTGATCTTGAATGCATCCTGGATTAACTCGACTTTTAAGAGTATTGAAGATGAAAAAATTACTAATTGCAACATCACTAGTGACCGCTCTTGCTGGTTGTCAAAGCAACAACATCACGGTTGAGCAAGCACAGAATTTTGCACAATGTACGTTTCCTGATGCACCTACTGTTGAAGCGCCAGGTTGGATCTGTGATGTGATTCCTACTGATCTGGCCGCTGCTGCGAAAGGTTACGCGAAGAAAAGTGCGGCTGGTATGAGTGTTATGCGCAAGATCGCTGTAAATGATGCACGTGTAAACCTTGCCGCTGAATTCGAAACTGACGTAAGTAACTTATTCCAGGCTGCGACAGAGGTCGTAACATCAACCTCTTCTGCTGAAGGTTTAACGTTAGTAACAGAAGACGTTAAAGAGACGTTTGAAAATATCACTAAGTCCGTAGTGAACAAAACGCTTACAAACAGCCGTGTCATTGTAAGTCAAGCTAGCCCTGCTGGTGGCTTGTACGTCCTCGTTGGTATGGACCAAGCGGCTTATGATGCGAACATGAACAAGGTTATCGACGAAGTTGGCGGTGAAGATTCTGCACTTTGGGAGCAATTCAACAACGAGAAAGCAGCAGCAGATCTTGCAGCGGCATTCGATGCTTTGAAAAAATAATCGTGGTATGACGGATTAGTTAAAGTGAAAAGGCCGCCGATTGAGTGGCCTTTTGTTTCTATGCAATCTCGGAGTTAGTTATGTATAAAACGATCACCAAAACAGGGTTAGCTATCGCAATCTCTGCGGCAATTAGTTTCCCAACGCTTGCGGTGTCAGATAACCAAAAACAGCAGTTAAACAATGCAGTGATTAATGCCAGTCAATCCCAAGAAGAAAAACTGAAAGAGTTCCATGCTTATGTGAATGCGTATTTGGATGAATATGAACAATGGCGTGACGAATACACCAAGAAGCTTGATGAACGTCGCACAGATCTTATTAAAACATGGGGTGATGGAGAGGTTTCTTCTCAAACAAAACAAGTTGAATACTCGCAAGGTGATCGAGTTAAAACCGCCGTGGATTATGAAAATAATACAGCGACCGTTTCTGTTTTAGTCGATAAAGACAGCAGTGCAGAAGAGATTAATGCTCTTGTAACAGAAATCCCGGTAGAAGTCGCAGGGCAAGTTGTAGAGCTATCTGGGTTGAAAGCTCAAGACCACGAGGTTTTGTACTCTTGGGAAAAAGAGCAGCAAGAGAAAGACTTCGTTATTAAACAAACCCAAAGCCAAATGAATGAACTTGATGTTCAGGCGGAGCGGCTAATTCAATCAGATACCGGAATCCCTGAGTCGTTTATCTACCAGCGTGCTCACAACAAAAAATTGACGTTGCTGGCAAAAGCGCAAGAGCGTATTGCAGCGCAAACGAAGCTATTTGATGACATGCGAGTTAAACATGGCATTAAGGTAGAGCGACCAGAGTTCATCGCTGAAAAATTACAACAAGCCACAAAGGTAGAGACAGCACCTGTTCAAGAAGTGCCGAAAGTAGAAGAAAAAGTAACGGACAAAACAGCGAAGTTGAGACCTAAAGCAGAAGAGACAAAGTCGGTTGTGGAAGTAGCATCTGCTCCAATTCAGCCGAAGAAGGTGATCAGCTATAAAGTTAAGCTTCCTGAAAATAGCTTAAAAGCGCGCGCAGGCAAGTACAGTGCATTGGCTGAGAAAGAGAGTAAAAACTGGGAAATAGATGCAGCATTGATTATGGCAATTATGCATTCTGAATCCGCTTTTCGCCCTGATGCTAAATCACACGTACCGGCGTTTGGTTTGATGCAAGTAGTACCAACCAGTGCGGGGCATGACGTGAACAAACAAGTTCGCAATATCGATGCGCCAATGAAGGTCTCGGACTTGTATCAGCCTGTCATCAATGTTGAAACCGGTACCGCTTATTTGGATATCCTAAATAGTAAGTATCTGCGCAAGATTGAGAATGATGAAAGTCGTTTGTACTGTGTGATTGCGGCTTATAACACTGGCGCTGGTAATGTTGCCCGGGCATTCAACGAAGATCGGTCAACGAGTATCGGTAAAGCGTCTAAAGTGATCAACAAGATGACTCCACAAGAGGTGTACAACCATTTGGTCGCGAAGTTGCCATACGATGAAACGAAAAATTACTTGAAGAAAGTGAACAGCCGTATTGCGTTATATAAGTAAAGCTTTTTGAAGCACTTGCGAAAAGCATGTGCTTTAACTTTTTTAAGAGGTGAGATTAAATATGTTTAAGATTTTCGCTTTATTTTTCATCGTTATTGGTATTTACCTAGGCCTTAATTACAGCGACGAAATTGAAGATATCATGGACACCGATGCTTTTGAGCGAGTGCAGGAACGTGCTGAAGACGGCAAAGATGCATTGATGGATACAATTGACGAGATCAAAGGTTAAAAATGTCTGAAGAACAGAAAACTGATATTTCTAAAGATATTCAAGACGAATTACAAGAACTGCAAGAGACACAAGAGTCTCTGTTAGAAGAGCAAAAGAAAGGCGGTCTAGCTCGTACCATTGGTTTGGTATCGGTTATTTCTATTGCTTTGGGTGGCTTTAATGACAGCTTTGATGCATTGGAAAAGATGTTCGACTTTGGTCTTTCTCAAATGACAGATATTCCATCTCATAGAAAGCTAGAGAGAATATATATTCGTTCATCCGCTGAAGCTTTGGATCAAACTTTTGGCGCACCAGTATATATAAAACGTTCAAGTAGTGGTGATGTGATCAAATATTATCAAGATGATCATTTCATACTGTCTGCGATTACTAGAGATAACGCTATTGTCGCTTACCTTGTCTTTCCTGATCAAGGTTTTGTACCTGAAACACGAGAACATGCAGGTGGTGTAGAGTTTTTCAATCAGCCTTTTAATACCATTGAAAGTGTTAATGAAATTCGAGCATCGTTCGCTAGAACTGGCAATTATTACATTGAAGAAAATAACGGTGGGGAATTCGGCTATCTCTATTCTTCAATCAGTGGCGTTAGTGAATTTATTGCGCCAATGACCAAAGGCAATAAGAATTTGCTTGCTGCCGTCGTTGACTCGTTAACGATGGACGAAGATGTCGTAACGAGCGTACAGTCTTTGCGATTGAGCGCCAAACCAAACTTTTATGGTTACAGTACGTTAGGTGTCGATGCGCTTGAAGAAGCGATTTTATCGAGTGCAGAGTACCGTTTGATTCATAAGAGTTAACCATTAACACATTAGCTCTGGCTTCTTACAAAGCTAGAGCTTTATCAGCAGTTGGATTATGGCAAATTCAAAATTCGATACCTTTCTAGAAAGACTCAAAGGCAATAAACGAATCATTGTTCAAGCTCATGACTTCCCAGACCATGATGCGTTGTCTTCGGCGTACGCTCTAGCTTACCTATTAAAAAAGAAAGGTTTTCACCCATTTATTACCTTTCATGGTTACATCGATAGAGTGTCACTGAGGAATCTAATCGATTGGTTAGAGATTCCAATCTATGAGCCAAAAGACTTGAAGCTACAACCAGACGACAAGGTTATTGTTGTTGATGGCTGTATTGGTGAGAAGAATGTTACCGACGTTCCTGGTTTAGAAGTCGCAGTGATTGATCACCACCAAGTAAAAGTTCCAGATTTTGTATGGTACTCCGATGTGCGAGCAAATTATGGCGCAACAGCAACTATGATGGTCGAGTATTACCGCTATTTTTCTTTGCCGATGCCACAAAAAGTTGCAACAGCACTATTGGTCGGTTTGAGCTTTGATACCGCTAACTTTACTCGGGCTGTCGGAGCGGCTGATCTAAAAGCACTGCTGTACCTTCAAGAGAGGGCAGGCAATACCATGGTCAACAAGATTTGTCGTAATCAGGTCGAGTTCCACGAATTGCAACTTTTCAGTTCAATGCTTACTAACTTGCGCCGTGAAAAAAATGCAGCATTTGCGGTGCTTCCTGAGGGTTGTCCTAAAAATATGCTCGGTGTATTAGGAGATTTTCTATTAAGTGTTGATGAGCTTGATATCGTCGTCCTCATTGCTAGGAGTCATGAGAAAACCTTTATTTCTCTTCGTTCAGAATGTTCTAAAAACAATGTAGCGAAGATAGTTAGAAGGGCACTGAACGATAAAGGGATTGGCTTTGGAGGTGGGCATTCTCACATGGCTGGTGGCATCATCAACAATCAGTTTCAACTCAATGATGACCTCGATTATGTCTATGACTTGATTCGACCTAACCTGGTGCTTGACGCTTAAACTTGTTTGCATAGATTGCTGGATATTTTGAAAGGCTTAGCATTTTTATCTAAGTATGAGCGTCATCTTCGACTAATTGTATGCTTAGTTCAGAAGGTAATTGGGTGTTGTTGGTGTATATACGATCAAATTGCTCCAACGATGCTACCTTCAGAGCAGCAAAACGGCCCCATTTACTTGCGTCAGCTACGAGCCAACTTTCGCGGCTGTTTTTGACAATAGATTTTGAAAGGTCGGCTTCAACCTGCTCATGTTCCATTGCAAAATGGCTGTCTGTTACTGAGCCACAACCGCAAATACCAATGTCGGCTTCAAAATCGGAAAAGAAGTGGACCACGCTACTTCCCACCATGTCTTGATGTTCTCTGCGAAATAAACCACCCGCTAAATACACTTCAATCTGCTCGTTTGCTTCAAGGATTCGAGCGACTTGCAGGTTATTGGTGATCACTCGTAATGCAGGCTTTGCCAATAAGTACTGTGCGATACGAGTGACGGTAGTGCCAATGCCCATCATTACCGTTGAACCTTCAGGTATAGCGTTTGCAACAGCCATGGCGATACTGTCTTTCGTTTCTGATTCAACACCAGCACGGAATCGATAACTGGTGTTGGTTAGCGTTGTCGGTAAGCTCACGCCTCCGTGCACTCTTCGTGCTAAACCTTGTTCACATAAGTGGTTGACGTCACGACGAATGGTCTGAGTGGTTACGGTAAATAGCTCGGCTAGATGGTCGATCTGTACGTCTTGATTCGCTTTAAGCGTCGCGAGTATTTGTTTTTGGCGGTGGTTCAGTTCCATAGAAGCTCACTAAAATTTGTTTGGTACGTCGGTAATGATGTTATCAACACCTAGGTTGAGGTATTTACTCGCCAGCAGTGGGTCGTTTAATGTCCATATTTTAAGTACTGTACCTGAAGCCTTGATTGTTTTTGCGGTCTGTTCATCAAGTATTCGGTGGTCAATGTGAATGCTGTATAGGTCGAGTGGCTGGAGCGATTCAAGGCTGAAATCATTCCATACTTCGCAGATAAATCCTCGTCTAACTTCAGGCATTAACTCTTGGCAAAGACTTAACGCTTCCTTTTTAAAGCTTGAGATGAGCAGTTTCTCGCTAGGAAAGTTCTTTTGCTTTATCAGCGCAATAACTTGGTTAACTAAAGGTTTGATCGCCTTATTGTCATATATCTTGATCTCAAGATTCAGAGTCAGACCGAGTTCTAGGCACTTGTCTAGCGCTTCACTTAACGTCGGAATTGAGGTGCCTGCAAACTCACTACCAAACCAACTGCCAGCGTCTAAAGCCTTGAGCGCAGTGAGATCTAAGTCTGCAATATTCCCAGCCCCATTAGTACAGCGGTTCACCGTTCTATCATGAAAAACCATAGGGATACCGTCGGCACTGAGCTGGGTATCAATTTCAACCCAGTCTGCGCCTGCTTTCGCTGCTTGCTCAATACTGACTAGCGTATTTTCTGGTGCTAAAGAAGCGGCACCGCGGTGGCCTGTAATCATAATGTATTCTCGATGTTCATTTGAAAATTTAGGGGACATTAGCTTTATTTTATTACAGATTTATTATCGATAGGCTATATCACCCCATTTTAACTGAGAACTGGTTAAAAGAAGTCGGTTAGAGTTTATACAATAGTGAGACCTTATCCTCAATGTGTTCAAGTGGCTAAGATAAATGTTCATATGAATGTAATAATTCACTTACATACTCTACGAAAACTTAATAACACCCTCTATATTTAGAAAAGATAGCCACGATAAGGTGATTAAAAAATGAAAAAGCTATTAGGTACAGTAATTATGGCGGCAACGTTACTTGTTGGTTGTGGTGAAGCTGACAAGGCTGGAGCGGACGCTAAAGACGAGCCGATTAATATCAACATGAGCCTTGTGTTCACTCAAAACGAGTTGTTAACCCAAGAGCTCATCAAAGCAACCGACAAAATACGCGAAAGAACTGAAGGTTCGGTAAATATTAAAGTTTTTCCTGGTGGTCAATTACCGGTTTATAAAGACAACTTGGAGCAAGTCGTTAACGGCGCAAACTGGATTGCCGTTGAGGATTTGACCTACCTGGGTGATTACGTACCAGACTTCGCAGCACTGGCTGGCCCAATGTTGTATAACACGTATGATGAATATTTAGCGATGATGGATACGGAATTTGTCGCGGGCTTGAAGGCTAAAGCTGAAGAAAAAGGCATTAAAGTATTGAATGCAGACTATATGTTTGGGTTCCGTCACATGATCACCAATAAAGAGATTGTGAATTCTGAAGACATGAAAGGGATGCGTATCCGTGTTCCACAAAGTCAGTTGTTCATTAGCACACTTTCAGCAATGGGTGCGGCTCCAGCTTCTCTGCCATTCCCAGAAACTTATGCCGGTGTTCAACAAGGTGTTGTTGACGGCCTTGAAGGTTCGATTTTGACGATGTACTCAACCAAAATCTACGAAGTAGCAAAGAACATGTCTTTGACTAAACACTTCCTAGGCACGGTTGGTATCTACATTTCACCGACACTTTGGGACAAATTTACGCCAGAGCAACAGCAAATCATCAATGAAGAGCTAGAAGCAGGCGCTGAATCTAATACTGCAGAGCTGGTTAAGCTTGATGTTGAATACACTCAAAAACTCGAAGAGCTAGGCGTTAAGTTTAATGAAGTTAACTCGGATGAATTCAATGAGTTGACAGCTGACGTATACAACCAGTTCCCAACATGGAGCGAAGGTATACACGCAACGATCATGAAAGAATTGGAAACGATTCGAGCTGCACAGTAATTCTGCGAATGTAGATTAATTCGTTAATGAAAACGGCCTGATTTCCTTCAGGTCGTTTTATTCCTGAAGTAACCGACGTGATGTCGGGTATTTCATTGGAGAAGTCTTTTGTTTTTATTGAAAAATATTGAAGAAATCCTCGCCTCTATAGCTATTTCGATTACCGTTTTAGTGGTCATTATTAACGTTGTGTTGCGTTATGGGTTTGGATTTGTTGTCCCTTGGAGCGAAGAGCTATCGGTTATTTGCTTCATATGGGCTGTCTATTTAGGCATTAGTTCCTGCTATAAACACAAGCTCCACATGGGTGTTGATGTGGTGGTCGCCATGCTGCCAGAAAAAGCAAAAATCCCGTTTAGGTTATGTGTTTCTATCTTCCTACTGGCTCTGAACATTCTGATGGCTGTTCTGAGTTACCAATACTTGATGTTATCCAATAAGGTAACGCCAGTGATGGGCATGTCATATTTTTCTATCAATGGCGTGTTGTTACTCTGCTTTTCATTGATGGCAATCCACACGGTTCGATTCATCGTCAACGATGTCGCTTCTCTAAAGCGCTCTTTTAAGTAGGTACGATTAATGGAAAGCTATCTTCCAATCCTGATTCTTTTTGTTCTATTTCTATTGAATATACCCATTGCGTTTTCATTGATTGCTTCGGCAATGGTGTACTTTCTCTTTATCAATGACTCGATTCCCGTCAGTTTAGTGATGCAACGCTTTATTAGTTCGACAGAGTCGTTTCCATTGTTGGCCATTCCCTTTTTTATCATGGTTGGCTCGGTGATGAACTATGCGGGGATCAGTAAAAGCTTGTTGGCTTTTGCAGATTCAATGATTGGCCATAAAACGGGTGGGCTTGCTCAAGTTAATGTGGCGTTGAGTACGTTAATGGGTGGTATTTCTGGCTCTGCGAATGCCGATGCTGCGATGCAATCGAAGATTCTTGCGCCTGAAATGACCAAGCGTGGCTATGATCTGCCATTTACAGCGGCTGTGACGGCGGCGTCATCGAGTATTAGCCCTGTTATTCCACCGGGTATCAACTTAATTATTTACGCTCTGTTAGCGAATGTATCGGTTCACCAAATGTTCATCGCGGGTTATGTGCCAGCATTTTTGATGGCGTTATCGCTGATGGTGACTATTGCGTTCATCGCACGTAAGCGACGTTATAAGCCTTCTCGTTCTGAGCCAGCGTCTGCGAAAGAACGTGTTCATTACTTTCTAAAAGCAATTCCAGCTTTGCTGATTCCTTTCGGCATTATTCTTGGAATGCGTTTTGGTTTGTTTACGCCGACAGAAGCGGGTGCAATAGCAGTATTGCTTTGTGCGATTATTGGCATTTTTGTTTATCGTCAGCTTGGCCTGCGACATATTCCGTTAATCATGCGTGAAACGGTACAGGGCACCAGTAGTGTGATGTTCATTATTATCGGAGCAATGGTCTTCGGTTACTACATGACCCTAGAGCAAATTCCGCACAATGTTGCGTCTGCTTTGATAGAACTTACTGATAACAAGTTACTCTTGTTGCTGTTGATTAACGTGTTGTTGCTCGTTGTAGGGATGTTCATCGAAGGTGGCGCAGCGATGATTATCTTAACGCCGTTGCTGCTTCCGGCTGTGCTTAACCTAGGGGTAAACCCGGTTCACTTCGGCATCATCGTGATCGTTAATATTATGATTGGTGGTGTAACGCCACCGTTCGGTTCGATGATGTTTACTGTATGTTCCATCTTGAAGGTTCGTATGGTCGACTTTGTAAAAGAAGTAGTGCCTTTGCTACTCGCTTTATTGTCGGTGTTGATGTTGCTGACTTTCTCTGAAAGTTTAGTGATGTTTTTGCCGAATTTACTTTAACACTAATAAGTTAGTTTATATTTGAGGGTGTAGAAATGAATTCGGTAACGAATGATTTAGACCAGAATTGGAAAAACATTGATTGGGTACTGACGGATGTCGACGATACCTTAACTTGGCAAGGTCAGTTGCCGCCAGAAACATTGGTGGCATTGAAAGCGCTAAAAGATGCGGGGAAAAAAGTCGTGGCTGTAACGGGTGCGTGTGCTGGCTGGTGTGATCATATCGCGCAATTATGGCCAGTGGATGCGGTTCTCGGTGAGAACGGGGCTTTTATTATGGAAAAGCAGAATGGCTACCTCACGTTGCGATCTCAGACGCCTTTAGAAGACGTCAGAGCGGAACAGCAGCGCCTAAAGGCAGAGGTCTTAGACATTCTGAATGATTACCCAGATTTGTCTTTAACGCTCGACCAGTCTTATCGCCTATGTGAAGTTGCGATTGATATTGGCCAGAATCGCCCTCGAGTCGATGATGTCACTATTGAAGAAATCGTTTCTAAGATTCATGCGTTAGGCGCGCATGCGACAGCAAGCTCAATACACATTAATGCTTGGTATGGTGAGCACTCGAAAAGAGCTACTTCAACAGCCTTCTTGAAAGAGAAAGGATTGTCGGATGAAGAGATACTCCAACATGCCTGTTATGTAGGCGATTCTATGAATGATCAGTTCATGTTTGAAGCACTGCCTTTCAGTGTTGGTGTAGCGAATATTGAACACTATTGGACGAAGTTATCGCATCACCCGGTTGTTGTGATGCAGAAACCGGGCGGATATGGTTTCGCTGAGTTCACTGATAAATTATTGGCGCTGAAATAGTCGTTATTTATACTTAATCCGTAATCCGTAATCCGTAATCCGTAATCCGTAATCCGTAGTACAAAGGCGATAACGAAAGTTGTCGCCTTTGTCTTGTTTGGAACAGATAAAACAAACTGAATAGCCGATCAACCGTAGTCTTGAAGTGACTCGGAGCACAAGTTAGTGAGCACAAACTGGATCTCGATAAATTGGAATACATGTTTGCGCCAAATGTATGAGAGTCTTGTTCTTCGTGCCAGTTGAACCACAAGGTTGTTGAATGCATCATTTTAATATCCGTGCGCTTGAGTATTTAAACGCATTATCAAAATATGGATCATTGCGTAAGGCATCTAAAATGATGAACGTCGACCCTGCGGCAATGAGTAGAATGCTGACGCAGTTGGAAGCTCAAGCTGAAATGAAAGTTTGGGAGCGTAATAATCGACAGTCACTTTTAACCGAAGCGGGTAACGAACTGTTGAACTACTATCGTTCAATCGTTCGTGGAGAGGCCGCGGTAATGGCGCGGCTGAGCAAGTTGAAAAATCTCAAAGGGGGTAATGTTAGTATTGCCATTGGTGAAGGATTTATTACCAACTTGGTTTCCAAGCCGATGCAAACTTTCATGGCTCGTTATCCAGATATCAATCTATCGATTGAGATAGCTGGAGCGTTAGACGCGGTCAAAATGCTTGAAGATCAACAGATAGATTTTGCAATCACCTATGCCTCTGCTCCACACCCTAAATTACATTCACATGTTGAGCGCAGCCATCCCCTAGAACTCATCGCTCCCAAAGGGCACTTTTTGACGATGAAAGAAGCGCCAGTGACACTTCAAGACATTAAAGATGTTTCTGTTGCATTAATCGATAACTCGACAGGAATGGGGCGGTTAGTGAAACATGCAGAGCAAATGTCCCATATTACCCTGCAGCCAAAGCTCCAAACGAATTCTGTTACTGCACTAACTAACTTTGTGTCAGCAGGGTTGGGCGTCACGTTCATGCCAAAGCTTACCGTGATTGATGAGATTAAGTCGGGGCAAATCGAAGTGGTTGCTACAGAGCTGGAAATGTTATCGAAAGCGACCGTTAAGGTTCAGTCTTTAAAAGGCCGTGCACTTACGCTTCAAGCCGAAACGCTGTTAGATTTCTTACTCGAGAATGCGACGTTCTTGAGTCATGATGCTTATAATATTTAGGCTGGTATAGAGCGGATCGAAATAAGCACTTCCGCGCATTCATTTATCCAAGCTTAAAAATTAGTGTCATCCTCAAGCTAACTCTCCGATGGCTAGTCACTGATTCTGCTGCTTAACTACAACCTAACTGCATACCCAACCTCACAGTTTTCAACTTCGAGATTCGTTTTTAAACTGAATTGATTTTTTGTCAACGCTTCTACTATTGTTATATCAACATCTGCCGAATAAGTTACAAATTATTAACGAAAGTCGTGTTTGAATTGAAAACAGTGCTCAACAGGTTGAGTTTGTGCTGTGTATTAGGGGAAGAGAATGGAAGTTATTGTTATTGGTAGCGGTGTTATCGGGTTGACCAGTGCTTGGTATCTAGCGAAAGAAGGGCACTCGGTGACGGTTATTGATCGACAGGATAGCAGTGGTAAGGAAACCAGTTTTGCGAATGCTGGCCAAATCTCTTACGGTTATTCATCACCATGGGCTGCGCCCGGAATCCCTTTAAAAGCGATGAAATGGTTAACCCAAGAGCATGCGCCATTAAAAGTGAAACCGTCACTTTCCCCTGAATTGGTTTCTTGGGCAACCAAAATGCTTGCCAATTGCAACGAAGCCAAATACGCACAAAATAAATCGCGGATGTTAAGAGTCGCCAATTACAGCCGTGATTGTCTGACTCATCTAAGAAACAGTGAAGAACTCGCTTATGAGGGCAGGCAGAAAGGGACGCTGCAAGTGTTTCGAAGCGAGAAACAATTGGATTTCATTCAGCAAGATATGAAGCTGCTCAAAGAGAGCGGAATTGAACATTCGTTGTTTGATGTTGAGCAGTGCTTATCTATTGAACCGGGTTTAGCGGACGTTAAAGATAAGCTGGTGGGTGGACTATATTTACCACACGATGAAACGGGTGATTGCCATAAGTTCTGTTTAACCTTGACTGAAAAAGCGAAGAAGCTTGGGGTTCAGTTTGTTTTTGATACTGAAGTGGTGAGACTCAATCATCAGAATCAAACCATTGAAAGTATTACCACGACTCAAGGTGACTTCAAAGCGGACGCTTACGTAGTCGCGTCTGGCAGTTATTCTCGTGATCTGCTGAAGCAAGTAGACCTTTCTATTCCTGTTTACCCTGTCAAAGGGTACTCACTAACACTGCCTATCGTAAATGCAGATAAGTCACCGACGTCTACTGTCATGGATGAAACCTACAAAGTAGCGATGACTCGTTTTGATGATCGTATTCGTATTGCAGGCACGGCAGAACTCGCAGGTTTTGATTATCTTATTCCTGAAAAGCGTAAAGCCACCATTGATATGGTGATCAAAGATCTCTTTCCTGACGCTGGTGACTTTTCTAAAGCGGAATATTGGACTGGGTTAAGGCCTATGACACCCGATGGCACGCCTATTATAGGCAAAACGCCAATCAAGAATCTGTTCACCAATACTGGTCACGGGACTCTGGGTTGGACGATGGCATGCGGCTCAGGAAAGATCTTGGCAAACGTGGTTAGCGGCTTCGCTAGTGATATAAAAACCGATGACTTGAGTATTCATCGCTACTTGTAGCTCTGTGACTAATGAATGTGAAAGTAACCCCATTCTTGAGTTCTAGAATGGGGTTGTAGTTTCTGGCTTAATATTGAGCATTTATCTGGTGGTGGTTTCTAATACGTGAGTGAAGCGATCCCACGATTTCTGGTCGGCTTCTTGTTGATAGTTATTTGAGCCGAACACGGTAAACGCATGTGGAGCACCACTGTAGGTGACCATTTCATGTTGAACCTTGGTTGTTTCAAGTTGAGCTGCTAGGCTCCCAAAGTCTTCCATTGATATCATGGAATCTGCCGTTCCGTGGAACACGACAACTGGGGCTTTTGTCTGAGAGTAATCTTGGCCTTTTGGTGTAGATAAACCGCCATGGAAGGTAACATAAGCTTTAGAAGGGATACCCGCGCGAGCGGCTTCTAAAACGGCAGCGCCGCCGAAACAATACCCCATCATCACATTGTTATCTAAGTTACCACCAAGCCTCTTCGCTTCCATCGCTCCAGCATTAAGTAACGTGCGCATTTTTTCTCTGTCTTTATACAGTTCGCCGGTATGTTGTTTTTTGTCTTTTACTTCAGTAGGGCGAATACCTTTGCCGAACAAGTCGATCGCGAACACGTTGTAACCAAGTTCGTTGAGCATTTCAGAACGTTTTTTTTCGTAATCCGTTAAACCATCCCAATCGTGTACTAACAGCACTAAAGGCGCTTGGTCACTGGCTTCGCTCCAATAACCTTCGTAGTCTATGCCGTCGACTTGGTAAGTGACGTTCTCTCCAGAAATCGCAGATAAGGGGAGTAGAGCTGAAAGTAGACCTAACGTAGTGAGTGTTCGCATGCGTTATTCCTTTAGTGACAATTGATATTCCAATCAAAATTATAGATAACACGATGATTCTCGCCAGTTTCCTTTTTCTTATTTGACTCGTGATCTTGAAGGTAACGATGGAATAGGAATTTAGCAGATAGCCACTGCAACGATATGTAGTGGCTATTTTGCTGCGAACGATAAAGTTCTCAGTTGAATGACGTTAGGATCATGAAGATAGGAATGATCAAGGTTGAATAACTACCAAGACGTGTTGGTTTTGGTATTGCTGCTGCTCACATCCGGATATTTCCGCTGATAGCGCGGCAGCATGGATTCATTGCCTAAGATGCCACCTTGATGAATATAGATAATGGTCTTGGTTGGATTAGTTTCTTGCCATTGTTCTAAGCATTGCCACATCAAAGGGTCATAAAGTAGGTCGAATTCAATATTGGTTTGCTCTTGAAGGTCCAACCAAGTTTGATAATCGTCTTGATACAACTTACCGAAATGGTGTTTTGTTGTAAGTGGCAGTATCTGCGGGTGATCTGTTTCGCCAAGCTCGTTAAATTGCTGTGTTAAGTAGTCATTACCACCAACGCAAGCGCAAGTTAAGACCGGGATATTGTGTAGTTTTAAATGCTTATGGAGGTAGAGAGCGGTGGCACCTGTGCCTGCTGGCAGCGCCACGACGAATTCATGTTGGTTTTCGAAACGTGTCCAGCTGAGTATCTCCATCGCCAGTTGTTTTACGCCATACTCCGAAAGTTGAGAGCGTCCGCCTTCGGGCAACACAATGCAATGAGAGTCGGGTTTTCTAACTTGTTCAATGTATGCTTTTGGGTGCAGCTCTGCTCCAGTTTCTTTAACTGAAATCACTTTAGCCCCTAAGTCGACAGCGCCACGGTAGTTACCTATTGGACGTTCATGCAGCCATTGAGGAATATGGTCTACATAAAACTCAAGCGTCCAACCTTTAATCTTTGCCAGTGCAGCAAGAGAGAAGAGAGAATTAGCTTGCGCAGAGCCATAACTGATCAAGGTTGTAGTATTAGGGTGCTCATCTTCGAGCAGTTTCATGAACTTGCGTGCTTTATTACCACAAAAGTGAGAGTGGAGTTGATCGTCACGCTTCAAGAAAAAGGTGTGGTCGTTGTATTGATGCTGAGTTACAGGGCTATTATTTAGTTTCATCGCACTTAGATAAAATGTTGACTAAGAAGCCAACATTTTTAAATCAAATAGGACCAGTGAGTATCTAGTAGCTAGCGAGCGCTGTAAACCAACTAAATCAAGTTTTCGGTGGATATTGAGCCTAGTACTACGAGTTTATTTGCTCTGGTATGGACAAGGGGGAATCGGTTTGAAAGGCGATTTTCGCGGTGCACCCACCACAGCTGCGATTGAATAACTGAAAGCTCCAATCGAAGCGTTGACATAGGTCTTCGACAATCAATAGACCTAATCCATGACCATTTGGATTGTACTGTTCCTGAAGGCCTTCGCCTTGGTCTTCAATCACAAGGTTGTCTTGGGAGAGGGTGATGGTTACAGTGCCACTATTGGTCGCAGCAATCGCATTCCTTAATAAATTACCAATCAACATGTTCATAATAGCGCTGGTGGCTTGAATGGTTGGTTCTGATTGAACCTGTAAAGAGATCTCTACTTCTTTGTCATCTGCCTGTAACGAGTTTTTCGAAATGATGCCCTCTAATTCTTGTTGGGTAAACAAACGTAACGGCGCGTCATCACTGTTTCTTTCATAACGCACGAGGCCAAGTAAGGCATCGACCATTTCAGACATCTGGACAATTGCATCATCTATACGCTCAACTTGACGAGATTGAAACTCAGTCGTTTCGCTTCTCAATAACAGCTTGTTTGCACCGCGCACAACCGTCAGTGGTGTTCTTAACTCATGACTTGAGTAGCGAGCAAAAGCTTGTTCACGCTTGATCAAAGAATTGATTTCTCGGTGATACTGATTGAGTTGATCTGTCAGTTGACGAAATTCAACCGCAGCGTCGTCGTTTACCCCGAACTCTTCACCTAGGTTTAATTTATTTGTCTCGAGTTGTTCTGAAAGTGAGTTGAAAGGCTCTATGAGTCGTTTCGATAACCGATAAAGTAAGGCACCAAAACTGAATATTAGAATCGAAAGCAGCGTTAACACAAAAGTAGTCGCGTACATCAGTTCATAGTTATCAAATTCGACGCGATCTATTTCAGATAAAAGGATTATAGGGTAGGTATTTCCACCATGGGAGTATTCACCGGCATACATCATTCGGGATTCGGGTTCATCGCCGACCTCACCAAGAAAGCTCTCTTTGCCCTTTATATATTGCAGGTATCTTTTTGGTACATGAGATAGATCGTTATAGGCCATCGTCAAACCGTCAATGCGCAGCTCTCCACTTTTTCCTGATTGAAAGATTTCTACAGCATAGTTTCGGTCAATCAGGATACGTCTTTCACCCACGCGGTCTTCTGATAAGTACAGCGCTGACACAAAAACCACGTAGACAAAAGCTGAGACAATCACAGCCATTATTCCAAAGAATACCGCTAAGCGCCCCGTCAAGGTTTTGGTGCTGGTGAGTACATTTAGAATCAACGGGTTGGCTCCAAACGGAAACCGACTTTAGGAACAGTAATTAACATCTGAGTGTCAAAAGGCTTGTCGAGTTGATTACGCAATTGATAGATGTGACTGCGTAACACATCATTATTGGGTTCGTCTTCTTCCCAAAGCTTGTATGAGATATCTTCGCGAGTCACTACTTCAGGTGCTTTTTGGCACAGCATCTCAAGTATGGTGTAAGTGGTGGGGTTCAGCGCGAGTAGCTTGTCTTGGCGGTAAGCTTTACGGGTTTTTTGGTCAATTGTGAGTTCATTAAACTGAAGTTTAGAAGAAGCTACTTTTCCACGGTAACGACGAACGAGCGCCTTCATTCTCGCTTCTAAGATATCTAAGTCAAAAGGTTTGGTGAGATAATCATCGGCACCATGTTCAAAGCCTTTCAGCATATCTTCGCGGCTATCTAAGGCGGTCAGCATCAAAATAGGTGTAGCAATACCTTGTTCTCGCAGTTTATTACAAACCGTGAGGCCGTCCATTCGTGGCAGCATTAAGTCTAATATTATGATATCAAATGAGTTTTCTAATGCGAGCTGTAAGCCAAGTTCACCGTTGTCCGCATAATCGAGTTCCATGCCAATACACTCAAAATAATCAAACAAGACACCCGCAATTTCACGGTTATCTTCGACTAATAGAACTCGTTTCATTTTGATTCTCATACAGAAATAGACAGTAACATTATCCTGAGTGAGCGTGAAAAATATGTCAACAACATAACTTTCACTTATGTGCGGGTAGATTGGCTTCAGATTAAAAAATAGAAGAATGTATTATGTCTGAACTTCATATAAGCCGCCCTAAAGTCTCCACATCGCAAATTAATCCAGCCGTCTCTTTGTCTATTATTGTACCGTTTTACGATGAGCAAGAGGTTTTGGAAGAGTTCCATTCTCGCCTAACCAAGGTTCTCGATAGTTCGCCTATCACTAGTGAAATCATTTATGTCGATGATGGAAGCAAAGACAACAGCTTGGACTTGGTGAGTTCATTCACTTCAATCAACAGCTCGATTTCTGTTATTGGTTTAAGCCGTAATTTTGGCAAAGAGTCAGCGATGAGCGCTGGCTTAGAACATTGTCGCGGGCAAGCGGTGATTTTGTTAGACGCTGACTTACAAGATCCTCCTGAGCTAATCCCACAAATGGTAGCAAAATGGCGCGAAGGTTTTGACGTGGTCAATATGCAGCGCAGTCAACGTGACGGCGAAACTTGGTTTAAGAAATTTTCAGCAGCAAGCTTCTATAAAGTAATGAATATGGCTGCAAAGATCGATGTTCCTGAGAATGTCGGTGATTTCCGATTATTGAGCCGAGAAGTTGTCGATCATATCAATCAGCTTCCAGAACGTAACCGCTATATGAAGGGTATTTTTTCATGGCCAGGTTTCAGACAAGCAACGATCCAATTTAAGCGCGATGCTCGCTTTTGTGGTGAGACTAAGTGGAATTACTTGAAGTTGGTTGGCTTGGCAATGGATGGAATTACCTCATTTTCGATTCGCCCGCTGCGCATCGCTACAGTACTGGGTGGCCTAGTAGCGCTCACTGCTTTTTTGTATGGCATGGTTATCGTATTCAAAACCATGATGTTTGGTGAGCCAATCACGGGCTATCCGTCAATGATGGTCGTACAACTTGCCCTTGGCGGCATACAACTTTTAAGTATTGGTTTGATGGGGGAATACATAGGTCGTATTTTCATCGAAACCAAGAATCGCCCTCTGTATCTGATTCAGTCGGTCGTCGATACACCTGCATTAAAAACACATTTCAAATTAGAGGAGTCAGCATGAGCCTGAACAGAACGCACCTATGGTATTTGTTGGCTTTTGCACTGATTTTAAGACTCCTATCTTTGGCGACTTATCCGTTAATGGATACTACGGAGGCGCGCTATGGAGAAATGGCTCGTTTGATGGTGGAAACCGGCAATTGGTTAACACCTCAGTTTGATTACGGTATTCCTTTTTGGGGCAAGCCACCGTTGTTCACATGGATGAGTGCTGCTGGTATTGAGCTGTTTGGCTTGAGTGAGTTTGCCGTTCGCGCGCCACATTGGTTAGCCGGTGTAGCAACGATTTTGTTAACGGCTTACATGGCGAAGCGA
Source organism: Vibrio sp. L3-7 (assembly GCF_963898195.1). Taxonomy (NCBI): domain Bacteria; kingdom Pseudomonadati; phylum Pseudomonadota; class Gammaproteobacteria; order Vibrionales; family Vibrionaceae; genus Vibrio; species Vibrio sp. L3-7. The sequence goes on along the minus strand of NZ_CAWQUW010000019.1, from coordinate 41,894 downwards.
ACCGGGCAAAGCGCGTTGGTCGCTGCGGTAGTGTTGGCGACATGCGGTATTTTCTCAATTGCCGCGGGCGCTGTGATGACAGACATCGCATTAACATTGGCTATGACCATCGCGATGCTCGGTTTCTATTTGTGTTGGAGAGGGCAAGAGAAAGCTGAAGGAAGAGCGAAAACCAATAGAGCTTGGGGTTATGTTGGTTTTGTTGGATTAGCGTTAGGTCTGCTTGCAAAAGGACCTGTCGCAATTGTGATTATGGGTATTGCGGTTTTTCCTTGGTTGATATTGCAACACGGATTTTTGGGTGCGTTTAAAGTTCTTTGGCAACGTTTTCCATTATTGTCTGGCTTAGGTGTGATGCTAGCGATCGCTTTACCGTGGTACATCATGGCTGAGATGGCAACACCAGGTTTCATTGATTACTTTATTGTTGGTGAGCACTTTAAACGTTTTGTTGTGAGTGGCTGGGAAGGCGATCTGTACGGTTCTGCTCATGACCAAGCACGAGGTATGATCTGGGTGTTCTGGATTCAAGCCGCTGCGCCTTGGTCGATTGTATTACCTATACTAGCGTTTGCTCGACGTAAGAAAATTGTAGAAATTAATACTGAAAATCGCGGCTTGTTTTCATTCCTTGTGTGCTGGCTTATTTCGCCTCTGATCCTTTTCACTATGGCGGGTAACATTCTCCCAGCGTACGTCCTACCGGGTATTCCAGCTCTTGGTTTGTTGGTTGCTATACTCGTAATAGAAAAAGATAAGAAGTGGTTCTCGAGCGTGGCCTTGGTTCTTCCAGTGTTGCTGATGATAGCGATGGTTTACTTGAACTTAGGTAAAGCGAATGAGAAAAGTGACCGTATCATCTTTGAACAGATCACCGATTCATCGCCAAGTTTTTATGTCGGTAAACGACCGTTCTCTGGGCAGTTTTACAGCCGCGGACAAGCAAAAAAACTGCTTGATATCGAACAACTTGACGGTATCGACAAGTTCTATTTGATTGGTAAAAGAGCGGAAGTAGAAACCAAGATTAAAGACAACGCGTTAACCTGTATTTTGGAACCAACGGTGAAAATAAAGCGCGCTTTGTTTAGTTGTCATAGCCAAAACATCAAACCAAATTTGTCGTTGAGCCACATTCGAAGTGAAAGTGATGTTCAGCGTTAACTCAGGGCTGCGAATGATCAATAACAAGCTTCAGAAACACAGTCAAAGGCTACAGTCCCATCACAAGATGGTTCGGTTTGCAGTGGTTGGTGCTGGCGGGTTTGTTGTTGATTGCCTTGTGTTTACATTGCTGCATTACGTTATTGGGTTACCTTTAATGACAGCGCGAATTGGCTCCTTCATTGCTGCTGCAACGACAACGTGGTTTGGTAATCGCGTACTGACCTTTGGGTTTAAGGGGCTGGGTAGTTGGTCTGAAAAACTGATTCAGTGGCAGAAATTCATTTTCTCAGCGTCGATATCGGCGGTACCTAATTTGCTGTGCTTTAAGCTGATGACGGAATTACTGCCTACGTTTGCTGGCGCTGTGTTTATCGCAATGGCGGTTGGTATTTTGGTTGGTATGGTGACTAACTATCTGTTTAGTCAGTATTGGGTCTTTGCCCGTTAGATAAGAAAGAGAAAGGCAAGTCATCCAATGACTTGCCTTTTTGTTTACATCGCTTGTCCGAGATGATTGGTAATTCTAACTATGTCCTTTGCCTTCTTTGCCTTCTTTGGCTTGTTTAGGTTGTTCCAGCTTTGTTTGAACCGCTCTTAACTGCCAATTCTTTATCGCGTAACAGACTAAGCCCAAACACAGCCCCCAAAATGCGCTGCCGACTCCGGCGAAGTTAATCCCAGATGCGGTTAGCAAAAAGGTGAGCAACGCTGCTTCTCTATGTGTGTCATCAGCAAGAGCCGTCGTCAGGCTGTTGGCAAGTGTCGGTAACAGGGCCAACCCCGCAATGGTAATAATGATGGCTTGCGGAACCGATGAAAACAGAGAAACAAAGGTTGTGCCTAATACCCCCGCCAACAGATAGAAACCACCCATCGCTAAGGCTGCTTTGTAACGACTTTTCGGATTTGGGTCGGCGTTCGGGCTCATGCATATTGCCCCTGTCAGCGCTGCCAAGTTAAAGGCAAAACCACCAAAGGGAGCGAGCAATAAACCGGTAACGCCTGTTGTGGTAATAATTCGTGACGCTGGTGGGTTATAACCATTGGCTTTCAATACGGCGAACCCTGGCAGATTTTGTGATGCCATTGTCACCACAAATAACGGAATACCGACACTCAACAGAGACGCCAAATCAAAATCTGGGGTGATGAACATAGGCTGAGTCAGCGTTAAGTTCACATCTGACAAATCGAGCTTTCCGGAAATGCCGCTCATTATGACGGCAAGCAGTAAGATAAAAGGAATCAACAAATTACCAAACTTAGGCTTCGCAAAAATATACGCGGCTAACATGGTACCGATGATAATCGCCTCTTGAGATAGAGAGGTGAAAATTCCAATTCCAAACATCCACAACACACCAGCCAGCATCGCGGACGCAATCGATGTGGGTATTCGCTTAAGCAGCGTATCAAAGATGCCAGTTAGACCCGTAATGGTGATCAGCAGTGAGCTAAATAGGAAGATAGCGACGGCTTGTTCTACGGTGAGCCCATCCAATGAGGTGATAAGGAGCGCAGCGCCCGGCGTAGACCATGCCGTCACTATCGGCTGTTTGTATCTCCACGATAGTAGAATCGTCGACACGCCCATGCCAATTCCGAGCGCCCAAAACCACGAAGCAATCTGCTGCTGGCTGGCTCCTGCACTGGTCGCTGCTTGGAAGATGATCGCTGCCGCACTCGCATAACCGATAAATACCGCAATAAAACCAGTACTGATGTGAGAAAACTTAACCTGACCCATACTAACCACTCTCGTTGTGCGTTATAACATACAGAGAACTTAACTTAGCATTTGTGCGTTATAGCGCACAAGTGTTATTTGTTTAAATTTTGTTCGCGATAAGGTTAAGCACGAGCAAACTTAAATAGGTAGATGAACGAAAACATGCCGAAGAACATGAATGTGGAAACTCGCTTTAATGTAAAAGAGAGTTTGAGTGACCAAAACGATGTGCAAGTCAGCCACAACCTAAAACGGATTCGTAAAGAGAAAGGCTGGAGCCTCGACGCGACTGCCAAAGCGACCGGTGTCAGTAAAGCGATGTTAGGGCAAATTGAACGTGGTGAATCGAGCCCAACCGTCGCGAAGCTATGGCAAATTGCCACTGGTTTGAACGTTTCATTCTCGAGTTTGATTTTGTCTTGCTCCAGTAATGTGTTGGTGAGTTTGTTTCGAGACGCGAATGAATTACGTGATGAAAGCCTGAATGAGGGCTTTACGGTTAGTGTTGTTTTTCCGTTTGAAGCCTCTGTAGGCTTTGAAGTGTATGAGCTGGGATTAGCAGAAAACTATGAGCACTTTTCTGAGCCGCACAATGCCGGAGTGATTGAGCATATATTGTGTATTTCAGGTCGAATGGCGGTGTTCTTCGATGACAGTTGGCATGAATTAAGCCAGGGGCAAGCGGTACGTTTTAATGCTGAACAACCCCATGGCTATAAAAACATCGGTTCAGAGAAAGCCGTTTTTCACGACATTATCCATTACCCCGACCAATGGCAGCGTTCATAGGTTGATAGGTTTAAACCAATTTAAAAATCTTCCAGACATAAAAAAGCGCAGCTAAATAGCTGCGCTTTGTATTTTTTACGATAGCGAAGTAAATGGGTTCGCTATATTAACGCTGTGTTGCGCGCTGGCGATTCTTTCCGTTACTTGCTGGTTTTCCACCTTGACCATTACCCGCTTTGCTGCGGTTTGGCTTGCCATTCCCGCCGCCATTCCCGCCGCCATTGCCTTGCGATTGCTGGCTAGCAGGGGCTTTTTTGATGAAACCAGTCGCTGGTTTATTCGCGTTACCATTACCGTTCTGCTTTCCGTTGCCTTGATTGCCGTTACCTTGGTTACCTGTTGGCTTCTTACCACCCGGCTTAGGCTTATTGCCACCAGGCTTAGAATGGTTACGTGGGCTTTCGCCGCCAAGACCCGGTTGGGCTTTACTGTGCTTAGTTGCAAAACGTTGTGAACCATGACGACCAGACTTACGACGCTGTGCCGGTGTCAGAGCTTCAAAATCTTCTTCTGGTACTAAACAGTTCGCTTTGTCACCAATTAGGTGTTTTTTGCCCATGCTGGTCAGTGCTTCACGGATGATCTTCCAGTTTTCTGGATCGTGATAACGAAGCAATGCTTTATGCAGACGACGTTGACGATCGCCTTTAGGCACTGGAACATCTTCACGTTTTTTGTATTTCACGCGCTTCAGAGGGTTGGTCTCTGAGTAGTACATCGACGTCGCATTACACATTGGCGATGGGTAGAAGTTCTGTACTTGGTCACACTCGTAGTTATGCTTTTTCAGCCACAACGCAAGGTTTAGCATGTCTTCATCTTCCGTGCCCGGGTGAGCAGAGATGAAGTAAGGAATTAGGTACTGTTTCTTACCGGCTTCAGCGCTGTACTTCTCGAACATCTCTTTGAAACGATCGTAAGTGCCCATGCCTGGTTTCATCATTAGATCCAGAGGGCCTTTTTCAGTATGCTCTGGAGCAATCTTCAAGTAACCACCAACGTGGTGAGTCACAAGCTCACGTACGTATTCTGGAGACTCAATCGCAAGGTCATAACGTACGCCTGATGCGATCATTACTTTCTTGATGCCCGGAACCTTTCTCGCAGAGCGGTAAAGGTCAATGGTGTGCTGGTGGTCTGTGTTCAGTTTTTCACAGATTTTAGGGAACACACATGATGGGCGACGACAGTTAATTTCAGCTTTAGGATCAGAACAACCTAGGCGATACATGTTCGCGGTTGGGCCACCCAAGTCAGAAATGGTACCGGTAAAGCCAGGTACTTTATCTTTAATGTCTTCGATCTCATCCAAGATCGATTCTTTCGAACGGTTCTGAATGATACGACCTTCGTGCTCTGTGATTGAACAGAAAGAACAACCACCAAAACAACCACGCATGATATTAACCGAGGTTTTGATCATGTCGTATGCCGGAATTTTCGCTTTGCCATACATTGGGTGAGGAACACGCTTGTACGCAAGGCCAAACACGTAATCCATCTCTTCAGTTGCAAGAGGGATTGGTGCTTGGTTGACCCATAGCTCGCGGTCACCGTGACGTTGAATAAGAGCACGACCTGAGTACGGGTTGGTCTCTAGGTGCAGAATACGGCTAGCGTGGGCGTAAAGAATACGGTCGTTATTGAGTTTTTCGAAACCAGGGATACGAACCGCGGTTGTTTTTGCATCGTGACGAGAAGGGCGAATAGTAATTGGCTGAGCCTTTACTTCTTCTTTTTCATCTTTCTTGGTATCACACTGCGTTTCTACTTCGTACGGGTTAACTGGAACATAGGCTTTGTTCGGCTTTTCGATACGAGAAGAGTCAATGATCTTGAAGCCTTCAGGCGCTGCAGGAAGATTGATAGCAGTACCGCGGATATTGGTCAGCGTAGACATGTCTTCGCCGTCGGCAATGCGGTGTGCCACTTCAACCAGTGCACGCTCAGCGTTACCGAAAAGAAGAATGTCTGCTTTTGCATCAAACAATACAGAGCGACGAACTTTATCTGACCAGTAGTCGTAGTGCGCAACGCGACGTAAGCTCGCCTCAATACCACCAAGAACGATTGGCGTACCTTTGTAGGCTTCACGACAGCGTTGAGAATAGATCAGAGTTGCACGGTCAGGACGCTTGCCACCTTCATTGTTTGGTGTGTAAGCATCGTCGTGACGAAGTTTGCGATCAGAGGTGTAGCGGTTGATCATGGAATCCATGTTACCCGCTGTGATGCCGAAGAATAGGTTAGGTCTACCCAGTTCCATGAAGGCATCTTTACTGTCCCACTTTGGTTGAGCAATGATGCCCACGCGGAAACCTTGAGCTTCAAGCAAACGGCCAATAATAGCCATACCAAAGCTCGGGTGATCAACATAAGCGTCACCAGTTACAATAATAATGTCACAGCTATCCCATCCAAGAGCATCCATCTCCTTTCTACTGGTAGGTAAAAAGGGTGCTGTTCCGTAGCACTCGGCCCAGTATTTTTTGTGTTCGTGAATAGGAGTGATATCGCTGTACATATTTCAACCTCTGATTTTTGAGGCGGGAATTATAGCGGCATGAGGCTAGACTAGCCAGTAGAACATGCCCTTGTTAGTTCTGATGTCTTTCGCCATATTACGATTGAAAGCGACGAAAGAACCATACAACAGCATAGTTTAAGTCTTGAGTAACGTCGCTAATTTGTGATTTTGATTAGTGTTCGGGGCAGTTTTTGATATTATTCGCGAAAATAAGTCTGAATAAGTAGATCCACAATGGTCGAATCATTATTAGTACAATTTGCTCCCATGTTATTAGGAGCCCAACTGATCTTAACTTTAATCCTAGTGAAGGGTGATATTTGCCCAGGTCAACGTGGCCGTATTCACAAGATGTTACCTGCTATTGGCGTGCTTTGGCTTGCTGTTGCTTCATTAAGAATTGAAGCGTTTCTGATCGTATTCGCTATCTTTTACTTTTATTCTCAAGTTCAAACCAAAAAGACACGTGATTCTGGCCCGATTTGGGTGATGTATCTTGCGTGTGGTTTGGCGCTGTCGTATGTCGCTATTCAAGCAAGTGAGCAAACTACCACTGTCGGTATTATTACCACTTTATTGCTGGTGGTGTTATTAGGCTCTGCGTTTGGCCATTTATTACTGACTATCGCTAGAACGCGCTTACAGGCATTTCATCGAGTTTTGCCTGTTGTCGGTGTATTGACGGGCATGTTTGTGGTTTTGGCGACGGTCCTTAACGTTTATTCGCTGTCTGAAACTCAATTAGAGCCTGTGATTTCAACATTGCTATTTAGCTTTGCTTTGCTTATCTCTTCTATTGTTGTGTGGTGCTGGCATTTATTGTTTGCAAAAACGCCTGAAAAGCTACAGTTAACGATTTCATTGTTGATGCTATTGGCGGCTGCGATTGGTTTGACGCCAGTTTGGGCCTTGTAAGCGGTTGTTGAGTTCACGAAACTTTTAGTCGATAAAATCAGTGTTAGCGAAAGAAGTGTGATCTGTTTTTTAGCGAGGCGTTAGTAAGCGTTCTAAACTTAAGTCTGGTCGGTGTGTTCGTAAGGAGTACGAGATGGATTTAAGCAACGTCAAAGGTTTCGATAGTATTATCTTGCTGGGAATCGTGAACGAAAAGCTTCGCCTAGAATGCGATAGTTTTGAAGAGTTGGTCAGTATGTATGAAATGGATATAGAGAGTGTTGTGGGTAAGCTAGATATGCTTGGCTATCAATATGATCCATTGACCAACCAGTTTAAGTCTTACCCTAGATAAGCAGCAAACTGGCGCATCTTCTATTGATTGTGAGTGAGTTATCGATTGTGAGTCAATTATCGTGAATGAACAAGTATCGCTCATCAGCTGATACTGAGAATTGAAAAGTCACAGATAATCTGTGACTTTTTTTGTTTTTAACGTTTAGCGTTGGCTCATGTAACTTAGCAATCAATATCGTTAAACGACTTCAATGCCATCTAGGTGACTCTTGCTCTGCTGCCTTGCTGTACTGAAGAATGCCTGCAGATAACGTTTGTCTTTCTCAGAGTTTCTCACCGCTGCAAATAAGCGTCTCGATAACCCTTTCCCCAGTGGTTTACTTGCAATCAATCCTTGTCTGGAAAACTCGCTGATTGCCCAGTTAGGCAAAGCTGCAACTCCGAGTCCTGCCGACACCATTTGAACCAGCATTAGTGTGTTGTCTGCCTGTTTCCATTTTTTAGGTTCAACACCCGCTGGCTGCAAAAAGTGCTTCACGACATCTAAACGCTGTTTTTGAACCGGGTAGGTGAGCATAGTGATATCGCTAAGATCTTGCGGATCAATGCTCGATTTTTCGGCCAAAGGTGAATTGATTGCGGTAATCAAACGCATCTCGAAATCAAAAAGCGGTTCGTAATGGACTTCCGAACGCGGTTGAATATCAGAGGTGATCACCAAATCTAACTCACCTGCCATTAATGCGGGCAGCGGCTCAAAACCAAAGCCTGACGAAAAATCTAGCGTCACGCTTGGCCAAGCCACTTGATATTCCTTCAAAGCAGGCATTAACCATTGGAAGCATGAGTGACACTCAATCGCCATGTGTAAACGACCATTCACATCCTCTTTCAGGCTTGCGAGTTCGTTTTCTGCTTTAGCTATTCTTGGCTGTATTTCATCGGCAAGCTTAAGCAAGATTTCACCCTCAGAGGTGAATTTTACTGGCCTAGTTTTACGCAGGAAAAGCTGACCGCCAATACGAGCCTCAAGATCTTTCAACTGATGAGAAAGCGCTGACTGAGTCAGATGAAGAGAAGTCGCAGTCGCAGTCAGTGAGCCGCTGTCTCTCAAGGTGGTCAATGTTCGAAGGTGTTTAAGCTCTATCATGAGTATTCCTCATATTCCCTAAGCCAATTCAATATTTCTTAATAATCACCCTACGGTGTTTTTGATCTTTTGTAAACGTCTAGATGTCCAGATGGATTTAAACTGTTCATCTTTGGATGATTCAAGATGAATATTATTAATAAACAAGATGAATATTTGGACGTTGTCCATAGATCGGATTAAGGCGATAGTTTAGCCATCCAGACGCCTTTGTGGAAAAGTGAAATCATCAAAGGCAGTCTGACCGGAAATTAAAATTATCGAATAAGGAACAGACTCATGACGACAACAACGCATATTTTAGGCTATCCACGTATCGGCGAAAAACGCGAACTCAAATTCACACTAGAGAAGTATTGGCGCGGTGAGATTAATCAATCTGAGCTCAAGCAGCTTGGCAGTGAATTGAGAAATCGTAACTGGAATGTACAAGCCGACGCGAATCTAAGCTTTGCAACTGCGGGTGACTTCGCATGGTACGACCATGTTCTAACAACGACTTTACTTCTAGGCCACGTGCCAAAGCGTCATGCTGGTGGTTCTGAAGATGAAAAAGCCTTTCCAGATTTGGATACCTTGTTCCGCGTTGGTCGTGGGCAGTCTCAAGTTCAGCCTACCTGTTGCGGTGGTACGCATACGTCTAATGATGGCACTAAAGACAGTTCGGCGGCTTCTGACATGACTAAGTGGTTCAACACCAACTACCACTATATTGTTCCTGAATTCAGTAAAGACGACTCATTCGAAGTGAGCTGGCCGCAGCTGTTTGACGAAGTGAACGAAGCGATAAAAGCAGGACACAAAGTTAAGCCTGTACTTCTCGGTCCACTGTCATACTTGTACTTAGGCAAAGAAGTGGAAGAGGGCTTTGATCGCTTAACTCTGTTGCCTCGCCTTCTTACTGCCTATCAAGCGATTTTGGCTAAACTTGCCAAGCTAGGTGTTGAGTGGGTTCAAATCGATGAACCTATCCTTTCTCTGGAACTTGAAAAGCAGTGGGCTGATTCATTCAAACTGGCTTATCAAGTGATTCAAGGCGACGTAAAGCTACTGCTCACTACGTACTTTGATTCGGTGACTGACACGTTAGACAAGATCGTGGAATTACCCGTCAACGGTTTACACATCGATTTGGCTGCCGCACCGCAGCAACTTAATGAGGTGGTGAACAAATTGCCACAAAATTGGGTGCTTTCTGCGGGTGCAATCAATGGACGCAATGTTTGGCGAGCAGACTTAGCTTCTCAGCTTGAGTTACTGCAACCTGTGAAAGAAAAGCTAGGCGATAAACTATGGGTCGCAAGTTCATGTTCGCTGCTGCATAGCCCAGTAGATTTGGAGTTAGAAGATTCGCTCAGCGAAGAAGTGAAGAGTTGGTTTGCTTTCGCGAAACAGAAAGTCACCGAGGTGAGTTTATTGGGGGCTGCGTTAGATGGCGATCAAAATGCCATTTTAGCGTGTGAGACTTACAGCCAACCAATTGTTGCTCGTAAGAGCGCGACTCATGTGAATAAGCCGCAAGTTCAAGCTCGCATCAATACCATCACTAAAGCGTTAGCTGAGCGAAGTGCGCCTTACGCAGAACGTGCGGCGCATCAGTCTGAAGTTCTCGGCTTACCGCTGTTACCAACCACAACCATTGGTTCATTCCCACAGACCGGTGAAATTCGCGTTCAACGTAGCGCCTACCGAACCGGTCAATTGAGTGAAGCGGAATACACCACCGCACTAAAAGGTCACATTGCGGATGCAGTCAAACGTCAAGAAGCACTCGATTTGGATGTACTTGTGCACGGTGAAGCCGAGCGCAATGACATGGTGGAATACTTTGCAGAAAACCTAGCCGGCTTCCAAACCACCAAATTTGGTTGGGTACAAAGCTATGGTTCTCGCTGCGTAAAACCTGCGATTGTGGTTGCGGATATCGAACGTGAAAAACCAATGACGGTAGAATGGTCGACCTATGCCCAATCTCTGACTTCAAAGCAGATGAAAGGCATGCTTACAGGGCCTGTTACTATTCTATGTTGGACATTCCCACGTGAAGACATCTCACGTAAAGAGATCACTAACCAACTGGCGTTTGCACTGCGTGATGAGGTGTCGGATTTACAAGATGCTGGCATCAACATCATTCAAATTGATGAACCTGCCATTCGTGAAGGTTTGCCACTGAAAAAGCGCGACCACGCAGAATATCTAGAGTGGGCGGTTGATGCCTTTAAGATCTCAGCGGCGAGTGCCAAACCAGAAACTCAGATCCATACCCATATGTGTTATAGCGAGTTCAATGAGATCATTGATTCAGTCGCTGCGCTAGATGCCGATGTGATTACCATTGAGACTTCTCGTTCGAACATGGAGCTACTGAAAGCGTTTGAAGAGTTTAACTACCCGAATGCGATTGGACCGGGTGTTTATGACATTCACTCACCAAACATTCCTTCAGAAGAGTGGATTGTTGATTTACTTAAGAAAGCGGCAGAAAAAATCCCAGCAGAACGTTTGTGGGCAAACCCTGATTGTGGTCTGAAGACGCGTAACTGGGCAGAAACAGAAGCGGCACTGACAAACCTTGTGTCGGCGACTAAGACACTGCGTAAAGAGTGGGAAGCTGCAGACGCTTTAGTATAACGAACACTAGGGTTTGATTACCCGCTAATCCACGATGAGCCACAAAAAAGGCCTCGCAAGTGCGAGGCCTTTTGGTTCTGTGCTTGTTCGAATCTCGAGCTAGAAACTAGCTGCTACTTTGACACGTCTCTTTACTGATCAGCTTCTCAACGATCAATTGTCCGCGAGTGTTGCGAATCTTGATGTTGTAAGCCAAGCCCATGTCGAGGTTTGCTCTTACTTCAGAGTTAGTGCAGTAGCTATTTACACTCATGTCTACAACTTGATTTAAAGGCTTAGCACCTTTTGCATCTTGGTTGTAGATCATCATGATTTCGATAACCGTGTTCTTTGCCAGCACGCGCATGACCGACAGCGGGCCATACTCAATCGGCAGGCCTGCGGATAAAACGCCAGCGCGATGTTGCGCCATCATTTCTAGCTGTCTTTGTTTGTCTTGTTCACTTGATGAGCTACAGCCTGCAAGCAGAACAGCGGCCAGTGAACCGATAATCCATTTTTTCACGTTAAAATACTTTCTTGAATGGTTTAACAATCACATTTTGGTAGACGCCAGCAGCAATGTACGGGTCTGCGTCTGCCCATGCTTGTGCATCGTCTAAAGAATTAAATTCAGCAATCACAGTAGAACCAGTGAAACCAGCTTCGCCGGAGTTATCTGAATCAATCGCTGGCATTGGACCTGCGGTTAAAAGTCGGCCTTCATCGTGAAGTGTTTGTAGGCGTTCTAGATGTTGTGGGCGAACACTTAGTCGTTTTTCTAATGAGTTTTCGACGTCTTGAGAAAAAATCACGTACCACATATTGAGATATCCTTATTTTACTTCACTGAATTTGGGGCGTTTAAATCCGCTATCTTGCTAATTTACGCGAACTAATTGGTATTGGAAGGGCTAATGATAAGAAATTGTGAAATGGTGCTAGAGAGTTGAATGGTCTTTAGTGATTTCGTTTGCCGTCGCTAAAGACCGTTGCATTCGTTTGTATCGACAGAACAGCAAAAAGTTTGCTTAGTGAAAAGTGCTATTTTTTAACTGGTCGAGGTTTGCCACTTTCATCAACAGCGACGTAGTTGAATGTCGCACCACATACCTTGTAGCGATCGCCGATACCGTGATCAAGTACGGGCTTAACCCAAACTTCTAGGTCGATATTCATCGAGCTACGACCAATCTTAGTGCAGTCGCCATAAACACAGACTACATCACCAACCGATACGGGTTGTTTGAACTGGATGCTCGATACTGAAACGGTGACGATCTTGCCGTTAGAGATCTCTTTCGCCAGTATGCCACCAGCAAGGTCAAGCTGAGACATTATCCAACCACCGAATATTTGACCTGCTGCATTGGTATCAGAAGGCATCGCTAAAGTGCGAAGGAGTAAAGAACCAATCGGGTTCAAAGTTGATTGAATAGTCATTGTAGTACTCTTGGTGGTATTGATTATCTGAAATAAAAAAATAGATGTGTGATGGGTTATCGGAGTATTTGTTACTTCACAAGCAACAAGTTACCGTCAAATAGGTGAACGAGTGGCAGCCTCAAAGAGGACGTTAATTACTCGTTTTTCCCGTACACAAACAAATCAGTGGCCAATGATCGCGAGTATCATTGGCCACCGGGAATCGCATATTGAGAAGAATTGTAACAAAAAGGGGATGAGGACTCATCCCTTAGGGTTACTTCTCGTCGGTATTTTTGTCTGCTAGGTCTTGCTGCTTATCTTTTTCCAGAGCTTGGTCTTTTGACTGAAGCTGGTCTTTTGGTAAATGTTTATAGATATAAACACCCGTTAGCAAGGTAAACGCAAAGGTTGCGATGAGAAGGCCGAACACTTTGAAGTTAACCCAAACATCTAATGGCAGGTTGAAAGCCACATAAACGTTTAGAGTGGCGCAGAGAGTAAAAAACAGAGTCCAAGCCCAGTTGATCTTGCCCCATACGGCATCAGGAAGTGGGATCTCTTTGCCCAACATGCCTTTAATTGCAGACTTGCCCATGATGTGACTTACCGTTAAGCCAATAGCAAACAGGGCGTAAACGATGGTTACTTTCCATTTTATGAAATTATCGTCGTGCAAAAAGATGGTCATGCCACCAAATACGGCAACCATCAAAAATGTGATGATCTGCATTTTTTCTACTTTCTTGTAGATGATGTACGTCAAAACGATTTGTACTGCGGAAGCAACAATCAATGCGCCTGTAGCTGTGTAGATGTCGTACATCTTGTACAGCGCAAAGAAAATAATGAGAGGAATGAAATCAAGGATTTGCTTCATGTGGCACTGAGTATCCAGTTAGTTGAGTTGCAGACAGTCTAACTAAAATTGCCTCGATGCTAAATAGCCCGAGACAATTGGCTGCAAAACTAATTGTGTGGAACTCAATGTCACCGCATAGGCGATGTTTGGTACCGCGGGATCAGTTTCTTAATATCCTCAAGGTAACCTTCGCTCTTCAAGCTATCTAACGTATTTTCGAGCTCTTGTTCGCTCATGGCAAAACACGTCGATTTACCCGTCGTTAGACCGAGATAATCGTGGTATTCACGCTCTGTGAAGTGGCCGATTCTATCCATCAATAGGGTTTTAATTCCATGGTGAATTAAGCCGTAATATGTATGTCTTTGTAAGGTCATAACCTATCCTCCGTGACAAGCTGCGAAGATAAAGGGGCAACCTGCTGTTTATTGTTTGGGTTATCTAAGACAAAGCAATTCGAATGCCATTTTGGTCAGAAAAACAGAACATTTCTCATATCAAATTGAATTGATTTTCTTTTCAATCAGTTAAAAAGAAGCACATTCTGTTCTCACCTAATCAATACGTAACTAACGCAAAATAGTTTTATTTTGAGAATCCCCCAATTCTCATTCTGACGACCTACAACCGCTTTATCGCTAGTGGATTCTCAATGTTGATAGTGGTTAACCTACAAGCCAATCGACTAGCGTAGATAGAGACGTATTTTGGCGATTTTTGGGTTGTATTAAGAAGTAACTATTTCCAGAAAAGACACTGTCTTCGCTCACTTTGACTAGCCTACCTAAATCAATATCTTGTTTGGCAAGAGTGATGTCGCCTATTGCAATTCCAAATCCTTGAATCGCCGCGTTCATCGCTTGATCGAGTGTCGCGAATTGCTGGTTTTTCTTGCTTGAAAGGTCATGACTTCCAATATGTTCTAACCAAAGTCGCCAGTCACTCTGCTCGTTATTGGCGTGTAGCCACGTGTATTGAGCGAGTTTATGTGGCTTGATTAGAGAGGAGGTACCATTAGCAAGGTGACTGAGTTTAATACTTTGTGCTTGGCAGACGGGCGCCAGTTGTTCGTTGAACAAGAGTTGGCTAACAATCGATTGTTGGCTTGGCTTCTTGCCATAGGTAATGACGGCATCAAAAGGATCAAAGCTTGGTTCGAAAACGTGCTTGATGGTTGAGGTGAGCTCGACATCAATTTCAGGATAGGCTTGTTGGAACGACATCAACTTGGGTAGGAGCCAAGAGGTGATACAACTCGGGGCATTGAGTTTTATCTTAGAGGGAGAACTCGCGACCTGATTAAGTGCCGATTGCAGTTGTTGAATTGTATCTTGAATGAGAGGGACCAGTTCTTCTCCTTTGGGTGTTAATGACAACCCGCGAGCATGACGATAGAAAAGGTCGCACCCAAGACTTTCTTCAAACGACAAAACTTGGCGACTCACCGCGCCTTGCGTGACATTGAGTTCATGTGCTGCGCGAGTGAAGTTGAGGTGCCGTGCCGTTGACAGAAACGCGATCAAGGTTTTGGTTGAAGGCAACGTGTTGTTCATGTCTCTACCTATGAATTTTAATCATGCCTATTATGTAATTATTTCGATTCATTTATCAATAGCGTTCTGTTTGAATGTAAATACTTACTCATCATTTGTGATTCAATATGTGTATAAGCTGCATATTTTGAATATGAAGGCAGTGGTGAAGACATTGTGATTAAGTGAAAGGGATAGCTTTTTGACATCTTTTATTGATAATTTAGTGCCTCAGGCTGTAAAAAAATTAATACCTTATCAATCAGCAAGAAGAATTGGTGGTGACGGACGTGTTTGGTTAAACGCTAACGAATTGGAAAGCTCGTTGTTTGAACGGGAACCTAGTCATAACCGCTATCCAGATTTTCTACCGCAAGATATTGCTAAGGCTTACCAAGCTTATTGTGGAACTGATGCCGAGACGGTAGCTGTTCGTGGAGCAGACGAAGCGATTGATTTGCTGATCAGAACATTCTGTAAACCAGCGAGCGACAATATACTGATTTGCTCACCAACGTATGCGATGTATGAGTTTTGTGCCGATGCATTGGCGATTGAAACACTCGACTCGCCATTACAAGAAGACTTTAATCTTAATGTCGCCGATATTGTGCAGAAATCTGAACTGGTTAATCTTGTCTTTCTTTGTTCACCAAACAACCCTACTGGCAACGTGATTCCAAAAGTAGACCTCATTGAGGTACTGGAGGGAACTGTGGGCAAATCGCTAGTGGTGGTTGATGAAGCATATATTGAATTTGAACCCCATACATCGGCAGTGAGCCTCATTGAGCGTTATCCGCATCTAGTCGTGATTCGTACTTTATCTAAAGCATTTGGATTAGCAGCAGTACGTTGTGGCTTTATTTTGGCTAGTCCTAACGTGATGCAATATGTATCTAAACTGATTCCCCCATACCCAATGCCAGATTGTTCTTCTCAGATCGTATTAGAAGCTTTGTCTGATGAGCGTGTTGCTGTGATGAAAGAGGCGACCGCTAAGCTGGTTGAGATTCGTAATCAGTTCGCTGTTGCGTTAACCCAGTTCGACTTTATTGAATATGTTTATCCGTCATCGACCAACTTCATTTTGTTACGTCAAAAATCGGGGCATGAACTGTTTAGCGTATTAACTAAAGATGGCATTGTGACCAGGAACCAAAATCACGAGCCTGCATTGCGTAACTGTGTTCGGATCACTATTGGTAGCCCTGAGAGCATGGCTGAAGTGATAGCGTCACTAGCAAGCTACCAGGCCGAGTTGCAACAGACTCAACAAGATCAGCAAAAACAACAGCATCAACAAGATCAATATATAGAAACTCAATCTCAACTCGATAAAGATCATATCTAGGATGGCAATGATGAAAAAGATAATACTAGGACTCGCTTGCGCAGCTGCTTTACTTGGTACAACGGTACAGGCGAAAGAGATCCGTTTAGCGTCAGATTTTACGTATCCGCCATTCAACTATAAAAACAGCGATGGTGTGCCTGTAGGGTTTGATATTGAAATAGCTGACGCTCTGTGCGAGCAAGCCAAACTCGATTGTACTTGGGTTTCACAAAGTTGGGATTCATTGATTCCAAGCTTATTAGCAAGGAAGTCAGACGTGATCATGGCTTCTATGCGCATTACCGAAGAACGTAAAAACAAGATTTTGTTCACAGATAAGTATTACCAAACTCCCGCAGTGTTTGTTGCCGCTAAAAGTGCAAAGTTTGATATTGATAAGCAAGGTCTCGATGGTAAAACTATTGGAGTTCAACAAGGAACGATTCACGATCGCTACGTAACAGACAAGTTTGGCGATGTGGCAAACATTAAGCGTTATACCGGCCAAGATGAAGTTTATCTGGATCTGCAAAACGGCCGTCTAGATCTAACCTTCGGCAACTCAGATCAACTGTCATTGGCTTTCTTAGATAAGAAAGAAGGTGAGGGTTTTGAATTTAAAGGCAAAGCAGTAACCGATAAAGCCTATATTGGTGAGGGTACTGCACTGGCACTCAGAAAGCAGGATTCGAAGTTAGCTAAGCAATTCAACGCTGCGATTGAAGAGATCAGAGCGAATGGTACCTATGACAAAATCGCCGCTAAGTACTTTACGTTTGATATCTATGGCAGTGATTTATAGCCACAAATTAGACCGCTTTCTTTTAGATACAACTTAACGAATGGGGTGGTTTCAGTTGATTGAAACCTTCTCTGTGAGAACTTAATCCGAGGGCAAGTTAGCTCTCGGATTTTCTATTCTATCTATATGGCCAAATATGGATAGCCAAATATGGCAAGACGTCTTCTGTTGCTCTGTTCTGGAATGCTAATTCTGGCTTGAGCAGCAAGTTTCAATCATTCTTTTCAGCTCAACCTCCAACTCATCTTCTATTTCAAGATAGATCTAACTCACTCGTTTCTGGTTAGAAACCTTTCCAACTTATGCCATATCTCTAGATAATTAGCACAAATAAAGTCTTAAAATAACACAAAATTATTGTGCTATTTGTAACTAAGTATTTTTTGACCTGCTTCAAAAAACAACGAAAATTAAAAGTTACCGTAAAATTAGGTCGTTTTACGATCGAAATGACAGTGTCCTATAGCAAGTATGATTGATATCACAATCAAACCATCTCTCTGGTTGATTAATGAGTCTCAGACCACATTATTCTCACATCGTATTGTAATACAAAAATCATAAGGGTAAGAATATTGTAATGAAACGTTACGGTCATGAGCAGTATGCAATAGAACGTTAGATTTCAAGCTCAGTTAGAACGTGTCATATAAAAACTGTACCTCTTACAAAATGGATTCTGGAGAAGAACATGAAAAAACACCTACTGACGATTGCAGCGGCGTCAATTCTGATGGCATTTGGCGCTCAAGCAAAAACTTTGACCTTAGGGCATGCAATGTCATTAGAAAGCGCAGCTCACCAAGGCATGGTGATCATGGCTGATAAAGTGAAAGAAAAATCGAATGGTGACCTTACGATTAAGATCTTTCCAAACGGTCAACTAGGTTCTGAACGTGATCAAGCTGAGCAAGTTGTTACCGGCGCGATTGATATGGCTAAAATCAATGGTGGGTTAGCAGAATCTTTTGAACCAACGTTTAAAGTCAATGCACTGCCTTTCTTATTTCGTGACGTTCCACACATGAGAACGTTCATGAGAAGTGAAGCCGCACAAGAGATGTTGCTTTCAAGTGAAGGTAAAGGCTTCATTGGTCTTACATTTTATGATTCAGGCACACGTAGCTTCTACGCTAAAAAAGCCATTAACTCACCGGCTGATCTAGCAGGCATGAAAGTTCGAGTTCCTGGTTCTCCAACGATGATGGAAATGGTTAACCTACTAGGCGGTAAAGCAACACCTGTACCTTTCAATGAGGTATACACGGCGCTGCAACAAGGCGTCATTGACGGTGCTGAAAATAACATTTCTAGCTTAGTTGAAATGAAACACAGTGAAGTTGCTAAATTTTATTCTATGGATCAGCACATGATGACACCTGACGTGATCATCATTTCAGAATACAAATGGGGTTCATTAACGGCAGAAGAGCAAAAAATCTTAAAAGAAGCTGCTGCTGAATCTCTTGAAGAGCAGATCAAAATCTGGGACGCAACAGATGACATGAACAAAGAGAAAGGAATGAAAGAAGGCGTAACGTTTGTTGAAGTTGATAAAGCCCCTTTCCGTGCAGCGGTTAAACCTATGATTGATGAGGCGAAAAAAGATCCAAAACTAGCTCCATTCATTGAAAAAATTGAAGCTCTTTAATCAGTATTAGTGAAAATATAATTTTGCCTTGGCTTTGCTAAGGCAAAATTTTTTGAGGTATCACACCATGTTAGCAACTTTCAGAACCCTACTTGATAGGTTGATTCTTTTTGTCTCTTCTTTTGCATTAATGTTACTTGTCGTTACTGTCACTTGGCAGGTTTTTAGTCGTTATGTTTTGAATGACCCAAGTAACTGGACTGATGAACTTGCTCGTTATGCGATGGTATGGCTTGGATTATTAGGAGCAAGCTACTTATTCGGTATCAAAGGACACTTAGCAATAACGTTATTGGATGGTTATCTTAAGGGTAAAGCACATATAGCATTACACGTACTTATCAATGTGATCTCTGGTTCATTTGTCTTTTTAGCAATGCTTCAAGGTGGTATCGCCCTAATGGGCAGAACCACACAACAACTCTCTCCAGCACTGCAATTACCGATGTCGACGGTTTATTCAATATTGCCGATATCAGCCGTTATTATCCTCATCTATTTGGTCATGAATACGTTTGATCTTTTTTGTGAACCCAACAAAAAGTAAGTTTTAAAAGGACTCTATATTATGGATTTGTCCATTGGTGTTTGGCTGCTCGGCCTATTCTTATTCATGATTGCGATAAGCATGCCCATTGCGATTGCGATTGCCATGTCATCTTTAACGATCATGTATTTCATCTTACCGTTTGAAGTCGCTAGTATTACGGCGGGTCAAAAAATTATTACCGGTATCGATAGTTTCAGTTTATTAGCCATCCCTTTCTTTATTCTCGCTGGGAATATAATGAATGTGGGTGGTATCGCTAGCCGACTTATCAACCTTGCAAAGCTCCTGGTTGGTTGGATTCCGGGTTCACTTTTTCACGTTAACATCTTTGCAAATATGATGTTTGGCGCCGTTTCAGGATCAGCCGTTGCTGCAGCGGCTGCGGTTGGTAAAACCTTAGGCCCTGAATTAGAAAAAGATGGTTATGATAAAAACTTAGCAACAGCAGTAAACGTTGCATCTTGCCCAGCTGGTTTATTAATACCGCCGAGTAATTCACTGATCGTGTTTTCAGTGGTATCGGGTGGAACATCCGTTGCAGCATTATTTATCGCAGGTTATGTCCCAGGTATTTTAATGGGTTTAAGTTGTATGGTCGTAGCCTATTTCATCGCTAAAAAGAAAGGCTACAAAACAAGTGCGAATGACGGCTTTACAACGAAAGATGTGCTAAAGGTTGTTTGGCAAGCAACGCCAAGCTTAGGGCTTATTGTTGTTGTTATTGGCGGTATTATTGGTGGTATATTCACTGCAACAGAAGGGGCATGTATAGCGGTTCTTTACTCTTTTATTCTGTCACTCTGTTACCGAACCCTCAAATGGGCGCATTTCCCGATAATTTGTAGAGAAACCGTTCAGGTCACGGGTATTATGCTGTTCTTGATTGGTGCTTCAACCATCATGTCATGGGCTATGGCTTTTACCGGTCTACCGACAATGATCAGTGATTGGATGCTCTCTATTTCAGATAATCCGATCATCATCTTTATTCTAATGAACTTGATCCTACTGATTGTGGGTATGTTTATGGATCTTACGCCTGCCGTATTGATTTTTACCCCTATCTTTATGCCGATTGCTGAGCATTTAGGTATGCATCCAATTCACTTTGCGATGATGATTATCTTCAACTTATGCATTGGTATTGCAACGCCACCTGTTGGTACTGCGCTATTTGTAGGCTGTAGTGTCAGTGGCTCCAAGATTGAGAATGTTATTAGAAGTATCATGCCGTTTTGTGCCGTATTGATCGTCACATTGTTGGCTATTACCTTCATTCCTGAAATTAGTTTAGCGCTGCCTCGTGCATTTGGATTAATCAATTAACCTTACAAGGGTAAGATTTACCTACTAAAGATTGATCATCATCTAATAAAAAAACCGCCTACATGAAGGCGGTTTTTATTTATCAATCAAAACTAAAGCTGAATACTACGCTTGTTGTTTTTGTAGCTCAGCTTCTTGTTCTTCGTCTTTGATTAGAGAATCAACGATTACTGCACATGCTGCATCACCAGTGATGTTCAGAGCAGTACGAATCATATCGAAGATACGGTCCAGAGCGAACAAGAGAGGCAGACCTTCGATCGGGATACCAGCTGCTAGAAGAACAGCAACCACTAGGAAAGAAGGACCTGGAACGCCAGCTTGACCAACTGCGCCTAGTGTAGAGGTTACGATGATAGCAACATAAGCACCCATAGTAAGATCGATGTTGAACAGCTGTGCAAAGAATATAGCCACTAGGCCGTAGTAAATTGCGTTACCAGACATGTTGATCGTCGCACCTAGAGGCAGAACGAATGAGGCTGTAGAGTTACGAACGCCAAGCTCTTTCTCTACCGTTTCCATTGTTACTGGCAAAGTAGCCATTGAAGATGCAGTTGATAGTGCAACCGCTTGAGGCTTCTTCATTGCCACTAGGAACTTCTTAGCTGAAGTTTTAGTAAAGATTTGAATCATTAGTGGGTAAGCAACAAAGCCGAAGATAAGAATTGCAGCGATGTAAACAATGAACAGCTTGAACACAACCATCAATGCGCCAAAGCCGAATGTACCGACTGCTTCTGCCATTAGGCCGAATACGCCAAGTGGTGCAATGATCATAACCTTGTTGATCATCCAAACCATAGCGTCAACGATCGCATTTACGCCGTTGATGATCGGGTCACGCTTCTCTTTTGCTTGTTTAGAAATCGCAATACCAAAGAATAAGCAGAAAACGAGAATTTGCAGAATGTTTGCTTCATTCAGTGATTGAAAAACGTTGGTAGGGATCATGCCAGTGATGGTGGCCCAGAACGTTGGCAGTTCGCCTTTCGCAGCGTATTCTGAAGAGAACATACCTTCAACGCCAGAAACATCGATACCACGCCCTGGCTCGAATACTTCACCCATTACAAGCGCAAGAGCTACAGCAAGTGCAGACGTTAGTGCAAAGTAACCTAATGTTGTTACGCCAACTTTACCTGCAGATGAGCTGTTACCCAGGCCTGCAGCGCCAGAGATAAGTGCTACCGCAACTAGAGGGATAACCAGCATCTTGATCAAATTGATGAAGATCGCACCTAGTGGAGCGAACATAGTTGCGCTTTGGCCCATCATCGCACCGACAACAGTACCGATGATCATTGCAATAACGACTTGTACGCCGATATTGCGTAGTAAACTCTTTTCTTTTAACACTTTCATAACTCCTGTGCTACAAAATATAAAAATCCTAGAATTACACACCAAGGTATCAGTTACCATTAGATGAATATTTCGCGACGAGTTTTACACGTATCTTTTACATTTATCAATATGAGCAGATGTGAAAGACCATTAAAAATCGGTAATCAAATGTCAATTGGTGTTTTTTTAGACTCAAGCAAACGTTTGCCTGTTAATTTGGCATTATTATTTATAAATCATAATTATGTTTTGGTTAGGTGTTATCGGTGTGCTACAGATTTGTTTTAAGCGTTGTTTTTATCAAAGCTTTAACAATTGATAGGGGGATGGAGTGTTTTCGGAGAAAAACTCCCACTGAGTGAATTGTCACACTAGTGGGAGATTATTTATTACTTCTGTGTCGCAGCTTTCATTGGTGTAACAAATTCAGCCAATGCTTTTAGCATTGCTTCTGGCTGTTCAACGTTATTCTCAATGATCTTTACAACGGCTGAGCCAGAAATAGCGCCGGCAGCACCCGCTTCAATGGCTTCTTTTACTTGCTCTGGTGCGGAGATACCAAAACCAAGCAGTGCTGGTGGAGCATCAAACTTGTTTAAACGGTTAAGCAGTGCAGAAACTGGCATGTTTGCCTTTGTTTCAGCACCGGTTACGCCGGCACGAGAAAGTAGGTATGTGTAACCGCCACCTAGTTCAGAAACCGATTGAAGTGTTTCATCGCTTGCTGTTGGTGGAGCAATAAAGATTGGGTGAACGCCAAACTTTTCAGCCGCCGCAACGAACTCTTGGCTTTCATTGGTTGGTACATCAGCAATCAATACTGAATCGATACCTGCTTTTACGCAGCGTTCGTAAAAATTTTCTATACCACGTGCGTAAACCAAGTTTGCGTACATCAGTAGGCCAATTGGTAGCTCTGGGTATTTAGCGCGGATTTGGCTAATAAGCTCAAAGCACACGTCAGGCGTTACTTTCGAATCCAAAGCACGGATGTTTGCGCCTTGGATAGTTGGGCCATCTGCAAGCGGATCTGAGAATGGAATACCAAGTTCAAGTGCGTCAGCACCGGCTTCCACTAGTGTTTCCATGATCTTCAATGATTGCTCTGGGTTAGGATCGCCAACCGTTACGAATGGTACAAATGCGCCTTGATTCTTTTCAGCTAAGCGAGTGAAGAGTGATTGATAGCGATCCATTATAATGCTCCTTTCTCTTTAAGAATATCGTGTACAGAGAAAATGTCTTTGTCACCACGACCAGATAAGTTAACGACTAATAGTTGCTCCTTCTCTGGGTCGTCGTGTGCCATTTTGACAGCGTGAGCCACAGCATGAGATGACTCTAGCGCAGCAATAATACCTTCTTTACGTGCAATCAATTGGAATGCATCTAACGCTTCGTCATCGGTTACGCTGTCGTATTCTGCGCGGCCAATGGCATTCAGGTGCGCGTGCTGCGGACCCACTGATGGGAAATCTAGACCCGCAGAAACCGAATAAGACTCTTCTACTTGGCCGTTCTCATCTTGCATCAGTGGTGCTTTCATACCGAAGAAGATACCCGTTTTGCCATGCTTAAGCGGTGCGCCGTGTTGGTCGGTATCAATACCTTTACCAGCAGGCTCTACACCGATCAGGCGAACAGACTCTTCTTCAATGAAGTCAGCGAACATACCGATAGCGTTTGAACCACCGCCGACGCAAGCAATAACCGCATCAGGAAGGCGACCTTCACGAGCTAAGATTTGGTGCTTCGTTTCTTCACCAATCATGCGTTGGAAATCACGAACAATCGTTGGGAATGGGTGAGGGCCCGCAGCAGTACCCAATAGGTAGTGCGCGTCTTCATAAGATGCAGACCAGTCACGTAGCGCTTCGTTACATGCATCTTTTAGCGTTGAAGAGCCAGAATGAACAGGGATAACCTCTGCGCCCATTAGCTTCATGCGGAACACGTTCGGGCTTTGACGTTCAACGTCTTTTGCACCCATGTAAACACGACACTTAAGGCCCAGTAAAGCACACGCTAGAGCCGTTGCAACACCGTGTTGGCCCGCGCCAGTTTCAGCGATGATTTCCTGTTTACCCATACGTTTTGCTAGCAATGCTTGGCCAAGAACTTGGTTTGTCTTGTGAGCACCGCCGTGCAGTAGATCTTCACGCTTTAGGTACAGTTTGGTTTTTGTACCTTTAGTCAGGTTACGCGTTAGCGTTAGTGCCGTTGGACGACCTGCGTACTCTTGTAGAAGTGTCATGAATTCACTGCGGAACTCAGGATCTGCTTGTGCATCGATGAATGCTTGTTCTAGTTGGTCTAGTGCTGGCACTAGGATCTGCGGTACGTATTGACCACCGTATTCACCAAAGTAGGCATCGAGTTTAGCCATTGTGTTATTCCTTCAATTCTATCGATGTGTATTCACACCAAGTCATTTAATCTTGTTTGAGCTTCGCAAAAGGCAAAGCCCACAAATATGTTTTTAGTTTCTGCTTTCTAGTTCTGGTTTCTAAGCTCTGGGTTCCAGATTTAAGTTCTAGAAGCCAGACTAGTAATTACGAATCGCTGCAAAAGCACGTTGCAGTTTGTCTGCATCTTTTTTACCTGGAGCCGATTCAACGCCAGAGTTTAGGTCTAGCCCTAAACAACCCAACTTAGCCGCTTGGTTAGCATTTTCTGGGTTTAGACCACCCGCTAACATGATTGCGCTTTGGTTGTTGATTAGGCTCCAATCGAACACTTGGCCTGTACCGCCAATTTGAGAACCCACTTTAGTATCTAGCAGATGGCGAGTCACGTTGCTTTTCAGTAATTCTGGTAGCGCACTTTCAGCGCCGTTTTCAGCACTGCAAGCAACACCGTAAGCTTTCCAAATCTCAACGTTTTCAGGTAGTGATTGTTTTAACTCATCTACAAACGCTTGAGACTCATCACCGTGCAGTTGCACCGCAAATAAACCTAGCTCAGAAACCGTTTTCGCAACGTCAGTAACGCTATGATTTTGGAACACACCCACGTAGTTCAAAGGTGCGCCGCTCATGGTTAAACGAGCGGCTTCGATATCAACATGACGCTTAGACGCTTCAACGAAAATCAGACCACCGAATACCGCACCGGCTTGATAAGCCTTTGCTGCATCGTCAGAGTGAGTTAAACCACACACCTTATTTTCACCGAGCGTCACTTTACGTACCGCAAGCTCTAGGTTCTTTTCAGCCATCAGAGAGCTACCGATTAGGAAGCCGTCTGCAAATGTTGAAAGGTCACGTACTTGCTGATGGTTGTAGATGCCAGACTCTGAAATCACGACTGCGTTTGGAGCCAGTTTGCGAACCAGCGGAGCTAACTCTTTGGTACGGTTCAAATCAGTCGAAAGGTCACGCAGGTTACGGTTATTAATGCCGATCACTTTTGCTTTTAAAGCGACAGCGCGATGAAGCTCTTCTTCGTTGCTGACTTCGGTTAGTACACCCATGTTGAGTGAGTGAGCGACTTCAGCAAGCGCTTTGTACTCTTCATCATCTAATACCGACAGCATCAGCAAGATTGCATCAGCTGAATAGTGACGAGCTAAGTAAACTTGGTAGCTATCGACCATGAAGTCTTTACACAAGATAGGTTGCTTAGCAATGCTACGAACCTTTGGCAAAAACTCAAAATCACCTTGGAAGTACTTCTCGTCTGTTAGTACTGAAATCGCATTTGCGTGGTTGTTGTACACTGATGCGATGTAGTCCAAATCAAACTCGTCGCGAATCAAACCTTTTGACGGCGATGCCTTCTTACATTCCGTGATGAAAACGGTTTGCTCGCCGCTTAGTGCATCATAGAAGCTACGATCTGTTGCGGTTAAGGTCGCTTTAAACTCGTCCAATGGTTGAGCCTGCTTACGCGTTTCAACCCACTGGTATTTGTCACGAACGATTTTCGCTAATACTTCTGCCATTTCTGCTTCTTTCATCGAAACGTGGGTCGACAGTTTATCGGTAGTCTGTGTCATGTTCTTTATCTCTACTCGTCGTTCGTTAGGCGTGTGCAGCAAGTTTTTGCACAAGCTCGTAAGCTTTTCCAGAGTTCATCGCTTCAATAGCTTGTTGTGCGTTAGCTTTTAGATCTTCATGGCCAAATAGACGCATCAGCAGAGCAACGTTGACTGCAACTGCACCAGCTTGGGCTTCAGTACCTTTACCTGTCAGAATGTCCGTTGTGATAGCGCGGTTCTCTTCAGGATCTCCGCCTTTAATAGCTTCAAGAGGGTGAGTGTTTAAACCAAAGTCAGCAGGGTTCACTGTGTATTCATGAATCTCGCCATCTTTGATTTCAGCAACCAGTGTTTCACCATGAATTGCCACTTCGTCAAGGCCGCTACCGTGGACAACCGCGGCACGCTTCATACCCATTTGCAGCATCGTCTCCGCAATAGGGCGTACGAGTTCTTTGCTGTAAACACCCATCAGCTCGATGTTAGGGCGAGCAGGGTTAATCAATGGACCAAGGATGTTGAAGATAGTGC
Organism: Vibrio sp. L3-7; assembly: GCF_963898195.1. Lineage (NCBI taxonomy): Bacteria > Pseudomonadati > Pseudomonadota > Gammaproteobacteria > Vibrionales > Vibrionaceae > Vibrio > Vibrio sp. L3-7. The sequence goes on along the minus strand of NZ_CAWQUW010000019.1, from coordinate 15,387 downwards.
GTGTTTTCATTGTTTGACGAACAGGCATCGCGTGACGTACACCAACGTGATATTGCGGAGCAAATAAGAATGCTACGCCAAGTTCGTCAACGGCTTTACGTGTATCTTCAGCGGTCATCGCTAAGTTGATACCAAACGAGTCTAGCAGATCAGAAGAGCCTGATTTACTTGATACGCTGCGGTTGCCGTGTTTCGCGATTTTTAAGCCACATGCGGCTGCAACAAAGGCTGAAGTTGTCGAGATATTAATGGTGTTATGACCGTCACCACCTGTACCCACGATGTCCGCAAAATCGTAATCAGGACGTGGGAACGGTTTTGCATTTGCTAGTAGTGCTTTCGCCGCGCCTGCGATCTCATCTGGCGTCTCGCCTTTGATTTTTAATGCAGTAAGCGCAGAAGCCATCAAAATAGGGTCTAGTTCACCTTTGATGATGACATCAAACAGTTGTTGGCTTTCTTCTTGAGTAAGAGACTGTTGTTCGTAAAGTTTATTAATCTGTTCCATGATCGTTTCCTAGTTAGTCTTTTTATCAAGAGTAGAGCTTTTCTCTAGATGAAGAGGTTTCTCAAGAGCCCATTCGATAGCGTTCGCTAGAAGCGTTGCACCGTAGGTTGTCATAATCGATTCAGGGTGGAATTGGAATCCACAAACCTTGTCTTGTTCTTGAACCACAGACATCACCAAATCATCGACTTCAGCGGTCACCGTTAGGCTATCTGATACATGTGTTGCCACCAAAGAATGGTAGCGAGCGATAGCCAGTGGCGAAGGTAAGCCTTGGTAAGTCGCATGGTTTTGGTGTTCCATCATAGACACTTTACCATGAATGATTTCGCCAGCGCCTGCAACGGTGCCGCCGTAGGCTTCAACAATCGCTTGGTGGCCTAAGCAAATGCCAATCATTGGCACTTTGCCTTTTAAAAGCTGAATTAGCTCTGGCATACAGCCCGCATCAGCAGGAGCGCCAGGGCCTGGTGAAAGTAGCGCAACAGGGTTGTCTAGCTCGTTGATAGCCGCTTCCACTACTTTTGCCGAGATGTTGTTACGGTAAATCTTTACGCTGTGTCCCAATGAACGAAACTGGTCTACAAGGTTATAAGTGAACGAGTCGAAGTTATCGATGAATACAATATCAGCCATGATTACGACTCCTGCTTATTTGATGATGACTTACAAGATGCAGTATGCGCGGCTTGAATCGCTGAGATAACCGCTTGTGCTTTACCGCGAGTTTCATCTGCTTCTGCTTGTGGATCTGAATCGAACACCACACCTGCACCCGCTTGAACCTGTGCTACGCCATCTTCAACGTAAGCAGAGCGAATTACGATACAAGTATCTAATGTGCCTTCACCCGTTAAGTAACCCACTGCGCCACCGTAGCTACCACGACGCGTTTTTTCTACGTCACGGATAAGTTGCATTGCGCGGATTTTTGGCGCGCCAGTTAGCGTACCCATGTTCATACAAGCTTGGTAAGCGTGCAGGGCATCTAAGTCTTCACGTAGCTGACCAACAACGCGAGAAACCAAGTGCATCACATGGCTGTAGCGATCAACTTTCAATAAGTCTGCTACGTGGCGAGTGCCGGCTTCCGCAATACGTGCCACGTCGTTACGCGCTAGATCGACCAGCATCATGTGCTCGGCGTTTTCTTTCTTGTCGGTACGCAGCTCAAGTTCAATACGGCTGTCTAAGTCGAAATCGATTTGGCCATTCGGGCGCTTACCACGACGACGAGTGCCAGCAATTGGGTAGATCTCGATTTGGTTGGTTTCGGTTTCGTATTTCAGCGCGCTTTCTGGAGAAGCACCGAACAGAGTAAATAGCTCGTCTTGCATGTAGAACATGTAAGGGCTTGGGTTACTTTGTTTGAGTTCTTTATAAGCCGCCAGTGGAGCAGGGCAAGGCAGCGTGAAGCGGCGTGAAGGTACCACTTGGAATACATCGCCTTTTACCACGTACTCTTTTAAGTCACGAACCGTTTGGCAGAAGTCTTGATCTGAAACGCTTGGTACAGCGTCAACGTTGTCGAGCGGCGTTACTTCTGTGATGGCTTTCAAGGACTGACATTGTGTTTGAATATCAGCTAGACGGTCCGTTAATTGTGCCTTAATGCTTTCGTCTTGAGTGAACAAGCTTGCGTGAAGCAGGCCTTCATTCTCCTGGTGGTCGAAACGTAATAGTGTTTCAGCAACGTAGAAAACAAAGTCAGGGCAGTTGTTAGTCGCTTCCGCATCGCCTAGCGGTTCAAAGTTCGCCACGATGTCGTAAGCGAATAGGCCAGCCATAAATAATGCGTGTTTGTTGCTTGGGTCTTGCTCAAAGCTGTGCTGAACTAAACGCAATGCATCGAAAGAAGACGCTTCTCTTAAACGTGAGTCTTCGTCTAATTCGTTACTAGGCTCGACAAAAGTGAGCGTCAATACGTTATCGGTAAGGTCAGATTTGATCTCTGTTTTAACGTTTTGAGCTAGGTGTTCGATAAGCGCTTGACCGTTTTGGGTCAATGCTTGAAAGGTTACTTCATGTCCGCGACATACGATGCGAACAGCAGAGTCGATAAGGAGTAAGCTTGTCAGGTTTTGTTTAGATTCAATCTCAGCAGATTCCAGCAACAGACTGTCTGTTTTGTTTTCACACAAAGTATGAAAAACACTGGTTGGATCTTGTGAGTAAGGAACCGAAGAATTGATGACCTCAATGGTTCCCAGCTTTTTGATTTCAATGGCCTTGTTCACAAGACCTCCTTTATGATTCTTTAAATTTCCTGCCGTACATAGTCGCATAAAGATACCGTTCACCCAATCTAGAATATGGTCAATTCGTTGATTTGTTAGTCAGTTGAATGTGAGATGTTCGACAAATTAAAAAGCCCGCTATGAAAGCGGGCTTAGTGATAACTTTTTTATAAACAAACTGTTTAACTAGAAGTACACGTTAGCCCACCAAGAACTTGTCCAAGTGCGCCACCAATTAAGCTCAGAGCTTGCTTCTACTGAAGAAAGTTCTAAAACTTTATCTTTATGGTTTTGGTTAAATTCTTGTAACATGGTAAACCTATCAAATGTGATACTTCGTATTTGTGTACTAGTTAACTAGTTTTGCGCTTGCAGGTCAAGTGCGTTGGCACAAATATAACGATAAAAATTAAAAACAATGAAAAAGAATATATGAGAATTGATCTACATAGTCATACAACAGCCTCAGATGGCCGACTTACTCCACCTGAACTGATTGACCGAGCGTTAGGCTTTAACATCGAAGCGTTAGCGATTACAGATCATGATACGACTGATGGGCTTGCTGAAGCACGCAACTATATTGCTGATAACAACCTTCCGATTCAGTTGATTAACGGCATCGAGATCTCAACAGTTTGGCAAAACAAAGATATCCATATTGTTGGGTTAAACGTCGATCCTGAATCACCAGAATTGAAAGCGTTAATTGAACAACAAAAGCTTCACCGTATTGGGCGTGCAGAGATGATTGCTCAACGTCTTGAGAAAGCGACGCGTGAAGGGTTGTTAGAAGAAGTTAAATTGATTGCTGGTGATGCGCCTATCACTCGTGCTCACTTTGCTAAGTGGCTAGTCGATAATGGTTACGCAAAAACCATGCAACAGGTGTTCAAAAAGTTTCTTACTCGTAATAACCCAGGTTATGTACCGCCAACGTGGTGCTCAATGAGTGATGCTGTAACGGCTATTCATGCGGCTGGTGGCCAAGCGGTGCTTGCACACCCTGCGCGATATGGCTTCACCGCTAAGTGGATTAAACGTCTTCTCGCTGCATTTGTTGAAGCAAATGGTGACGCTATGGAAGTGGCTCAACCTCAGCAAGCGCAACAAGAAAGACGCACACTCGCGGATTATGCTATACAATACAAACTATTAGCCTCCCAAGGCAGCGACTTCCATTACCCATCCCCATGGATGGAACTTGGACGTAATCTCTGGCTACCTTCTGGGGTCGAAGAAGTATGGAAAGATTGGGAGTTTCAAACGGTTTCACCATCTGATATCGATGACAGTATTTAGGTGAACCAGCTCCTTCTGATGATAGAGTCGAGAGATTCGATAACGAGGATCAACAATGAGCCAGTTTTTTTATGTACACCCAGATAACCCACAAGCACGCTTAATTACTCAAGCTGTTGCTATTATCCGTAGTGGCGGTGTTGTGGTTTATCCGACAGATTCAGGTTATGCGCTGGGTTGTCAGCTTGAGAATAAACAAGCACTTGAACGTATCTGCAAAATTCGTCGAATCGATGATAAACACAACTTCACTTTGTTATGCCGTGATCTTTCTGAGTTATCACTGTATGCACGAGTTGATAACGTTGCTTTCCGTTTGCTTAAAGCACATACACCAGGTGCTTATACGTTTATTTTCAAAGCAACCAAAGAAGTACCAAAGCGGTTGATGAACGCCAAGCGTAAAACGATTGGTATCCGTGTTCCTGACAATAAGATTGCTCTCGATCTGCTAGAGGCGATGGGTGAACCATTGATGTCGACGTCACTAATCCTGCCGGGTAATGAGACAACAGAGTCGGATCCGGAAGAAATTCGCGACAGCCTTGAGCATGCCGTTGATGTCATTCTGAATGGCGGCTATTTAGGTGAACAACCAACTACGGTTATTGACTTCAGTGACGATGACGCCGTTGTCTTACGCCGTGGTGCCGGTGATCCAGCGCCGTTTGAATAACAGCGTTACTGATTAACAGTCTGTAACGAAACAGCAAACCTGCCAGAGTAAATAACAAGTGCTTTTTGGCAGGTTATTTGCGATAATACGCGACCGCGATTTGGTCGCGAAAAAAATTCATTCGACGTCTGTGAAGACGACAATTAGGTAGAAAATAGTAAATGAGCGAAAAATTACAGAAGGTTTTAGCGCGAGCTGGTCACGGTTCTCGTCGTGAACTAGAAGGTTTAATCAAATCTGGTCGTGTAAGTGTTAACGGGCAAGTAGCAAAATTGGGTGAGCGTCTTGAAGACGAGAACTCAGTTATCCGTATCGACGGTCACACTATTACTGGTAAAGCTTCTGAAGAAGTGGTTTGTCGTGTGCTTGCTTACTACAAACCAGAAGGTGAGCTTTGTACTCGTCATGACCCAGAAGGTCGCCGTACTGTTTTCGATCGTCTACCTAAGATCCGTGGTTCTCGCTGGATTTCAGTAGGTCGTCTTGATGCAAACACATCTGGTCTTTTGCTTTTCACTACCGATGGTGAACTTGCAAACCGCCTAATGCACCCAAGCCGTCAGGTTGAGCGTGAGTACCTAGTACGTGTATTTGGTGAAGTGACTGAGCAGAAAGTTAAAAACGTGACTCGTGGTGTGAAACTAGAAGACGGCATGGCTCGTTTCGAAGACGTGGTTTACGCTGGCGGTGAAGGTATGAACCATACTTTCTACGTGGCGATTAACGAAGGTCGTAACCGTGAGGTTCGTCGTCTTTGGGAATCACAAGAAACAACAGTAAGCCGTCTGAAACGTGTACGTTACGGTGATATCTACCTTGATAAGAAACTGCCTCGTGGCGGTTGGAAAGAGCTAGATCTTCAAGAAGTAAACTACTTGCGTGAGCTTGTTGAACTTCAGCCTGAAAAAGAGACTCTACTGGATCTTGATCCTGCAAACACTTCTCGTAAGCGTGAGCGTTCTCGTAGCCAGAAAATTCGTCGTGCTGTTAAGCGTCACGAAGAGCGCGCAAATGCTCCTAAAGGCCGTAGCAACCAGACTAAGCGTAAGAAGCCTGCAACTCGCGGTACTACAACACCTGATTCAGGTCGTAGTGCTCCAGCGACCAATGGCAAACCTCAGGCTACCAAAAAGCCTAAACTGAACAACGGACGCCCGGCTAAACCGGCTAAGCCAAGAACTCGCCAGTAATACCGCGACTTCATTAGTTTAAAGGTCATTCAGCTAAAGCTTTAAATAACCTAAAGCTTCGAATACTAAAAAACCTGCTAACTTAGCAGGTTTTTTTACGCCTTCAATATGACGCAATTCAAATCATGTGGCAGTGCTTAACGAGTGGGTTAGGTCACTTTCAAGTGATTAGAGAAGTTGTCACCTTTTGCCATGCGGTCGTACAAAATGACATTTACCGCGGCAGCTAAGTTCATGCAACCATTGGTCGGGACATAGATGGTTTCACGACAGAAGTCGGTGATCTCTTTTTTCAGAGTTCCATCTTCAGGGCCAAAGATGTAAAAAGCACGAGGTGGGTGCTTATAATCAGGCAGAGGCTTTGCGCCTTCAATCAAGTCAACTGCAACGGGTACGCAGCCAACCGGAATAATGTCTTTAAGGTCTTCTACACCAATGAGTGGTAACTCAAGGTGCTTTTCTTTAGTGTCGGTATGAAACTGTCGAGCGTGGTCATAGCGGGTGCCCGTATAAAATACAGAGTTTGCTCCGTAGCAACCAGCTGCTCGCATTACTGAGCCAACATTTTCAGGTGTTTTGGGATTCACTAATCCAACACAGGCGTAGCCTTTGGATAGGGTATCTGTTTTTGCTTTGGTCATAATTTTGTAGAGTTGCAGTTTTGTGAGTCTATGGAAGTCGTAATAAAACCAGCTCAGTAATCTGAGCTGGTTCAAGAACAGCTTAGTCGCGTTTCCACAGCACGTGACAGAACTTATGTTCTGGGTCACGACTGATTAGCATACGAGCAAACACATCGTCTAGAACGTCATCAGTTTCATTCACAAGACCAATGCGCACTTCAGCGTAGATTTCTTTGTCGACTTCAAAGCCAACATGTTCAACCCAATCATCGCCAGTTTCAACAAGTTCTGCAGCGCCACGGTCTTCGAACTGAGCTGTGAATAGAATCACGTCAGCAGGTTCAAGATTGTCGGGTGCCATCTCTAAGAAGATGTCGTACGCAGTGTCAATTGCGTCGTCGTAAGACATTAGGTCGTTAGCTTCGCTCATAATCAATATCTTAGCTTGCGCGGTTCATGTATTTACGTTCAGTCGTGTTCACTACTACTTTATCGCCAGTTGCGATGTACTCAGGAACTTGAACAGTAAGGCCGGTAGACAGGCGAGCTGGTTTAGTACGAGCAGAAGCAGATGCACCTTTGATTGAAGGGTCTGTTTCTTCAATAACTAACTCAACTGAAGAAGGCAGTTCAAGAGTTGCCGCTGTACCATCGATAAGAATTGCGTATACGCCTTGAGTCTCTTCGTTGATGAACAGCAGTTCGTCTTCGATCATTTCACCGTTGAAGATGAACTGTGTGTAATCTTCGTTATCCATGAAGATGTACTCATTGCCATCAACGTAAGAGAACATCACTGCACGCTTAGTTACGTCGATAGTTTCAACGATTTCGTCAGCCTTGTGGCGAACTTCTGTTTTAACGCCAGTTGCTACATCGTGACCACGGAAGCGGTAAATCTTTTGACCGCCACGGCCACCAGGTGTTGTCACTTCGATATCTTTAACGAGTACTGTTTTGCCATCTACATTGATCGCAAAACCTTTTTTAATCTCACTTGCTCTAGGCATTTTGTGTTTGTCCTTATTGGGTCTATCCGCTGATTATATCTCGGAGATGCTACAAATAGGAATAGCTTGAATCATAAAGTCACCTAAGCGATCATAGAGTCATAGTTAAATCATCACTTTATTTACCGAAACGACCTATGCAGCTACCTGTTATTGACCCAACACAGCCTTTTCAACCTGAATTTCAACCTGTGGTTAACGATCTGATTACCTTTTTAAAAGGTGGGTTAGGCTCGAACCTACACAGTGTCTATATCTATGGCAGTGTGGCACGTAAGCAAGCCGTAGCCGGTCGCTCCAATCTTGATGTGGTTGTGGTGACCCATCGCCCTTTTCCTGATCAACGAACCACGCTGTTGAACACCATTAAATGGCGTTTTCAAAAAAGCTTCCCACAGGTGGCTCAAGTCGCAATCAAAACAACGTTAGTGAGTGAGATAGTCGATTTCGACAACATATTCACATGGGGCTTTATGCTCAAGCATTTAGCGGTATGTGTACATGGTGAAGATTTGTCAGACTGCTACGGTGATTTTGAAACGAGTTGGGAGATTGCTAAGCATTGGAATATGGATGCTGAAAACTGGTTGGCGGTCTACCGAAATAAAATCGTTCGAGCTACAGTGCCCGAACAACAAATAGCAGCACAGGTGATTATCGCCAAGAAGCTTTTAAGAGCGAGTTACTCTTTGGTAATGTATCGTGATAAATACTGGTTCGATGATCCCGTCGAATGTGGCCAGCAGTTCTTGAAGTATTACCCAGATAAAGAAGTCGAAATCCAACGATTAGGTATCTTACTGTCTGGAAGGGCGATCCCTAAACGATCGGTGATCGGCATTTTAGATGGTTTTGGTGAGTGGTTGGTTAAGCAGTATCAGAAAACTGAGTTTCGAATCGGGTAGGGCTTCATAAGCTATCCATTGATGTGTAAAAGCAGAGCGAGTTAAGCACTCCTCTGCTTTTTTCGTTTTGATGTCTGGCTCGAGTTTTAATTGGTATCTCGAGTCTAATGTCGCCTCGAAAAGAGAATTCAATCTAGAACAGACCTAGCTGCTGCCCGCTAACTCTTTCAAAATCTAACCCTATAAACGGCAGAATCGCTTCTGCTACTGGTTTAATTTGTTTGTCGATGTAATGTTGATAATCGATACCACTCTTCAGATACTCCTTGGGCTCAGGGCCACTCAGCGTAATCAAATATTCAATACGCCCTTTGTTTTGGTATTGAAGCGGACGACCAAGCTTGGCATTGATCTCGTCGGCCAATCTTGCTGCGCGAACCTGTGGCGGAATATTCTTTTGGTATTCATGCAACTTACGGCGCAAGCGTTTTTGATACACCAATAAATCATCGTGTTTACCCATAGAGGTATCATCAACAAATTGTCTGACGTAGTCACTTGGGTCTTGATCGTGGAACACCATCTCATACAAGGTTTGCTGGAATTGCTGTGCAAGGGGAGTCCAATCGGTTCGGGCACTTTCAAGGCCTTTGAAAATGATTTTCTCTTGGTCACCCTGATTGATTAGGCCAGCATAACGTTTTTTTGATCCTGTCTCAGAGCCTCGAATCGTCGGCATTAGAAACTTGCGGTAATGGGTCTCGTATTCCAATTCAAGTATTGAGGTGAGGTTGTATACTTCTTTCAGGTGATTCGTCCACCAGTCGTTGATGTAAGCGACTAATGTGTTTCCGATCTCATCTGCTTTTTTCTGATCATAACTGCCATTCAAAGAAACGAAGGTTGAATCGGTGTCGCCATAAATTACTTGATAGCCTTTGTCTTCGATTAGAACCTTAGTTTGCTTCATGATTTCATGCCCGCGCATGGTGATAGAGGAAGCGAGTCGTGTATCAAAGAAACGACAACCTGAAGAACCGAGCACGCCATAGAAAGAGTTCATGATGATCTTAATCGCTTGAGAAAAAGCTTTCTCATTGTTTTTCTTTGCAACATCACGCGCTGCCCAGAGGTTTTCGATCATCTCTGGTAAAAAGTGCTTAGAGCGGTGGAATTGGCCACCTCGAAACCCTTCAACGGCTTGGTTTTCGGCGGGGCCAAGTTCTAATTTTAAACCTTCAATAAGCCCCATTGGGTCAATCAGAAATGAACGAATGATCGATGGGTATAGGCTTTTAAAATCGAGAACCAAAACCGAATCGTAAAGGTTCGGTACAGAGTCCATTACATAGCCACCAGGGCTAGCGATCCAATTTTCAGGCTCTAAATTAGGTGCGACGTAGCCCGCTCTGTGTATCTGAGGCATGTATAAATTAGTAAATGCCGCAACAGAACCACCAACACGATCAAGTTCAACGCCGGTTAATCGGGAGCGTTCAATAGCAAAATCGAGTAGATGAGTGTGTTCGAATATACGGTTAACTAGCACACAATCTTGCAGGTTATATTTGGCGAGCGATGGTTTATCGAACTTAAACATTCGGTTGATCTCATCCATGCGATCGTGAACGTTATGAATGTCTTTGCCTTCGCCGAGTAATTCTTGCGATACCGACTCTAGAGACCATGAGCGGAAGTGATAGGTTGCCGTCTTAAGCATATCGATGCCATCCAACACAACACGCCCTGGAATAGTGATAAAGCCTTGCTGGTTTTGTGCAGAACTACGGAAAAAACTCGGTTGGTTGTCTCTGCCGATATTGAGTTTTACTTCGTTCCACTCTGAACGTTTGTGCAGCAGCCTAAAGTCGAAATCGATAACGTTCCAACCAATGATGATGTCAGGGTCAAACTCGGAGAACCAAGTAATCATGGCTTCCAGTAGCGCCTTTTCATTAGCAACCCATTGGATATTGGTATCTGCTTCTTGTGGCTCGCCAATCATTATCACTCGGCTGTCCATCGAGCTGTCTAGGCCGATGGAATAAAGCACACCTTTTTCCGAACACTCAATATCAAGCGAAACCACAGACAAGTTTGGCAAGTAATCGCCAGCTCGACATTTTGCGTTCGAAACTCTGAGGTGCTGTTTTTTTTGAGTGATAGCGCCTATGAATTCAATACTGCCCTTGATAAAGCGTTCCATTAAGAAACGATCAGCGAGTCGAATATCACTTTCAAAGGTTTGAATCTCTTCACCGTTAAAGGCTTGAGCTAACCCGAAGCTGCTTCTCGATAATGAGGTGTAACAAGCGGCTAAAGGGATCTGATCGAATGTGGCTAGTTCTAGAGACTTGAATTGGCAATCGATCGACTCTTTCGCTGCGATTGCCTGACATTCTTCAACATCAGATTGAGCGACGAAAAATACAGGTTTTTCATTTTGAATCGTCAGCAGAGTTGGGCCTTGAGGCGAGCTTAACCACAAGTCAATTTGGGTACGCCCTGAAAAGTCTCTCGCTTGTCTTGTGAGTACAAAGCCTTGCTGAATATCCAATGTAGTAACCTATTGAAATTGGGAGTCGAATACTACCATCTAGCGGCTCTCTGCGCACAACAGGCAACCAAAATAGTAACTAAATTCCAAATAACAGCGACAAATAACGGGACTCCATATGCAAAAAAGTGAAATTTTCGCGAATGGTTATTCAATGGTGTTGAAAATATCTTTATCTTGTGTAATTTTATTGGGTGTTGTTTTAACTGATTGATTTTTACCAAAAGCTTGTTGTTTTAGTTGGCTTATTTATAAATAAGTACTTGCTAAAGTTCGTGTTTCAGCACATATTCAACAGAGCTTTTTTTAAGTAATTAAGTTAAGATGTACTCGATGCTGCGATCCACTGTTTCTTTGTTCAATTGTTTCAAACAGATGAAACGACACAGTGGTTGCAGAGCCAATTAATAGTGTGGAGATACAAGTTTGATAAATGTTTTCCTTGTAGATGATCACGAGCTGGTTCGCACAGGGATACGACGTATTATTGAAGACGTCCGTGGAATGAACGTAGCAGGGGAAGCTGAAAGCGGTGAAGATGCTGCAAAATGGTGTCGTACTAACAATACTGACGTTATTTTGATGGATATGAATATGCCTGGTATTGGTGGCTTAGAAGCAACCAAGAAAATCTTGCGTTTCAACCCTGATATTAAAATCATCGTTTTAACGGTTCATACGGAAAATCCGTTTCCAACTAAAGTGATGCAAGCTGGAGCTGCTGGTTACCTTACTAAAGGGGCAGGTCCGGATGAAATGGTAAATGCTATTCGAATGGTCAACAGCGGCCAAAGATACATTTCGCCAGAAATTGCGCAGCAGATGGCTTTGAGCCAATTCTCGCCTGCGTCTGAAAATCCATTCGCAGACCTATCTGAACGTGAACTTCAAATCATGATGATGATAACCAAGGGTCAGAAAGTGACGGATATTTCGGAACAACTCAATCTAAGTCCTAAAACAGTCAATAGTTACCGCTACCGTTTATTCAGTAAACTGGATATCAGTGGTGATGTAGAGTTGACGCATTTAGCGATTAGACATGGAATGTTAGATACTGAGACCCTTTAACACTGAGATCGTATAGTGACCAACTTGTTTGACTCAGTCTCATTCCTCAAGACAGTAACAGAGCAGCCTGGCGTTTATCGGATGTATAACGCCGAGGCTGTTGTTATCTACGTCGGTAAAGCTAAGAACCTCAAAAAACGCCTTTCTAGCTATTTTCGTAAAAAAGTCGATAGTGAAAAAACACGAGCTTTGGTCAGTAATATTGCCAAAATTGATGTCACTGTAACGCATACGGAAACAGAAGCTCTTATTCTTGAGCATAACTACATCAAGCAGTACCTGCCGAAATACAACGTACTTCTGCGTGATGATAAGTCGTACCCCTATATTTTTATTAGCGGTCACAAACACCCTCGTTTGTCGATGCATCGTGGTGCTAAGAAGAAAAAGGGTGAATATTTTGGTCCTTATCCCGATTCCGGTGCTGTGCGTGAGACGCTACACTTAATACAAAAAATCTTTCCTGCTCGTCAGTGTGAAGATACGGTTTATGCCAACAGAACTCGCCCATGTTTGATGTATCAGATTGGTCGTTGTGCTGCGCCTTGTATCAGCTCGATTATCTCAGATGAAGAGTACAGTGAGCTTATCGCTTACGTTCGTCTCTTCCTGCAAGGGAAGGATAAGTTAGTACTTGAAACACTCATCGATAAGATGGATAAGGCAAGCCAAGAACTTCGTTTTGAACAGGCCGCCGCTTTTCGTGATCAAATCCAAGCTATTCGACGCGTTCAAGAACAACAGTACGTATCTGACGACTCAATGGAAGATATGGATGTACTGGGGTTCGCACAAGAGAATGGTGTAGCTTGTATTCATATCTTGATGATTCGCCAAGGTAAAGTCTTAGGGAGTCGAAGCCATTTCCCTAAAATTCCCAACAATACGGTGCGAGAAGAGGTCTTTTCGAGCTTTTTAAGTCAGTATTATCTTGCTCATAATGAAGCGAGAACGATTCCAACTCGTCTGATTCTTAATGCTGACTTGATGGATGATGTTACGCCTATTCAAGAAGCCTTATGCGAAGTTGCGGGTCGAAAAATCTATTTCAATACCAATCCTTCTGGCACTCGAGGTCGCTACCTTAAGTTATCGAATACCAACGCATTAACTGCAATTACCACTAAAATTAATCATAAGATGACGATCAATCAGCGCTTTAAGGAGCTTCAAGAAGTGCTGTCAATGGACGTTATCAAACGCATGGAATGTTTCGATATCAGTCACACTATGGGTGAAAGTACGATTGCTTCTTGTGTGGTGTTCAATCAAGAAGGCCCCGTGAAACCGGAATATCGCCGCTACAACATCACTGGTATTACCGGTGGTGATGATTACGCTGCGATGGCTCAGGCCCTTGATAGACGTTATTCAAAACAACTGGATGTGGATAAGATCCCAGACATCATCTTTATTGATGGTGGTAAAGGTCAGCTTAATCGTGCTCATGAGATCATTTCTCAATATTGGGATGATTGGCCATTTAGACCAAGAATGATGGGTATTGCGAAAGGCGTGACCCGTAAGCCGGGTTTAGAAACCTTAGTAACCCTTGAAGGGGAAGAGTTTAATCTACCTAGTGATGCGCCAGCACTGCACCTTATCCAACACATCCGTGATGAAAGTCATAATCATGCGATAGCAGGGCATAGGGCAAAACGCGGAAAAACACGCAGGACAAGCGCTTTGGAAGGAATTGAAGGAGTAGGACCTAAACGTCGTCAAGCTTTGCTGAAATATATGGGTGGCTTACAAGAACTTAAGCGTGCAACTGTCGAAGAAATAGCCAAAGTACCGGGCATTAGTCATTCTTTGGCAGAAAACATTTATCAAGCATTGAAACAATAGTAAAAATCCCGCACCATTAAAGCGCAATTAATAAGAGCCCAATAATATGCGTTTGAATATACCTAACATTTTGTCCTTACTGAGACTGTTTTTGATCCCAGTATTCGTTGTTGTTTTTTACCTACCTTACCAATGGGCTCCTTTTGCTGCTGCAATGGTGTTTTGGGTAGCGGGTTTTACTGACTGGCTAGATGGCATGCTGGCTCGTAAACTCGGGCAAACGTCTCGTTTCGGTGCCTTTATTGACCCTGTAGCGGATAAAGTGCTGGTTGCTACGGCTCTTATCTTGATGACTGAGCATTACCACTCGATTTGGATAACTATTCCTGCAGTCACCATGATAGCTCGTGAAATTATCATTTCAGCGCTTCGTGAGTGGATGGCTGAAATCGGTAAACGTGCAAGTGTTGCTGTATCTTGGGTTGGTAAGGTAAAAACGGTTTCTCAAATGTTCGCGTTATGGGTGCTTATTTGGCGCTATGACGATTGGATGATTTGGGTTGGCTACATAGCACTCTATGTTGCTACTATCCTGACTTACTGGTCTATGGCGCAATATTTGATGGCAGCCAAAGACGATTTGTTAGACGAAAAATACCATTGATGAAGAAGCGAGCTGAGGCTCGCTTTTTTGATCTTAAACCTAAGGTTAAGTTATCAATAGTGGTTATCTAATGTGATATAGGTCTCCTTTGAAGAGCCTGTTCACAGTGTGCTTTGTGCATAAAGTCAGCTATTTGGCCTGTTTCGTATGAATTCTATTCAAACGAATTAAAAATACAAAAATAATATTGACTCAATCCTCTGAATCCGTAGAATGCATCCCGTACCCAAGAGGATGGCAATAAGCGATTCGATTGGAGTTACTAAGGCGCCTTGGCAGAGTGGCTATGCAGCGGATTGCAAATCCGTGGACCTCGGTTCGACTCCGGGAGGCGCCTCCATTCTCTCTTTCTCTTTTTAAAATAAGAGGTAAGTAAGAAGAATGAAAATGCGATACTAGCTCAGTTGGTAGAGCGCAACCTTGCCAAGGTTGAGGTCATCGGTTCGAACCCGATGTATCGCTCCAAAATTTGTAATGTTGATTCATTTTGACATTAAGATGGTGTTTTACTTTTCAGTAATCGGCATCGCAATAAAGAATTGCGTGCCCTGGTGGTGGAATTGGTAGACACAAGGGATTTAAAATCCCTCGGCGTTCGCGCTGTGCCGGTTCAAGTCCGGCCCGGGGCACCATCTATTAAAGTCTACGTCTTAACGGATGTAGCAAATGCGATACTAGCTCAGTTGGTAGAGCGCAACCTTGCCAAGGTTGAGGTCATCGGTTCGAACCCGATGTATCGCTCCAAATCAAAAAGCCCGAACAGAAATGTTCGGGCTTTTTTGTTTTGGCTGTCCCGTCCTGAAATGTGTTTACACATTGAGGACGAATTATGACTACTTCAAATAATACCTACGTTAAGCGCACTCAGCGTGATTACACACTAGGCTTTAAATTACAGGTCGTCGCCGCTGTAGAA
>NZ_CAWQUW010000018.1:0-70325 GCF_963898195.1 Vibrio sp. L3-7 | reverse complement strand
CATATTACGCAGGCCTGCGCCCATCTGCGGCGCTTTTTGCAATAGTGAAGGCAGCCACTCTTACGGTGATGCGGGTGTTGGTATGCAGATGGAATAAAAAGCCGACGAATGTGTTTTTCGACTTTGAGTTCAAAGACTGCGATATCAACGTAGTCAGTATGAATCAACATCAATGGGGAAGACAATGTTTAAAAACATCAGCAACGCACAAGGGATTTGGTTTTCTGGCGTACATGTTCTCATGTCTGACTTCTTCCCTGCCTCAAGCTGTTTCGCTGCCACAGGCGAGGGTTCTTTATCGAATTTCTAGCTCAACACGCTTTCACTAAACAGCCTTTTGTGAGGCTACCCCTGAGCCAACCGCTCCTTAATATTAAAGGGCAGCTAAAGGTGATTTTTTGTTTTTCAGATGAAAATTACAGACTTATTTTAAATGGGAATTTTGTAGAGATAGAGAACGGATTGTTCTCTATCAAAGGGATAAATGGTTCAGGAAAAACGACGTATATATTAGGTTATCAATCCTGCATCGGCGGTCTTTATTTCAACCCTGCTTACCGATTGTCTTGGCCTGATTGTGAGGACAGAGAACGTTTAAGCTGAGAGCTGCAGGCACTGTGCCATGGAATATGCCATATTCTCTACGACGTGCTCTAAGGGAAGGTGATTTCGGTATGTTTCTTGTGATTGAAATTTGCCGACACTATATCACCATCCGGTTATTGAAAATGAAAATAAACATCTGATTTTTAATAACATTATTTAATCCTTGAGATTATAGAATGAAAATTAAACTGTCTGTTCTCATGGACATGAAAGATAAAACCTCGGCAGTGCTCTAAGGGATGAGCAGTGAAAGCGATCGCCACGCTAAATCCATTAAGAAGGTACAAAAAAGCCAAGCCGATGATTCTGCAGCGATGGGAATGATTAATGCATTCAAAAGTGCTCGTAAAGCCATGGAAAAGAATGCGCTTGCAGCGGCCGCCGTCAGTGAAAAGTTGGAGGATTTGAAAGTCAAAGCGGCCAAAGCCAAAACCCCAAGTGCGGCGCTCACAGAAACCATCGCTAAACAACAAGCTAAGCTCAACGATGAGCAGCAGGATTATCAATCTCACCTTAAAAAACTCGATACGCAATAATAAAACCTTTTATCCAAACGCTGTCCATAAACCCAAATATCTTGGCCACTGCTTATTAGCAAAGAGATCACCGATATCTTGTGAAGCCTACGTTTATAAGGGATTAGAAAAAGGCAGAAAAGCCCAGCGCCATAGCCGAACCAGCCAAAACACTCCGCTACACATCTCTATCAACGCAGTGCAAAGGAGCCGTGGTTACTCGCGACCAATGTCCCTAGACATATCTTAAATGAAGTACAAATTACCAACCTGTACGCCAAGCGCATGCAAATAGAAGAAGCCTTCCGCGATCTAAAGAGTAGCGCCTATGGAATCGCACTTCGTCACAACAGAACTCGTTGTACTAAGCGATTGGATATCCTGCTTCTTATTGCGTTGCTCGCTGAAATCTTGATGTGGTGGAATGGCCTAATTACAGTACAGGCCAAATGGCATTTTGACTTCCAAGCCAGCAGCATTAAACACCGCCGAGTTCTATCCATACCTCGTCTAGGGAGATAGGTACGAAATCATCGGCGATATCAAATTAATGAATCCCAATATCAATGGGGAATGTTCGAATATCAAAGGCTCACACACAATGCAGGACTAGGGAAAATATGAGGGGATCCGCCAGTGCCGCGATAATGGCGAATCCCATTGGGCTCATCGTGGCCGCCGTTGCGGCTGCAGTCATCGCTATTACGTATCTAATCGACAAGTTTATAGGCTTAGATAAAGTGATTCGATGGAAAGGAGAGGGGATTGGTTGGTGGGATAAATTTAAGTCGCTTATTAATAAGTTACCAGAGGCGCTCATCCCTGATGGGTGGAAGATACAAACCGATGAAGCGGGATGAGAAATCGATAATTTAGCGAACAAGCTGAATCGGATTGAAGACAAGAACGCGACACTTGGTATTACGACCAATGAAACCCGAAATCGAACCGTCCGTAGCCAAACGGAGCTGCGCTATCATGCTTATCAAACGGGAAGCCTTCAACCCACCAAACAAAATACGCCATACAGTCCATTAGGGAGCCAAACGGTGAAAAGTAAATCGGAAGTATCACTCACCATTAAGTCGGAAAAGCCAGTTGCTGTCGAGAAAGTCAAAAGTGAAAAGGGCACCGATCTAAATGTGGATGTAGGAATTTGGTTTCTAGCTATTAAATACCAGCTCAAGAGGCGTGTCACTTAAGTTTTCTAGAGAGGTGATGGTACTTACCTTGTAGTGTTCAGATTAGCCTTCCTTCGTTAATATATAAATCATTAGATTTTATATAAATTAAATATTATATATAGATAAATTATCTTATTGTTGGGGAATGTTTATCGTTTCTGAATGGTTTAATTTGACGAATAACGTTGTTTAAAGAAATTATATAGGAGCCAATAGTGGCAAATAATGATAAGGAATTTAATGATGATTAATTTTGACAAAATCGTAGCTGAGTTTGAAGGACCGGAAGAAAAAGAACTCAATATGCTAGAGGTCAGTTGTTGTAGTGATAGAAACAAAGGTAACGACCGAAGAAATATGATTGCTTTTGAAGATCAATAGATAAAATAAAGGCTGCTGATGAGATCAGCAGCCTTCCATAACAAGGAGTAACTATGTATTTTTCATTAGGTCCAAATAAAGTGAAAACCAATTTTATTGATCTTTATTGTAGGAATGACGCTCTAACGGATTTAACCAGAGGTAATTGTTTTAATAAAATTAAGTCTTCATATATAAATATAATATCCGATTATATACCTATAGAAATATCGGGGGTTGATGAAGAGGTTCCCTTTCTTAGGGTTAATGATGGTGAGAGGTGCATCAAGCTATGTAAAGAATACAATTTGTCTAGACTTGATGACTTAAGTCAGACTGACATTATTAAAAAATCGACATATGATGTCAGTGAGAGAGAGATGATGAAATATTTAGAAGCCCTAGACTATATAAAAAATCAATCTAAAGAATTATACGAGGTTTTTTCTTTAGTCATAAACGTCATTTTTTTTATGCGTTCTCAAGAAGCTAGTGGCGGAAGTACATCAGGCTTGCCAGGTGTTATTTGGGTTAATCCAAAAAGTCACTGGAGTATTGAGGACAGAGCAGAATTTTTGATTCATGAAATGACCCATAATTTACTTTTTATTGAGGAAATTATTCGTGGTTTATATTCATATGATGATATGTATAGGGAAGAGAATTGGACGCGTTCTGCCGTTTTAAACAAGTTTAGACCTCTTGATAAGTCCTTTCATAGCGCTGTTGTTGGTACGGAAATATTGTTGTATAGAAATGAATTTAATCTAGAGCAAAACAAATATTGTGCTCATCCCCCAACTGATAAGTTACTTAGCCAGACATACGACTCGTTGGAATCATGCTTGAATTCCCATTTACTTTCAAAAAGAGGAAGAGAGATTTTGGGGACATGTAAAAAAGAGCTGGAGGGGATATGAGTTTTACTGAGCTTGAACAGGAGTTCCTTGAGAGTTTAATGGTAGATGACGTTATCTGCAATGAAGTCAAACTCTTGCAGGGTAGCGGTAGTGTGGATTTTTTCAATCTGGAGGAAATAGAGGCAATGTTGTCTGGTTCAAGGATAACCAGTGACCGAGTTCGTTTTTATCGTGATAAACATAATTTATCTAACTCTATTTTTTTGCTAGGTAAGAATAAAGATGGTCAACAGTCATATTATTTGAGAAATGACAAGTTGAACAATGCCTTGCTTAAAGGTGGGACTTTAGCATTAGATTCAATCGATGAGTATTTTGGTTATTTCTCTGAAACTACTAATAAAATTAGCACGTTACTAAAGTGTGAGTCTTCTGCGAATTTATATGTTTCTTATGGGAATAGTAGTGGTTTTGGCGAGCATAGTGATGACCATCACGTTCTAGTGAAACAGCTTTTTGGTAAAAAAAGGTGGATGTTTGAAGGTGGAACTAAATCCATCGTATTGCAAGAAGGTGATTTGCTTTTTGTTCCAAAAGGGATTCTTCATGATCCTGTTGCGGAAACTAGTCGTTCATTGCATGTTACCTACAGTATTGTTCGTCCCACTTTGAATGATTTCATTGATTGGGCGATTAAAAATAAAGAAAATTATAACACTAGCAATTTTGACATTGGCGATAAGGGCTATTTTCTAGAGCTACATAAAATAATGGCTGACTTTATTTTACATAGAGATAATAAAGCAAGAGCGATACGCCATTATAAAGAAACAAGGATGTTTCCTAAATGAAATTCGACTCACTAAAAAATTTAGTCATAGGGCTAACAAACAAATACTCTTACCTCAGCATTTTTTTTGCTTTTTTACATCAAATATCAATTGCCGTATCTGTTTATGCATCAGTTAAAATAATCTATGCATCTAGTACATCAGGTTACTCTAGTGAAGAGTTTAAGTTTTGGGCTACTACCTATGTATTATGCATGATCTTACCTTACTGCTTATCATATTTCTCTGATATCTATAAAGAGAAATGGTTATGTGATTCATTGAGCAACTTTTGGGACTCGTCCTCGAAAAAGTATAAATTATGCACTTCACGAATAAAAAAAGACAAGGTATTAGGTGTGTTTGTCACACAAGGTAAAGAGGCCATTGTTGAATTTGTAAATTATTCTTTCTATAGCATATCATCTTTACTTAATTTCGGATTAAGTTTATTTGTTATTTCTTTAGCCTTGGACTATCGGTTCTTTATTAGTGTGTTATTGAGCGCAGTTCTGGTTTTTATTATCAATAGATTTGTATCAGGTTCGATGGAGTCGTTATCTAAAGATAGGGTTGAAAAAGGGTCAACATTAACTAATCAGCTGTCAAATATACACGATAACTATCATAATGGTTCAGTGATTAATTCGGATAGCTTTGAGTCAGAAAAAGATTCCAAATCCGAATTTTATTTAAAATCAAGGTTAAGAGAGGCCAGATATAAATACAGAGTGATGTTGCTGACATCCTTCTGCTCTCTAATTCCCACAACTTTTCTTGTGTTATTTTTACTTTTTTCTCCAGAAGTGGATGATTTAATTAAGCTCGGAATCGTTATTAACTTGACGAGAGTGTACCACTTATTAAACTCGGCAAACGATTTGATATCTATATATGTTTCGCTACCAAATATTAAAGGGCAGCTAAAGGTCATTTGTTTTTTTTCCGATGAAGATGAGTCATCCAATAATACCCAAACTAACATTTATATTTTGGATGAAAATGACAGGGTTATTTCAAATGAGAACCTTGCAGAGAAAGAGAACGGGTTGTTCTCAATCAAAGGGAGAAATGGTTCAGGAAAAACGACGTATCTATTAGGTTATCAATCCTCAATCGACGGT
This sequence comes from Vibrio sp. L3-7, assembly GCF_963898195.1. Lineage (NCBI taxonomy): Bacteria > Pseudomonadati > Pseudomonadota > Gammaproteobacteria > Vibrionales > Vibrionaceae > Vibrio > Vibrio sp. L3-7. The sequence goes on along the minus strand of NZ_CAWQUW010000018.1, from coordinate 64,846 downwards.
CTTTATTTTAACCCTGCTTACCGATTGTCTTGGCCCGAGTGTGAGGACAGAGATCGTTTATCTGATGGGCAATACTCTAAAGCCTGTTTGGAATGGTTATTGTCTAAGACAGATAAGACTTTGTTATTGGATGAGTGGGATGCCTTTCTCGATCAGCAAAACAAAGCCGAAATGAGTGAATTGATTTTCAATGAATCAAAGAAAAGAAAAATATTACAAGTTAAGCAGTGACTGAGTTGGGGTCGCATTGAGACGTTTAGGCTGAGAGCTGCAGGCACTGTTATATAAACACTATGGAAGACGGCATATTTTCTACGATGTGCTCAAATGTAAGGTGATTTTGGATTGGAGAGAGGGGATGTTTCTTGTGACTAAAATTTGCCGCCACTATATCGCCATTCGGGTACTGGAAGTAAGCATAACTCCATGATTTTTCGTTACATTAAGTTAGCTTTGAGATTATACGTTAGAACTTAATGGAGACAAACGTTTTCGTGGCTGGAAGATCGCCTAAACCACCGTCTTCTTCAAGAATTGTTGCTGCCGCCTTTTCGATTTCGAACCGCCATATCAAAATACGCCCAAATAACTGTATATAAAAACAGTGTTTAACTATAAGATTATAAGCAAGGTTTGATAGGCAACGTTAGAAAGATGAGGAACGAGCAATGAACTTACTCCCAACAGGCACACAGCTAGGTAAATTGGAACTACTGGAAGTGTATCAAGACGTTTTAGGACCGAAGTGTTTCTCGGTTAAGAATGAAAATACCCAAAGGTTCATGGTGTATTGGAGTGGTGATTACGACAACGGCCAGTGCATTAAGTGGGCTTACATTCCGGTAACCAAACCATTGCTGGCCAGTTTGCTAAACAAAGAAGTGAGCTTTCACGATGCGTTCCACCGTTCAGACAAGCTTTATCTAGCGACTATCTACACAAACGAAGTAGGGAAGCCCGCGAAAGTCGAACTACTGAATGCTACGAACAAGCACTTAGTCAACCTACCGCCCGTTGATTTTGAAATCGACCTTGAAGATGCTTGTATGTTTTAGTGGGTACGAGACACGCAGGTTCTGAAACTCACAATTGGACAAAAGTTTGTTAGCTACATTACTAAATTAGAATGTAACGGATTAATTGGAGTATGGAAAAGTTGTCCAACAGCAGCGCCTTGCTAACTGCTGTGCGCATCAAGTCTATCGATGGTAAATGCAATGCTTTCTCCTACCACTCTTGGATCACTAGTCTCGATAGGTGCTGATAGATGTGCAATACCCACATCAACTATTACCTCAGGATCTATGCTTGTCACGATGCCCGATAGCGCCAGCCCCAATGATGTTTTAGCTCTTTCTTGGCTTCGGGGTTACCTGAAAATATTGACTCCCATTCTTCGTCTTCATAGTGGAGGCCGACTGATAAACGGATATCAATATTTTCTCCAGCTTAATATCTATCGCCCCCAAATTCGTCTATTGCAACAACCTTGACACCATCTACTTCGATTAAAGATGGTAAGTAAATTATCCATGAACTTGATATTAAGTTTTGTAGGGAAAACAGTATGATGCGGTCTATAAAGACAAATAACCTTGGCTAGGTCGGTTTATTATCACCTCACCAACAATCGTTGATATATGGAGAAATTACCTTCCCGTAGCAGCCAACCCAATCACGTCAAATCAACCATGCGCCCTTGTAAAGCAGGAGTGTTTTGAACACAGCTCTCGATACATGTGATCAGATCTTGGGACAGTGACGAAGGCTTTGGTTTATTCGCCCACAAGGCATACATAGGCCGAGTAAAAAGTATCTCAGAGTCGTATTGAACGTGCCCGGACATCTCACTATACAAATCGGCGATCTCTGTCATAGGCAATAGGCCTACACCCATGCCTGACGCGACCAGTTTACGTACCAAGGTAATGTCGTTGACCCGAGAAACCTTAGAGTATTGCCGCTCGATACTTAGCAAGTCTTGCCCTGAAATTTGCGTCTTAGAGTACGGCATAATGAGTCGCTCTCGGCTTTTGCAGTCTCGTCTTGAGACAAGGCATACGGCAATGCTGGCTAACTTTTTCTGGTAAAAAGACGAGTCTCTTTGCTCTCCACTACGTATGGCTAAATCAAAAGAAGTTTGGCTAAGCAGCACATTTGTGTTGGCAGGCTCAATAACGACATCCACATGACTTTTTTCTAGCAGAAAGGCTTCAAGCGCTGGGTATAGTTGGCCAATGATTAAGTTTTGCGGGCAATGTAAGACGAAGGAAACCGCTTCACTTTTCGAGCTTTCAGTCACGGCCTGATGAAGATTTAGGGTGGTCTCGCCAAGCTGCTCAAATAACCCTTTGCCAAAGCTAGTGAGTTTGACTCCCCTAGAGGAGCGAATAAATAGTGACTCACCTAATCTCTCTTCTAACAATAAGATGCGTTTGGACAAGGTAGGCGCGGTAGTTGTTAAGTCTCGTGCCGCTTTTGAATAACTGCCTCGACGGGCTACTTCAACAAATAATAAAAAATCATCCAGCATAAGGTTTTCCGCAATCTTAGTGTTCTAAAGCTCGTATGGCCGACGATACGATATATCCATACAGTATACAGACAGGAGGAAGCGCTATGACAAAATTTTTTTTCACTGCTCTGTTCTCATGCGCGATGTCAAGTATGGTGTCCGCGTGGGTCACTTACATCAATCTCGGTTTACCAGAAGATTTCATCAACCGATGGGGCTTTGCCTTTATTAATGCTTGGCCTGCTTCGTTTGCAGCGGCCTACTTGTTGAATAAACCAATCATGGTATTGACCCAAAAATTGATGCGTCAATTTACACCCCAAAAGGAGAAAAACAATGCTTAGTGTTGTGGCTTTTATTACCCCAAAAAGTGAATTTTATGCAGAGTGCAAACAAAAAGCTGAAGGCATTTTAACTGCTACTCGAGAAGAAGCGGGTTGCTTGCGTTTTGAGCTATATGAAAACCAAGCGAAAGATCAGCTGATCTTGGTTGAAAACTGGGTGGACCAAGCTGCCCTAGAAGAACACTATGCCCAGCCATATATCACACCGATATTTGAGTTTTATAAAACCGCATTAGCTCAAGAGCCAGAAATACACAAAATGACCAATGTAGAGGGTTAATTTCTCAGATATATCTGAGTAAGTCACTAGGGAGGGAGGCCTCACCTCCCTATCATTTAAAAGTTGCTCTAGCTTCAGCTATAACTCACTTTTGGACAGAAGTGTTTTAGAGTAGTCGCACTAAGGCGCTCTTGTCCCAAAGCATGGCGGCATAACACGCCTCTGGACAGAAGCTTGTTAATGCCTTTGCTAAGTTAGCGAGTCATGAATAAATGCAAGTGTAAAAGTCCCTTAACTCATTGCATTGTATTGACTGGAAAGGTCAGATACTGGGTGCTCCCAATTGATGAACAATTCCAAATCATCGCAGGGAGCAACCGTAATACCCTTAAATTATGTATGAAGAGGTGCTAACTGATAGCTATGGCTAAGAACAGCTAAAAGCACTGTTCTTAGTTGAATTACTTGAAGTAATAAGAAAACACGAGTTCGAGGGTATCAACATCACCTGCTAAATGATGCCATTGTAGATCTGACTTAATTTGACCAAAGTCCAATACATTCACGCCGACGCCTATGTTGGGGTGAACATTATCCTCCACCTCGAAATCTTCCGCGTGGTTCGAACTTGCATCAAGATAACCTAAGCCCAAACTGAAGTACGGGGCGAATTTATCGCCCCAAAGCTGCGTAACTCGATAAACAAAGTTAAAGCTGTAATGTTGGTAATCGACCGTCATATCATTATATTGCGTATGTTCTGCTTTCAAATCGACACTATTTAGCCAACGATAAGTAAACTGGATACTCGCGTTATTATCAAATTGGTACCCTAAGCTACTTCCGAAAGAAAACTGACTGTTACTTTCCTGACTCCACGCGTTGTGGTCAGTATCTGGCTCTAACCATGAAATCCCAGGATTAGCTGTTACATATATTCCGTTATTCTCTTCTGCAGAATGAGCGAAAGGAGAAACACTTAACAATAGTGGGACGACCACTTTAACGGCAAGTGACTTTTGATGTCTAAACAGTGCGAGTATCGTCAATAGCAGCGTGCTTAAGAACCCTATAGAACCACCACTGCTGGTTCCTGCAATGACTTTCCCCCCATAAGGAACACCGGCTTGAATATGAAGATTAACGGTAGCAGGGTAACTATGTCTTGTTCCAATATCTGTAACATCATATTCAAAGCTATCATCGCCTATAAAACCTGCGTCAGGCGTGTAAATGAATTCACCAGTCTCCTTAAGTGTTACCGACCCATGCATTGGTTGTTTATAGATTCGCGCAGTTAAATCTGCATAAAAAGGAGCTTGTGTATTCGCATCATCTGTATCGTTAAACAACACACCTGGTGCAACAATAGTATCAATACTGTCTGCGTAAAGTGAGTAGCTATCATTATTAGCAACTGGCGCAGCATTGTTAGGGATAAGAGTCCAACCTGTGGAGAGAATTGTTATTGATACTTTTGCTTGGCTAGTATTGATAGAATAGTAAAATTCATCATTGCCATAATAATCAGCATCAGGTTGATACTCAAAACTGCCGTCTGCATTCAATGTGACACTTCCATTCAAAGCATCTTGGTCTAATGTCGCAGCATCTGAACTTTCATTAGTATCATTTTTAAGCACTCCATCTTGGCTAGATACAATCAACTTAGTATCCTGATCGACAGTATAGCTATCTGGGTGAGCATAAAGAGATTCATGTTTTTCGAATGCGCCAATGTCGATACTCCCCCCCTGTGGGCGGGTTTGCTTGAGGTAATCTGATGTGATTGAGCTACCGTCGGGATATAGCGCTTTAGCGTCGTCACCTTTATCAACAAGTGCTATTGAAAGCGTGTTTGGAACGAAACAATTATTGCCATTACATCCTGCTATATTCATGCCAGTATTAATAAAATCATCGACTCCTGGTTCTGAAATATAGTTATTGTTGTTCTGCGCTAACGGGTAAGCCGCAGTATTATCCCAATCTGTTGGATAAATGGTGGGCCCAATATTATTGCTAGAGTCGATAACAAATAACAGACTGTTATTAACAATCAACTGTGCACCATTGATTAATTCAATATGAGTAGCTTTGTAGGTAGTAGGGTCTACTTTATTACTAACAGGCGGGTAATAAAGTGTGCTGTTGGTTAAGGTCAATGTGCCTTTATCAACATAAATTGGCCACCCTCTGTCTGCACTTGTACCATCAAATAAAGTATTAACAATGGTGGTATCAACATTAATAAACTTAAAAGTAGAGTTTGTTAAGGTTTTAAACAGGCTATCTTTGATAATGACCTCAGTACTCCCGTCATCAGCAGGGCTAAAAACTTGAATAACATGACTGAAACTGTCAGGACTTGATGGTCCATTAGACTGAAAGGCGGAGTTTTCAATAAGCACATTACTATTAAAAATAAAGGTAGGTGCTGTTCTTGGCCCAATGTTTTCAAAAATAAGTGCGTCTTTTATCGTGACACTTCCATCTTGTGTAGACATGATGGAAGTGTCACCTTTTTTAGGCACTATTTTATATAAGATAACTTTATTTAGCGTGACATTGGCATTATCGGAAATGATAAAGTCTGACATGTGCTCGGCCCACACGTTTTCAATGGTGACATCAATAGTACGCCCCGCAATATTTTTAGGATTAATATAAAATAACAGGCCGGAGGCCTTTATAATAATATTGTTATCATCATTCGGATAACCTGTATTCAAAAGTCCACCCGATGAAACCCATCGTTGATGATCGTTAATATGCACATAATCATCGCCTAACCCTCGAATGATAATATCATCTGTAATTGTCATTCGGTTGTCAGCTTGGCCTGAAACGACAAAACCTAGGTTAGGTTCTATAGGGTTTTGTTCATTAAATGAGGCTGGTATTTCGATAGTATCTAAACCAGGATTAGCATTGGCCTTTTCGATGAAATCTCGAAGTGAGCCCATGCCTTGATCACTACTTGTTGTTACCGTATAAGTGGCAGATTGTACGCTCAAAGAGCTAAAAAGTAGTCCAAATAAAATTATTGACTTTGGAGTCATATTACCATCCTTGATATCCATGAAAAAACTAAGCCCAGATTTTTTTAAGTTCCTTGCAACCAACAACTTAGCTCATATATAAGAATATCACAACTCTCCCAAAGTAATGACTTTTGGAGATGTGTATACTTGGGTGCGGACGGGAGTTTTTTCAAAGTAATGTGTTTGCTTTACACATTAGCTAGTTCTATTACGATCTAGATGGGTTCTAGAACGTTTTGGGGCATAAACGTGTTAACGAAAAACACCAAACATTTATGATCACCTGTCGATGATCTTGAAGCAACGCCCATTACTATGGTCGATTTCAAAAGCGTCATGCTCTTAGTTTTCAGAATCCACTAAGTAAATTTCCTTCGTAATATCCCATTTCAAAACTCTACACAGGCAGCATCATCAATTCGAATTAGGTACGCGCCATTTGAAACTGAGCATTGTCGCTATTTAGGTGTGTTATTGAGCATAACTATAGGTGTTTGAGGCTGGATCTTAATAGAGACAAACATCTTTGTAGTGGAAAGGTAAGTGAAACCGCTGCATGAAAGGAAGCAAACCATTTGAGGGCGGTCGAGTTCCCCCCGAACTCGACCTGTTCCAGACGCGCAAGCAAAGGCGTTTGGTTTCTGGCGTATTCATAAATTAACCAATTTCAGTTTGTTGTGTAAATAATCAATAGCTTGGCGATTGATAGGTAGGTCGTATTTTGCTGTGCAAAAGCATAGAAATGAATGATGGCGAGCGTGGTGCTTGAGTTCATGCAAGGAGACTGGCGTATTGAAGCGAAAGGGCTGACATAATATGAAACATGGCTTGCCAGTTAATAATATCGTTAAATTTAAACTTGTAGGGATTTATAACTAGCTAGTGGAGTGTGCTAGTTTTAAGAGTTGGTTATCTTTTATTCTGGTGTTATACACTGCTTTTTATTTATATATTGGATTTAGTGTCTGAATTATTAAATCTGACGGGATAAATGATTGTTTAATGTTGATTTGACAAGATCTTCAAGTATCCTTTATGTAAACAAAACGTTAAATATCGAAAGTAAATTAACAATCATTAAGGAGTCGATGATGTTACATGCTCACGAAAATACCCTACATATTACCCACCTCAGTAACCACGCGGTTGAGGAGTTGTCACCATCATTCTCTAAGCTACCAAGCACAGAGCATGCGGATGGCCAGTTTCGATTGAGAAGATACTCGGTGGTTCAATTCAGTAATGGACAAGTCGTTGAGCAAGACAAACATAACTTTGTTCAGTCTGAAAACATTAATCACTTTCAAGGTGACGTTGTTCGTCAGTTCGAGCCGATTGAAGCGAAGATTCTAAGCAGTGAAGGCATGCAAGAAATGTGTGAACTGTTTATTGAAACCAACGGACTTGAAGACGGGCAAGAAATCGAAATCCATCAGATTCGTATTGCCGCTATTTTTGAAGAGACACAAGTTGCTCCAGAAGGTGTTCACCAAGATGGTTTTGACCACATCGCTTTAATCGGTGTGAACCGACATAACATTGTGGGTGGTGAAATCATGCTGTATCAAGACTCACATGAAGCGCCATTCTTTAGAAAGGTGTTAGGCGATGGCGAGGTTGCGATGCTGGCAGACAGTAAGCTTTGGCACAATGCACAACCGATTCGCACCATAGACCACGATGAGATGGGCTATATGGATGTGTTTGTTCTAACAGCTAAGGATGCGCGCAATGTCCTTCACTCTTAATGATGTACGCCAACAGTTTAGTGCTTTAGGCCAATATCATAACGGCAAGCCAGTCACTTTCTTTGATGGGCCGGGTGGATCTCAGGTGCCTGAGAATGTTTTAGCTTCAATGACCGAATACCTAGGGCATTTCAATTCAAACCTAGGTGGCCACTATTTTTCTAGCCAAAAGACCACGAGCTTAATGCAGCAAGCAAGAGAAGCGGCGCAAGCACTGCTCAATGCGGAGTCTTCTGGCAACGTTGTGTTCGGTGCGAACATGACATCGTTGACCTTCCAACTTAGCCGAGCGATCAGCCGCGATTGGAAAGAGGGCGATGAAGTTATCGTCACGGCGTTAGACCATTACTCAAATGTATCGAGCTGGCAGCAAGCGGCAGACGACAAAGGCGCGATTGTTCGTCAAGTTCGCGTCGATGAGTCGGATTGCAGTTTGGACTTGGCGCATTTTGAGTCGCTGCTTAACGAGAAAACCAAGCTTGTCGCGGTGACGTTTGCGTCGAACACGACAGGCTCTATTGTTGATATGGCGAAAGTTATCGAGCTTGCCCATCAGCATGGTGCGCAGGTTTATGTCGATGCTGTTCATTACGCACCGCATCATTTGATTGATGTTCAGCAACTGAATTGTGATTTCTTAGCGTGTTCCGCTTATAAGTTTTTCGGCCCGCATGTGGGCATTGCTTATGTTGCGCCTCAATGGCTGCATACTTTAAAGCCTTACAAGGTTGAACCTGCAACCAATATCGGCCCAGGTCGATTTGAAACAGGCACACAAAGTTTTGAAGGCCTTGCTGGTGTGATTGCGGCGGTGGATTATTTGGCGCAGTTAGGGAAACCTGCTGATTCACTGCGTTCTCGTTTAGAGCAAAGCTACGCGCTTTATAATAAGCATGAAAGCCAACTCAGTGAGTACTTTCTTAAACGTTTGGCCGATCTTGAAGGTGCAAAACTTTATGGGAAAACCGAGTTTGATTCGAATCTAAGAACTCCCACGTTTGCGATTACCTTTGATGATCACTCTCCAGAGTTCATTGCCAAGAAGTTGGGTGAGCATAATATCTGTGTGTGGAACGGACACTTCTACGCATTAGGGCTGGTGAAGCAGTTGGGTATAGAAGAGCAGGGCGTGGTGCGTATTGGTTGTATGCATTACAACTCGATTGAAGAGATCGACTTGTTGTTCAATGTGCTTGAAGGGATCTTGCGAAGCCACTAGCAGAAGTAATTAGCAAGAAGTCACTAGCACTTAATAGCTACAGAATTAGAAAAGAGCATACTTCTCTCAATAATATTGAGTAGGAAGTATGCTCTTTTTGTTTCATGAACTTAAATCTGTTTAGCGAAGTCTATTTAGACTAAAATCGCTAATCGCTTAAATCCTTGATTTAACTAAGACAATTGCTTAACGAGAGCTGCACCTACTGCGTGCGCACTGGTTGGGTTCTGGCCTGTTATCACTCGTTCATCAATAATCACAAGTTCATGCCAAGGTTGAACCTTGTTGAAACGCGCTGCACTACGAGCAAGAGATTCTTCCAATAGGAATGGAATGTCATTGATGGTGCCAAAGTCGATTTCTTCTTCACGTGTAAAGCCTGTAACTGACTTCGAACTTAGCAACTTCTCGCCGTTACTTAGGACAATCGGAAGCAGTGCTGCTGGGCCGTGACATACTGATGCAATCACGCCGCCATCTTCATAGTGCTTTGCCGCGATAGCAGCAAACTGCTCGTCGGTTGCTAGGTCTGAAAGCAAACCGAACCCACCTGGGTAGAAGATAGCATCGTAGCTTTCTACGTTAATTTGGCTTACAGGAATCGTATTGTTGATGCGGTTCTGGAAGTCGTCATCAGCCAAGATCTCGGCGTTTACTGAATCACTTTCAATATCGGTTCCATACAATGGACCTTTACCACCCTTGATAGAAGCGATGTCGTACTCAAAGCCAGCAGCAATGATCTCTTTCAATGCATGAGTCAGTTCAGGAGCGTAAGTACCGTTCGCTTGATCTGTATCGCCTAATGTTGCGTGGTTAGTTACAGGGATTAGTATTTTTTTCATGATTCGTTCCTTCAGGGCTGATGTTTGTCTAAGCATAGTTGAATTGCTGATACGGTTATATTAATTGCAAATCGTATGAGTGATAATATAGGTAATACGCAAAACATTATTGCTATATAGCAATAGTTGAATGTAAAGATATGGATGAGTCGGGTTTGAACTAGTGGGATGCGAACTTGTGGGACGCAAACTAGTTAGACGAGAATTAGCTAGATGTAAACAGGTGAAGTATGGATAGCTTTGAAGGTATTAATGAGTTTGTGGCGGTCGCGGAGTGTCACGGGTTTTCTGCGGCAGCGAAACAACTGGGTTGCAGTACCAGTCATGTGAGTCGACAAGTTTCAAGGTTAGAGGAAAGGGTGGGTGTGGCGTTGCTTGCGCGATCTACTCGTATGGTGAGTTTGACTGAGTCTGGGCACACCTATTATCAGCAGTGTAAAGATCTGGTCATTGGGCTTCAGCAAGCAAATGAGCAAGTGACTTCTCAACAAACTCAGTTAAGTGGCACATTACGAGTGAGTGCCGCAGGGGCGTTTGCAGAGAATCATGTCGCGGCGGCGCTGATGGAATTTGCTAAAGAGCATCCTGAGCTCACCATAGAAATGAATTTCAATACCAAGATGGTTAACTTCATCGAAGATGGCATCGATTTCGCGATTCGTTATGGCCGATTGGACGATTCAGGGTTGGTGGCAAGAAAGCTCGTCGATCGCCCGATGGCGGCAGCAGCCAGTAAAGATTATATAAATCAATTTGGTACGCCCACTCGCCCAGAGCAGTTAAAGTTACACAGCTGTATTATCGCCAACAGTGATCAGTGGCTATTTGAGAAAGAGGGTAAACCGTTGAATGCGGTGCGAGTGCATGGGCGCTGGCGCAGTAATAATTCGAGTGCAGTACTGAAAGCATGTGAAGAGGGGCTTGGCATTGTTTACCTTCCCAAAAGCAGTTTCAACGGCGGATTAACTAATGGAAAACTCCTTCCTGTATTAGAAGAGTATTGGGGAGCAGGAACCAGCAGTTGGATCGTTTATCAAAACCGTCGTTTTCTGCCACAGAGAGCACGGCTTGCGATCGACTTTCTCGTTTCTTACTTCTCTGACTGGAAAGAATAACGAGCAAGAGTTTAAAGAAGAAGCGCGTAGTGTTTGTATGCACTGCAGATCGGCTAAAAGATAGGTGTGCACTCTATGAACCGTTGTTATCACTCTCGGTTAGCGTGTTTCCGTTTAAACGAAACCAAGTTTGAGAAAACGTTTACATTGATAAACGTTATCTTTGTTTTTGTTTGTTGACGCGAGTAATAGGATTGAGATGCTTGTCTACTTTTCATTACTTGTACTAGCGATTGAATTGTAGAGAAGCTTACTGCAGTACGATATACTAGATGGTATGTTGATGTCCCTAGCGTGTGATAGATTGTGTTGAAGCGCTGGCTGGATGTGTCGTTATACTCCAATTTACGAAGTATAGCTTTAGTGCGGAGTTGGCAATGTCGTCAATAAATTTCGAATCCACGTACGGTGTAATAACTATTCAAGATATGAATGTAGTTAGCGTTGACGCCAATTATGCTCGTATCTATGGATATCAATCACCCGAAGAACTGCTGTCTAATATCGATAGCTTTCTTGACCTTATACCTGAAGGTTTTCATGTTTTAGCGTACCAAAATTACCTTGAAACCGTCAGTGGCCAACGAGACCCTCAAGGACATACCTATGTCAATGTCGACCGCAATGGTCGGGAGTTCACGGTGTTTTCTATTGACCATGTAACAGAGTGGCAAGGAAGGCCTGCATTGCAAGTTACCGTCATCGATCTTTCCCCTGCTATTCAACTGCAAAATGTTGTGCGCGAACAAGATCAGATGTTTCACGATATGATCATGCAATCCGGGCAAGGCATTTTAGTTCACCGAGATTTTAAGCCTTTGATGGTTAATCAATCATGGGTGGATTTACAAGGTGGTGAGTCTATTGAGCAAGCCCTCGCGTTGGAATCCATTCTCGATTTAGTACCGCAGCAAAATACAGCAGGTATCTCGAAACACTATCAAGCAATCATGTCTGGCGCTTTATCCGGTACGAGTACTGTCGTTGAAAACATCGGTTTTGACGGTGTTCATCGTTTCTTTAATATTTACGATAATGCGATCACTTGGGAAGGTGAGCCTGCCATTCAGGTTGTGCTTGAAGATGTAACTCAAAAAGTTATGTTAGAAAATCAGTTAGTTCATCAAGCCAATTACGATGAAATGACGAATTTGCTTAATCGAAGAGCGATTTACGATTGGTTGAAAGCGTTTCTTGCTTCAGAGAATCATGTTGTATGTATGCTGCTTGATATCGATGATTTTAAGGCGATTAATGATACATACGGTCATATGACGGGCGATGATGTTATTTGTACTTTGGCTGATATTACCAAGCGTAATGTTGAGCAAGCGGGTGGTGTGACGGGGCGTTGGGGCGGCGAAGAGTTCATCGTTTTTATTCCAAATGCATCTCCTCAAATTTCACGTGTCGTCTCTGATCAAATTCGTCAGCAATTTAATCAAACCCAGTTCAAGGTTAGTGAACAGATTCGTTTTAATGTGAGTGTTAGTATTGGAGTAAGTGATAGCCGATCTTGCGAACGCAAAGTTTCCATCGATGCACTTGTGAACTTAACGGATCAATCGCTATACAGAGCTAAAGCGAGCGGAAAGAACTGTGTATGCGGAGAAGTGAGCGCGTCTTAGCGTTCTAAGCATGGTGTGCTCGCATACTCATAACTCATACACAGACGGCTAACATAGAATCGTATTGGTAATAAAATGCCCTCAAGCAATCGTTTGAGGGCATTTTAGTTTTTGATTATCAAAGCTGTCTAGCTCTCGTTGATCAAATAAGTTCAGCTTTCACCGACTAAAGCCGTTTAGCTTTGGCTTATCAAAACAGTCAGCTTATCAAAACAATGAGCTTATCAAACCGTTGGCTTATTAAGCAGAAACTTCTACTTCGTAAGAGCCAAATTTACGGATGTTAATCACACCAGTATCCAAGATAAGGTATTGGCCTTTAATGCCTTGCAGCACGCCAGATACTTCAGGGTTCTTATCAAAGTTGTGCGAGACAATTTTCACCGGGTGCTGTTCAACTGGGTAGCTCAATGACGTGATGTTTTCGCTTAGAACTTCGATAGCATCATCACCAAATTTCGCTTTGATCTCTTGGATTTTATCCTCAACCAATGGTAACAGTTCTTTGGCTTTTTCTGCCAACTCCATATCGTCACCGTCGCCTTTCAGCAACGTGCGCCAGTTAGTTTTGTCGGCAATGTGCTTTGCTAACTCAACTTCAATCAGGCCAGAAATCTGACGGGTTTTTACCTTCAAGATAGGCAAGCCTTGAGTGGCACCTTGGTCGATCCAACGCGTTGGGATTTGAGTATGACGAGTGATACCCACTTTTAGGCTTGATGTGTTCGACAGGTAAACGAAGTGATCAACCATGCAGTTCGCTTCGCCCCATTGAGGCTCACGACACGTACCTTCATCGTAGTGACAAGTCTCTGGCTTCATGATGCACATATCGCAACTTGCCAGTTTTCTCATGCACACAAAGCAGTGGCCTTGAGAGTAGCTCTTCTTGGTTTTCTTTCCACATGAACAGCAAAAAATATTGCCGGTGTGAGTGAGGTTGATCGTTTTACCAATCAGAGGGTTTAGCTCTACAAACTCTTCACCTACAGGTAAACGGTAAGTAACCGCACCATCAAGGGAAGCACTCATTTTCTTGAGTGTTCCTTTTGCTAATAAAGACATGACATTACTCGTTATATTTTGATTATTATTTCGTCGACTCTAACGCTCTGTCAGCAGGCGCAACGGTTAACGATGATTATGCGATGAGTATAACAAATAGAGACTGATTTTATACGCAATATTACTTGATTCTCGTCGTGAATAATTGTCCCTAAATAAGCACTTGAAAATATAGTATGACATTTTGTTCGGGCGTGATATAACGATTTTTAATGAGATGTTGGTTCAAAAGTGACTGGTGTCCTTAACTTATTTTATATCGTGAAATCCCAACTATAGGGACCTTAAGCTGGAAGTTTTGAAGTGAAGTGGATCCATAAGATTGTTATCTTTTTAGTTATCGCAACGCTTGCCATTGTGCAGTACTACCGTGTGAGCGGAAATCGAGTGATAACGGCAATTACGCCTGATCAATATGAATTTATCGCGACCAGCGATCAAGTGGATAGAGGAGTCAGTACTTCCCAAATATCCTTTAAAAATGGGCAGTATATTCTCGATTGTGAGTTGAAAGAGTCCGACTATCCGTGGCCTTATTGCGGCCTGTCGATTCGTATCAACCCAGACATTACCACTGGCCTTGACCTTTCTCAGTATCACACCTTTAGAGTCAATATTGATTACCATGCGGAGGCCGATTCTAGCGGTCGTTTGCGAACTTACCTGCGTAATTATAATCCTGCTTATTCGGTTCCTGATGACGAGTACACACATAAGTACAATGGTATGGAGTTTGCGCCTGGCGTGGATGGCGGTGTGATTGAGATACCGATTACCAACTTACAGGTGATGACTTGGTGGCTTGCAGATAATGATATTGCGCTAGAACATTCTGCTCCTGAGTATTCGAACGTTAACATGGTTGAATTTGCGACCGCCTCTGGGGCAAAGCTGGGCCACCATCGAATTGTTATCCGTAGTATTGAATTTGAAGGTACGTATATCACGGGTGAAAGCCTATTTATGATCCTGCTGTTTGTCTGGGTAGGTACGGGCACCGTGTTCTTGTTTTCAGAGTTGCACCGTTCACGTAAGCGTATGGTGATCGCAGAGAAAAGGCATCATCACTTAAAGAGTGTCAATCGTGCTCTGAGAGAACAGAATTTTGAGTTCTCTGAAATGGCGCACCGCGATGAATTGACAGGAATTCTTAATAGACATGCGATTCGTGATTGGCTGAAGATGCAATCTCAGCAGGTTAAGCAAGGGCACGTGAAGCTGAGTATGTTGTACCTTGATATTGACTACTTCAAGAGCGTGAACGATAAGTACGGACACCAAATGGGTGACCATATTTTACGTGAGTTCAGCATGGTGGTTGGCAGTTCGATTAGTGCGACTGACAAACTGGTACGTTGGGGCGGGGAAGAGTTTATTGTTTTTTGCCCAGAAACCGATGCTGGCGAAGCACAAAGAAAGGCAGAGAAAATAAGGCTTTTGGTTAGCCAACACCTTTGGGTTCATGGTGACCCGCTCACTTGTAGTATTGGCATTGCCGAGATGAAGCAAGAGAGAGTGACAGAGACCATTGCTCGTGCTGATGAAGCTCTGTATCAAGCGAAGCATTCAGGGCGAAATCAGGTGATCTTGAGTCACTAATCTAAAAAATTGTTTTGGTTAGTTTATAAGCCACACGTGCATATGTGACGTGTGGCATTTTTATGGGCGCTATATGAGTTTACCCTCTAGAGCGTTTGTTGATTTGCTTGGATAACGTATAAAAATGATTTCACTGTTCTTTAAATGTTTGCTCGGTGCCGCGGCGGTTTTGTTTATTGCGCTGCTGTCGAAAAGTAAGAGCTTTTACATCGCAGGTTTAGTGCCGTTGTTTCCAACCTTTGCTCTGATTGCTCACTACATTGTTGGCACGGAACAAACCATGGTGGAGTTACGTACCACGGCACTCTTTGGTTTGTTCTCGCTTGTACCATACGCGGCTTATCTTGGCGCGGTTTATGTGTTCAGTTATCGCTACAATTTGGTATCGACGCTCTCTTTAGCCACTGTCGTTTGGGTTATGTGTGCTTCTATGCTGCTGTTAGGTTGGACGCGTTTAGTACCCAGTGCGATTTAATCATGGTTGAGCTGGTGGATTTGTAGATTAAGTTGGCTGCGTTGTTCTGCTAAGAGACAGAAACAAAAAAGGTGGCGCGGGGCCACCAAAAGGGAAAAGTGTTTTATTGTTTTTTGAATGCCCGCTCAGTGGTTGTTTCAAATTGAGTGATAGCTTCAAACTGAGTGATAGCTTCACGCTGAGCGGGCATTTTTGTACTGGTTGAGCCGGGGGAACTGCAGCCAGTTTAGTTGGAGCCTTATCTGTAACGTTTGTCTATAAGCACCTGCCTATAAGCCTTCGCCTATGAGCACTTGTCTATAAACATCAGTCTATAAGGCGTTCGTGCTTACCAGAAGATCCAAGCGAACAGTGTTAGTACTAGGATACAAACTAGGTTCAACACCATACCGACTCGCATCATTTCTTTTTGTTTGATATGACCAGAGCCGAATACAATCGCATTAGGTGGTGTCGCGACTGGTAGCATGAAGGCACAAGATGCGGCAATCGCAATCAGTGCAGACAAGATAACTGGTGACATACCCAGCGCTTCAGCAATGGTTGCAAATACAGGGACAAGCAAGGCTGCACTCGCTGTGTTACTCGCAAACTCCGTTAGGAATACCACGAACGCTACCACGGCTAGAATCGTAAGAAGTACGCCTGCTGTTTCTAAAAAGCCACTTAGTGAGTGTGCTAGAAATACGCTGGTGCCAGTCGCTTTAAGAATGTTACTTAAACAGATACCGCCACCGAACAGGATAAGCACACCCCAATCCGTTGTCTTCTCAACGTCTTTCCATTCAACCGCTCTTGAAGCGCCAAGCAGTACAATGGCACCAATCGCCACCAAGCTATCAAATTTAGAGAAACCGCCAATCATTGCGTTGATTGGTTTTCCGAATATCCAAAGCGTTACGGTTAAAAGGAAGATAGACAGTGTGATTTTTTTGCTGTTTGTCCACTCTACAGGAGCGTGGTCTAGCTCGAATTTATGGTCGAGCTTGGGCTTAGTCATCACGTACAAAACAATCATCGTGATTGGCAATAAGATCATTGAGATAGGTAGACCTAGCGCCATCCATTCTGTGAAACTTAAACCAACTTCAGCGGCAGCGATTGCGTTTGGAGGGCTACCAACCAAGGTTGCGATACCACCAATCGATGCACAGTAAGCGATGCCAAGTAGCACAAATACGTAGGTGTTACGGTCTTCACTTTGGTCAACTTTGTTCATGATACCTAGAACAAGAGGGAGCATCATTGCTGTTGTCGCGGTGTTCGAAATCCACATCGATAACCCGGCGCTCACGCCGAATAACATGAACACGGCCACTGACATTCTGCCTTTTGCTATCAGCAGCACTTTGTCAGCAATCGCCTTATCTAGTTCTTGTTTGTTCAGAGCGGCTGCCAGTGCAAAGCCACCCATGAAGAGGAAAATAATTGGGTTCGAAAAGTTAGCCAGCGCAGCGGGCGTGTTAAACACACCAAACAAGACAGCCAAAAGTGGAACGAGCAGAGCCGTAATACTGACGTGGATCGCTTCGGTTAACCATAAAATAGCAACAAATACGAGAATGCTTAAGCCCGTATTGACTTGGGTTTCGAAAGGGAGAGTATTGAGCAAGAGTGCAAATAGCGAGAAATTACCAATTAAGATCATGCTGTTGCGGGTAAACAACCAATGTTTCAGTGTAGTAACAAGTGCCGTCATAAGACGCTCCTTTTGTTTATCCTCGTTTTATTGGTGCACTAACTTCAAAAGCGGTGCTTATTGTTTTCGAGGTATCTTGTTTTCAAGTTATACCGCTCTCAAAGTAAAAAGCTTCGAGGTATATAGACTTGATGTAGGGTCAGACTTTGTTGGAGGAATGTTACTTAAGTTAATAAAGGAGTGTTGGTGTGTTTTTGTGTAACAGTGGGGAAGTGTGAGGCAACAAATTCAAAATGTGTAGTTTTCTACACATCAGTCTCTGCTGGTTCTAAAATAGGGCTTGTTGTAGGGTCTACAACAGGGTTTACAGTCGGGTCAGTAATAGGGTTTGGAATCGGAAATGATTCCGGTTTTGGACTCGGTTGAATCGGCTCTTTAGGTCCAAGGAACTTTGGTGTTGTCCCCATAATATAAAGATCAAGGAATGCTTTGGTGCGCGCAAACACTTCACGTAAACGTATTGAGGTTCCCGAATGGTGAGTTGGTCCTGAAACCGCCAAACACTGCGCATGAATATCGTAAGAATTGGCGATGAAGAGCGCTCTTTCACAGTGGAATTTCTGAGTGATGATCAGAAAATTATCAGTATCGAATATCTTTTTAGCGCGAACAATCGAGTCCAAGGTTCTAAAACCTGCGTAATCTAGATTGATGCGTTCATCGGGGACACCCGCTTTCAACAAGTCGCGTTTCATCGTCCACGGTTCATTGTAAGAGCGATGAGCGTTATCGCCACTCAGTAGAAATTGGTCAACTTTTTCACGATCGAACAGCTCAATCGCGGCTTCGATTCGGTGCTTATAATAGTCGTTGAGTGTTCTACCCAGATATTTGCTTGTGCCAAGCACAACCGCGACCTCAAGCTCGGGCACGTCATCAATATCGTAGATGATGCGATCTTCCGCTTGCCATGAAACCCAATAATCGATCGCAATAACCGCAGCGCTGCCAACTAAGAACACGAGGAAAGCGCCAAACAGAAAACCTTGCAGTTTTTTGTAAGCTTTTTTTATGTAGCTACGGATAATGTGAGAATCAAATTTCACTCTCGGTATGGTCCTTTGACTGAGCATTAATTTTTGAGTGCTCGATAATACCAAATAAAAATGAGAAAAATCAGTTAAAAAGACAAGACAGTGTAAAGAAAAAAGCCCCTGCAGTTGCAGAGGCTCTTGTAAGAGTAGTTAACGCTCTTTATTCCAAGCGCAGTACGCTTTTATTCAGAGCACAGCACGCTTTATTAGAATGCAGTACGCTTGTAGCGACGGTAAACCGGCTGCCAGAAGTGCTGGTCAATCGCTTGTTGAAGAGCTTCTTCAGTGATCTCTAGTGCAACACCTTGCTCAATCGCTTTCTTACCAACGGCAAGAGCAATCTTCTTAGATACGGTGTGAATCTCTTCCAATGGTGGAAGTAGCGCACCTGAACCATTGATAGCAAGTGGAGAACACGTAGCAAGCGCACGGCTTGATTCCATCAACATTTCATCAGTGATACGTGACGCATTCACAGCCAATACACCAAGGCCAATGCCTGGGAAGATGTAGCTGTTGTTACACTGAGCGATTGGGTAAGTGGTGCCGTTATGAGTTACTGGCTCAAATGGGCTACCTGTCGCAACCAGTGCTTGGCCATCAGTCCAACGAATAATGTCGTTTGGAGTTGCTTCAACACGGCTTGTTGGGTTAGACAGTGGGAACACGATAGGGCGTTCACAGTGTAGGTTCATCTCTTTGATGACTTCTTTGCTGAACAGACCTGGAGCACCAGATACACCAACTAATACGGTTGGTTTCGCGTGGCGAACAACGTCTAGTAGAGAGAAACCAGTGCCGTCGCTTTCCCAGTCTTTGGTGTTTTCGTTGGTTTGAACGAGACGCTGTTGGAAATCAAGCAGGTTTTGCATGCCTTCCTGTAACAGACCCCAACGGTCAACCATGTAAACTTGAGAACGTGCTTGTGCATCGCTGATACCTTCAGACACCATTTGAGCAATGATAGCTTCAGCAATACCACAACCTGCAGAACCGGCACCTAAGAAGGTGATGCGTTGATCTGAAAGTTTGCTGTTTGCTGCTTTACATGCTGCAAGTAGAGAACCAACCGTTACGGCTGCTGTGCCTTGGATGTCATCGTTGAAACAACAGAGGCGATCTTTGTAACGCTCAAGCAGTGGCATTGCGTTCTTTTGTGCGAAATCTTCGAACTGAACTAATGCATCAGGCCAACGGCGTTGAACCGCTTGGATGAACTCTTCAACGAATGCATCGTAGTCAGCACCTGTGATACGAGGGTGACGCCAGCCCATGTACATTGGGTCTGCAAGACGTTGAGGGTTGTTTGTACCCACATCGAGCACGATAGGTAGCATGTAAGCTGGGCTGATACCGCCACAAGCTGTGTACAGTGCTAGCTTACCAATTGGAATACCCATGCCACCGATACCTTGGTCTCCCAAACCAAGAATACGCTCACCATCCGTAACCACGATAACTTTAACGTTGTGGTTTGTCGCATTGTTCAGTAGGTCATCGATACGATCGCGGTTCGGATATGAGATAAACAGACCACGGCCACGACGGTAAATATTTGAGAAGTTCTCACATGCTGCGCCAACCGTTGGCGTGTAAATGATAGGCATCATTTCAGAAATGTGGTTTTGAACTAAACGATAAAAAAGCGTTTCATTAGTGTCTTGGATGTTACGAAGGTAGATATGCTTATCCATATCACTTTCGAAGTTACAATATTGCTTGTATGCACGTCCTACTTGCTCTTGGATTGTTTCGGTCGTTTCCGGTAACAAGCCTTCAAGGTTGAAAGAACTGCGCTCTTCAGCAGAGAATGCGCTGCCTTTGTTTAGAAGAGGGGTACTTAGTAGAGCAGGACCAGCATAAGGGATATATAGAGGGCGTTTATCGTTGTTCATTGGATGCCTAATATGGGAGAAAGGGTAACCGAAAAATGATAACGGTTTAGTTATTCAATTGTAAATAGTTTCCCTCCGATCTTTGCAAACAAAATGATATTCTTACCCATGTCCCACACTTATCGAATTCTAGCGCCATAATTCGTTATACTTCGCTCACACTTTTTCGCGACTCCTCCTTTTTATGTCATTACTTCCTATCGATTCTTATCAAAACGTATTCCACGAGCAAATCGCCAATTCTCACCTTGTAGTCGAAGCTGAAACCGGATCGGGCAAATCAACACGCCTACCTATTTGGGCCTCTCAGCATGGGCGAGTGCTCGTGGTGGAGCCAAGGCGAATCGCTTGTACGTCACTCGCTAAATATTTAGCACAGCAGTCGGGTGAGAAGCTTGGTGGTAAGGTTGGTTATGCGATTAAGCTTGAGTCGAAGTACAACGAGCAAACCAATATTGTTTTTGCGACTCCCGGTATTGCGCTGCGTTGGTTGTCAGAAGATGGACTAGCCGGTTTCGATGTGATCGTGGTGGATGAGTTTCACGAGAGGCGCTGGGACATTGATCTGCTGGTGGCGATTCTCAAACAAAAAGAGAGCCATCGCTTGGTGATCACTTCTGCCACCATTGAAGGGGAGCGTCTTGCTGATTATTTGAATGCGAGTCGGATAAGTTGTGAAGGTCGAACTTATCAAGTTGCTATTGAACACAGAGCGAATGAATCAAGAGCATTACCTGATATTCGATATCTAGAGCAACGCATCGCTGAAGAAGTCAATCATCAACTGATTGCTTCCCATGGCGATATCTTGGTTTTCTTGCCGGGTAAAAAAGAGATCGTGCAATGTGAACAAGCCTTGGCAAAAAATCCAGATATCCAAGTGGTGAAGTTGCATGCGTCAGTCTGTGAAAAAGAACGAGATTTAGCGTTATCGGGTCGTAATATCAATACTGAAGGTAATGGCCTGAGAAAGGTCATTCTGGCGACCAACGTTGCTGAAACCTCACTAACCATACCCGACATAGGTGTGGTGATAGATTCAGGATTAGAAAGACGCACCGTTCAACGAAACGGCAGAACCACACTGATGCTTAAATCCATATCACGAGCGAGTGCCAAACAACGAGCTGGCCGCGCGGGTAGGGTCATGGATGGCATTTGTGTTCGTCTATATGGCGAACATGCAGCGTTAGAGTTAGTCACACCACCTGAATTGCAGCGTGAAGAGCTGACCGAACCTATGCTTGCGGCGGCATGTTGTGGTGCTCCGCTTGAGAGCTTGCCTTTCCTTGACCCTATCCCTGAGAAGTCATTAAACAGCGCGACTCAAACCTTGATCACGATGGAGGCTATTAATACTGACCATCAAATTACCGAGCATGGCAAAAAGCTGTATCCGCTGCCGATTGATGCTTTGTATGCCGATATTGTTACTCGAATCAAAACCAAAGCATTAAAAGAGGCGATGGTCGATCTCACTGCCGCGCTGTCCGTTCCGGCTCGCTTATATCAGTTGCCGATCAATGCAGAACATCTTGAAGCGCTAGCTCAGCAAGAGAAAGAAGGGTGTGATCTAAGCCTGTTAATTCAGATTGTTCGTGGTCGCGATTATCCGCATTTAGAAATCGACCAGCAGGCATTGAATGAAGCACAAGGATTGGCTAAGCAAATGCGTGAGGTGTTTGAACTTCCTCAGTTAGAAGTCGCGTCACGTTTCCAACGTACTGCTTTACTTGAAACCATCATTCAGCTACATCCAGAATTGGTGTTTGTGCGCCGACTGAAGAGGAAAGAAGCCTTTGCTAATGGAGTGTTAGAGGTAGTACTCGGCCGTCAGAATCGTTTCCCTGATAATGCACAAGCGATGTTGGTACTTGATACTCACAGCTTGCCGGGAAGAGGCGTTAAGCAGACATTGACGTTGGCCACAACTACCGCGCCTATTTCTCTTGAGCTTGTCGTTGAAGAAGAGCTAGGTGAGTGGCAGCAAGGTGAAACGGTTGTGAACGATGATGGCGTCTTTACTGAGATGGTTTTGGTGTATGCAGGTCGAACGATTGCCACTAGATTGGTCGCCGCTGAAGGTCAGTTATCATTGAAGCCAATCGTCGATCTTGTGTTGAATGGTGCGCAATTGCCCGGTTTTGCAAAGGTTCGTACTCAAGAAATCAGACACTGGCAGTTGTATGTAAAACTTGGGCTCGATGAACAAACAAAATATACTCCTGAGATCGAGCAACTTAGCTTTGAACTATGGTTTATACAACAGCTTGAGGTGTTAGGGGTTACCGATGTCAGCGAGCTAGAAATGTTTGACCATGCAGACATTCCATTTGATGGTATCCCAGAATGGCTTTATTCAGAATTTTCGGAAAAATACCCGTTTGCATTGAGCCTTGCCGACTTGCAACTCGATGTAGAATACTTGCCCGCGCGAAAGCTGATTTACGTTCACTATCAATCGGGTAGCCGAAAGTTATCACCAAAACGTTGGGAGTTGCCAACATGGTCTGGTTGGCGTATTCAGTACAAAAAAGCGAGCCGGATTATTGATATAAAATAGATAGATAACTTTTATCTCTAAAATATTAATCAAATAGGTGCATATATGATTTTTCAGTGCTTATTTTGTTACAAAATTGATTTTTATATGCCTTTTTAACCAATCAAAAGGTCATAAAAGACTATTCTTCTATATCCTATTGCTATAAAGAAAGAGTTGGTGGATATTGAGTATATTGTGTTGTCAAAGTGTCGGGGGACATCATGGATAAACAGGAAGAGACGCGTGTAGAGTTTGATTACACAACATTTCTTGGCGCATCATGCAGTAAAAAATGGACTTTTCTGGAAGCACTAACCACGATTGCGCCAGTATTCAGCACTGTCTGGAGAGATAGCATCAAAGAGCTAGCAACCCCAGAAGACCGTTTATGGCAGATGGCTTTGAAATCAATGTCTACGCGTAAAAGTGATGAGTCAAACATTGTCACCTTACTTAAGCTTGCCAAGCTAGAAGGGATAAATGAGCTCAAAGTTGTTATGCCGTATTCTCTTGAAGAAGAGCAGATTGATTACATAGAATCACGTAGCCATTTAGTGATTGCAGATAACTCTGGTGAAGAGTTTACTATCAAGCTGTGATCATAACGTTTTTAGTTCTATGACTTCAAAGTTAGTTCATTGAATTCATGGCTAATTCTATGAATTTAGCGAAGTGTATATCATAAAAAAGGGCCTCAATGATGAGGCCCTTTTGCGTATTTTAAGACGAGGTGTTGATTGAACAATGCTAAGTCTAAGTCTAAGTCTAAGTCTAAGTCTAAGTCTAAGTCTAAAGCCAAACCGTATTAGTCGATTAGACCGTAGTCGGCACGCAATACATCGACTATCTCTTGCTTAGGATTGTCGCTTAATACAATCTCGCCGCCTGTAATTTTTGCCGCGATATCAAGGTAAGTACGAGAAAGAGACATTAACGCATCCAATGGAAGTTCATTGTCACGAGCTAATGCTTCACGCTCTGGCATACGTTCTTTGTTCAATAGAATGTCAGCATCAGGGAAGTAGTTAAGCAAGAACTGACGGAAACCTTCTTTAGAGTTCTCGACGATGTTGCCTTTGTTGTATTCCTGAGTATCCCAGATACGAGATGAGTCTGGTGTGCCAACTTCATCCATGTAGATTAGCTTTTCTTTACCTTGAGCATCGTTGACGTAACCGAACTCAAACTTCGTATCAACAAAGGTCTGGTCGACTTTAGCAAGTGCTTGGCTAATTACGTTGAAACCTTCTTTTAGCAGTTTTTCGTAATGCGCAATGTCACTTGCTTGAGTAAAGTTAAACGCTGCAAAGTTGTCTTCGATATTGTTACGTGTGATGTTTACATCATCAGCTTCTGGTACGCCAGGGATGTCTTTCAAAATCCCTTTTGTTGAAGGCGTGATCAGAAGCTCAGGTAGCTTTTTGTCTTTCTCAAGGCCTTCAGGCATCTCGATACCGCAGAATTCACGCTCGCCGTTCGCGTATGCACGCCACATTGAACCTGTGATGTATTGACGACAAATCGCTTCAATCATGACTGGACGAGCTTTTTGAACAATCCATACGAATGGGTGAGGGATATCAAGAATATGACTGTCAGCGAGGCCGTTGTCTTTAAACAATTTGAACCAGTGGTTAGAGATAGCATTCAAAGCTGCTCCTTTTCCTGGAACACCTTTAAGATTACCTTCACCACGCCAGATACAATCAAACGCAGAGATACGGTCACTGATCACCATGATAGCTAAAGGCGCATCTGGCGCGACATTGTAGCCTTTCTCTTTAATTAGTCGTTGGCTATCTTCTTCAGTTAACCAGTAGACTGAGCGAACCTTGCCACTGTGGACAGGTTTGTCAGTACGGATTGGTAGGTCATCATTTACGGCAAGAACTTGATCAGCAAGGCTCATTTAGACATTCCTATCTTTTATCAAACGTCATACAGAGAAGTGCGGTGTGCACATGATTAGACGGGCATTATACCCAATCTACTATTTGCTTCCAGAGAAAAAGCAATCGATTGCTAAATCTATTGATCAAATAAAAAACCCCGCCTAACGATCCGCTTAAAAATTGGCGAATTGTAGAGCAGGGGAAGGCAGTCTGTTGGGCTATGTTTTGAGCTATGTTTTTGGACCATGTTATTAAGCTATGTGTGTGAGCCAAAATGTTAAGCAAGGTGGTTTAGTGAATACGCTCTGAATTGGCATCCATAAAGAAGACTTCACACTGAAAGCGTAACCCTAAAGTTCTTAGGTACTGTTGGCTGAATTGATCAATCGATGAACTTGCGACAATCGCACTCGCATTCTTAGAACGGATTGCTTTCTCGACTGTTTCTACTTCAGTCATTTGATGAGAGGCTTTCATATGGATAACGCGGTCGCAGCAAACGTTATGTTGCTTAAGCTGCTTTGCTGATGGTCGTGGTGTTTGAGCGGTAAACAGTAGCCACTGATGTTGGTTGGACAGCAACGCCATTCTTGCAAATAACGCTTCCTCGTTTGAATTTTTGCTTTTACGAGAAACGGATGTAAATGCGCAGTGAACTAGCGGGCTAGAGTGTTGGGCTTTAACGTGTGCTTGAATCATTTTGCTGTCCTTATATACATGCTGTATGTGTATACAGTAGTTTTAGTTGCTTATAAGATCAAGCGTTTTTTGCGGGATTATTGGACGATTCTGTCTGGGCTTATGGATGGAATGAGTTTAAGTCATTGAAATAATTTGATAAATTAAATTTGAATGAATTTACTGTTTTGTCTCATAAGTTGAAAGAATGTGAGCTTTACACAGGTGTATACAGTGGTTTTGATAGAAAAATACTGTATACACCTGGATAGAAGATAGAAGATAGAAGATAGAAGATAGAAGATAGAAGATCTAAAACTACAGGCACAAAAAAAGCGCCTTAGGCGCTTTCTTATATTTCAACGGTGTTGCTTATCTCAATGTCGCTTGGGAGAGTTTTGTTCTCATTTCCATTTCACCAATATTGAACTGGCGAACATCAATGGTTGCAATATCATTGCACTCTTTACATGCATGATGACACTTACCATCTAGGTAGTCGTGCTTTTTAACTAGGCTTGGCTTTTTGCACCAATCACAAACGCCTTCTACTGTGAACATATTATCTCCTCACCTGTATACGTCAGGTGTATTTTCGGCGCAAATTATGACATAAGTAAGACCCATTAGTTAATAGTTTGTTACCTGTTTTTGAGAGGGGGATCGATTGCAACACTAATAAAATCGATATCTTTGCGAATTGGAAAACCAAAGGTGTGTGGTTGTTTACTGTTTTGTAACATTTTGTAAGATGTTTTTTAGCGCATTGTTCAAACGTTTCATTTCTTCGTCACATCCATGACCATCAGGGTGATAGATTTTAGAGAGTTGTTTGTATCTAATTTTAATGCTTTTTTGGTTAGGAATGGAGGTGGGTGTGTAACCAAACAGAGAACAAGCTATCTGTAATTTTTGTGTTTCCTGCGAGTTTCTCTGTTTCTTTAATTCGGTAAACATTGCATGAAGTTGTCGTTTTTGCTGTTTTATCGTGGTGCCTTGAGCTTTTAACTGAGCTTCAAGAGGGTGCTGTTGGTGGCTTAATGGTACAGAGTTTTGATTTTGCTTCTTTCGAGTAATGAAAAGAGTCATGAGCACGCTTAGAAGTGCAATGCATGCGGCAATCAATAACTCATTCATCGTTACTTTTATTAGAGAAGAAGGTTGTTGCAGATCTGAATTTTGATTCACCGAAAGAGAACTAACATTTTGTTCATGGTCATTTGAAGTATCAACACTGCTATTGAGCTGTTTGATTGAAGAGATCTGCTTTGCACGTTGTTGATTAAATTGTGCTTCCAGAATACGGTTGTAACCCTCTTCTGCGTCAGAGTTGTCTTTTAAAGCCGCTTCATACCATAGCTGGGCTGCATCTAATGGCTGAAGTAGTGGTAAGCCTTTTTCTTCAAGTGAGGATTCATAGATTCTTGCTACCTCAACGGGGGCTCGTTTGTGACCTTGCAGTGCGGCTTTGATAAACCATTCTAATGCGCGCTTACTGTCTTGCTCGACGCCCACACCTGTTAAGTACAACCCGGCAAGCTTAAATTGCGCATCTGGATTGCCATTACCCGCTGATTGTGAATACCAATAGAATGCATCATCAATGCTGTGAGGAACATCTACGCCTAATTCATACGATTGAGCTAATTGATATTGAGCGGCTGGATCTTGGTTTTGAGCATCATGCGTCAGGTCTGAATTGCTTGCAGCATAAACGAGCTGTGTTGTAGATAACATGAAGGTTAGAAGTAGAGTTCTAAGACGTGACGATTGCAGATTTTTCAATGTGATAAACGTTTTCAATGTGATAAACAATAGATAAGTCTCGTAAAAAGCCCAGTTGCAATATCTCAGTATTAACACGCTATGTGGTTGTAAGCCATACCGCTTCAGATAAACGATACGCTGACAACCAACTATATAGTGGTTATTTCAAGATAGAAAGATAACTGGGCTTTAGTCGTGCTACTTAAGCGGCAAGATTTGAATTTCTACGCGGCGGTTACAAGCACGACCTTGAGACGTGTTGTTATCACATAGAGGGTAACGTTCACCGTTACCACGAGCAATAGCACGACCTGCAGCTACATCTTGGGAAATCAAGAATGCGCGAACAGATTCAGCACGACGCTCAGAAAGGATTTGGTTAGTTGATTCACTGCCAGTGCTGTCGGTATGGCCGTCGATCACTAGGCTAGTGTCAGGGTATTCTACTAAGATACGAGCAACACCACGTAGTGTGTTGTGAATGCTTGATTCCAAAGCGTAAGAGCCAGAATCAAAACCGATGCCGTTTTCTAGGCGAAGTAAAAGCTGGTTCTCACCAACACGCTCTACTTGGACACCAGAGTTCATGAGTTCTTCACGAAGTGCAGCTTCTTGTTGGTCGAAGTAGTAACCGATACCACCACCGACAGCCGCGCCGCCTGCAGCACCAATCAAGGCACGTTTACGACGATCTTTAGAATCGTCACCAGTAGCGACACCAGCAACGGCACCAGCGATGGCACCAATTAGAGCGCCTTGAGTTGCAGAGTTAGTCTCTGATTCGCCAGTTGTCGCGTTTTGGCGTTGAGTTGCCTGACAACCTGTTAAAGCGACAGTAAGCGCTAGGGCTAGTGTGATTTTTTTCAACGTATTTCTCCATCATGTACTTCTGTCAAACGCATGGATTGCGAATGGCAAACATATAGTCCCATAAGTATTATTGATGGTTTTAACAATGTGCTGAGGAAATGTAAAGAGCAAGCATTATGATTTAGCTAAATGACATGCTCTACGATTTGGTGATTTTTTTCACTGCTTGGGCACCGCCAACTGGGCGGTTAACCGATAATTTACGACCTTTCTTCAAGCCAACTTCATAGTCTGCGGTGAGGTTCTTCATCGCTTCTCTGAGTTGTTGCTTAAAGGTTTCACGATCGATGTTTTCGAACTCTTTATCAATGTAGTTATTGATTTTGTTGTTTGATTCGTCGTCTGGAGTAATGATTGGTAACTTCTCAAGAGCACCTTCTATCCAACCAGATACGTAAGAATTAACGCGACGAGTGACTTCGAGAGTTCCTGTGCCAGACCCAGCAAAGCTGTTTCTGAATTGACCAGTATGCTCGTTTAATTCACGATAAATAATATCGAAAGCAAAGGCTGCGAAGATTGCTCGGTCGGCTTCGCCAATGAATTCCACACGTTTGAGACCTTTGTGGTTCAGTAACACAGCTTCTACGCCAAACTTAGTGTTGATACCACGAATAACGCGCAACAGAGTCGAGCTGATATTTGCCGGCAACAGATGACTGGATTGAGTTTTCCCCATCTTGATAAATTCAATATCGTCTTTTTCGAGACCATATTTCAGCATCAAGTTATGCGCCATCTTTATTGCATTGGCCGCTTCATTGACGTTCGCTGAATTTCCAAGCTCAAGACACTTGGCTATTTTCTTTAGGGCTTTTTTCTTATCCATCGACTACTTAATCATTACCGCAAATTTTGAAAAGTCCGACATTTTACATGTTTTGCTATCTAACAGAAAGCCTAAACTCGTTTGGATATCATTAAAAAGGTTCTGGAGGGTGTGTAAAAGGTAATGTTGAGAGGCTATATAATAACGCCATCAAGAGTATTGATGGCGTTCGTGACACGATTTGTCAGAATGACTAGAGTTTTAGCCAACTAGATTCCAAGTTCATCAAGTAAATCTGCTGCAGAATCATTGCCTAAGCTTTGTGTTGGCTTCTTCGCTTCCTGCATTTTTTTCTGAGTCGCTTCTAAGATGCTGTCTGGACATTCGTCCTCGGCGATTTCAAACTCTTCCAATTGGATGAATTCTGTCTTATCCATTGCAAGCTCTAGGTAGAAGATGTTGTTGTTTTCAGTCGAGAAGGTGACACGACGAGCTTGTGGACGATCGAGGTTAGTATCAACAGAAAGGTTCACTTGTTTGTTGAGTGCTAGCATTTTTGGTTGATTTTGCGTGATGTTGGTTTGCAGTTCTTTACGAATCTTGTTCGTGAAATCACCGACAAGCTGGTTCATTAACTCACCCAATACATCGCCTACTTCGTCTGAGGTGTGCAGTACGGCTAATTCATCTTCTGGCATGCCCATGTTACGCATGTAATTGGTGTAGATCTCTAACGCCGCTTTTGACGTAAAATTGATAACAACAAGACCAGAGAAGCCACCGTCAAATAAGACGAAACAACCAAAATCTGGCTTCAGGCTCGTTTTGTTGATCTTTTGAACCATAGCTGAATAGGACACTTGAGAAGCCGTCGCTGAAGTGAGTACGCTTGAGACTGATTGGCATAGCTTAAGAAGAATATCTTCAGTTGTGACTGTTTTGTTTTTTTTCATTGTGATGCGCTCATGGAGATGTCTTTAACAAAATGTTATTCAGTATATTGTGACTGAATCAAGACGAAAGTGACTATTTCTCCATTCTTGCATTGAGATTCTGATTTGATCACCTTTTTATATGATCTTAATAGTAGTAAAGTGACGAAATTCAAAGAAAATTACTAAAAATCTCAGATAACCCAATGCTGATAGGATCAGCGAAGTAGGGGCAGGAAGCAAATGTTACCAAGACTTCAACTCAATGCTGATGTCGATCCAGTTGTCGTACGCTTTTTAGATGAACTTAAAACAGCGGGCTTTACTGGCGACATTGAATCTCAATATTCTAGCCGTTTGGCTGTGGCGACTGATAACAGTGTTTATCAGCAATTGCCGCAAGCGGTCATTCTTCCCAAGACAACACACGATGTTGTATTGGTCGGTAAAGTGGGTGCCAAATCCGCTTACGAACGTGTGACCTTTTCTCCTCGCGGAGGCGGTACCGGAACTAACGGTCAATCGTTAACAAAAGGTGTTGTGGTTGACCTTTCACGATACATGAATAAGGTTCTTGAGATTAATGACAAAGAAGGCTGGGTAAGAGTTCAGTCTGGCGTTGTGAAAGATCAATTGAATGATGCAGTACGTCCCTACGGTTATTTTTTCTCTCCTGACCTATCAACCAGTAACCGAGCAACCTTAGGTGGCATGATCAACACCGATGCTTCGGGCCAAGGTTCATTGAAGTACGGCAAAACGTCAGATCATGTTTTATCACTGCAAGCGGTGTTTGCCGATGGTTCATGCTTAGAATCTGATTTATCACATGGCTTGCCAGTTGAAGGTGAATTTGCGCACCAGGCACTTGCGGTTACTGAGGCGGTGTGTCGAGATAAACGCGCTCAAATCCTTAATAAATTCCCACCGCTGAACCGTTTCTTGACTGGCTATGACCTGAAGAACGCAATCAACGAACAAGACGACAGCTTCGACTTGACTCGCGTCCTATGCGGCGCGGAAGGCTCATTAGCCTTCATTACGGAAGCAAAGTTAAACCTAACCAAGATTCCAAAAGCGCGAACGCTGGTTAACGTGAAATACAACACGTTCGATTCTGCGCTGCGCAATGCGCCGTTCATGGTAGAAGCGAAAGCGCTGTCTGTAGAAACGGTTGATTCAAGAGTATTGAACCTAG
The DNA here is from genome assembly GCF_963898195.1 of Vibrio sp. L3-7. Classification (NCBI taxonomy): domain Bacteria; kingdom Pseudomonadati; phylum Pseudomonadota; class Gammaproteobacteria; order Vibrionales; family Vibrionaceae; genus Vibrio; species Vibrio sp. L3-7. The sequence goes on along the minus strand of NZ_CAWQUW010000018.1, from coordinate 33,750 downwards.
CGAAGCAAGACATCGTTTGGCACACCGTGAGCGATTTGCTTATGGATGTTCCAAACAAAGAGATGCTAGGCATCAATATGGTTGAGTTTGCAGGCCAAGATGAAGCGGAAGTCGAACAACAAGTCCAAGCGTTAACTGCGCAACTTGAAAGTATGCTTGAAACCGAAGAAGCGGGTGTGATTGGCTTCCAAGTGTGCAGTGATTTGGCGAGCATTGGCCGAATCTACAACATGCGTAAGAAAGCGGTGGGTCTGTTAGGTGCGGCTAAAGGCCGAGCTAAGCCGGTCGCTTTTGCTGAAGATACCTGTGTACCACCGGAAAACTTGGCCGACTTCATTTCTGAATTTAGAGTATTACTCGATTCAAAAGAGTTGAACTACGGCATGTTTGGTCACGTGGATGCGGGCGTACTGCATGTTCGTCCGGCTTTAGATTTGTGTGACCCGATGCAAGAAGCATTAATGCACGAAGTCTCTGATGAAGTGGTTAAGCTGGTGGCGAAATACGGCGGCTTGATGTGGGGTGAGCACGGAAAAGGCTTCCGCTCTGAGTATGGCCCAGAATTCTTCGGTGAAGAACTGTTTACCGAATTAAGACGTGTTAAAGCAGCGTTCGACCCGCACAACAAGATGAACCCAGGCAAGATCTGTACGCCGTTAGAAAGCGATGCTGAATTGGTGAAAGTGACCGATACCAAGCGTGGTTTCTACGACCGTCAGATCGACGTACAAGTTCGTGATAGCTTCAAACAAGCGATGGAATGTAACGGCAACGGCTTGTGCTTCAACTACGATACGAGCTCGCCAATGTGTCCTTCGATGAAAGTTACGGCTGACCGTCGTCACTCACCAAAAGGCCGTGCAGGCTTGGTAAGAGAGTGGCTTCGTCAGTTAACTGAGCAAGGCGTCGATATTCTCGATTTAGAGCAAGAAGCGCTGAAAGACAATACTCCGGTTAAAACCATGGTTGAGCGTGTTCGTAACACCATGAACAAACGCCATGAATACGATTTCTCTCATGAAGTTCACGAAGCGATGAATGGCTGTCTTGCATGTAAAGCGTGTGCGAGCCAGTGCCCGATTAAAGTCGATGTGCCGAGTTTCCGTTCTCGATTCTTAAACATCTATTACTCGCGCTATCAGCGCCCAGCAAAAGACTATTTAGTTGCCAACATTGAAACCATGCTGCCGCTGATGGCGAAAGCGCCGAAAGTTGTGAACGCAGCATTGGGTCAAAAGTGGATACAAACCGTAACGGCTAAAACGGTCGGTTATGTTGATGCACCACTGATGTCGGTGCCTACGCTAAAAAATCGTTTGGCGAGCAAAGAACTGCAACTCTTCGACTTACAGTACTTAGAAGGCTTGTCTTCTGAGCAGAAGAAACAGCATGTACTTATCGTTCAAGACCCGTTTACTAGCTTTTATGATGCAGAAGTAGTTGAAGACTTCGTTACTCTGGCTCAAAAGCTTGGCAAAACACCTGTGTTACTGCCGTTTAAGCCAAATGGTAAAGCACTGCACATTAAAGGCTTCTTAAGTCGTTTTGCTCGTGAGGCGAAATCGACTTCTGATTTCTTATCGCTGGTGGCGGATATCGGTATTCCTTTAGTGGGTGTCGATCCGGCACTTGTGCTTTGTTACCGCGATGAATACGTCGAGATTTTGGCTGACAAGCGTGGAGATTTTGATGTACTAACGGTGCACGAATGGTTGCTACCATCACTAGGTGAGTTTGAAGAGCGCTCTGCAAGTGAAGAAATGTGGTACTTGTTCGCTCACTGTACTGAGAAGACCAAAATGCCGAACGCTGAAAAAGAGTGGGGGGCCATTTTCAAACACTTTGGTGCTGCGTTAACCAGCGTTCCTGTCGGTTGTTGCGGTATGGCAGGTACCTTTGGTCACGAAGTCGATAAGTTGCAAATGTCGAAAGATATATACGGTTTAAGCTGGAAGCCTCAAATGCAGGACTTGCCAAAAGATCGCTGCTTAGTGACGGGTTATTCCTGCCGTAGCCAAGTGAAGCGCTTTGAAGGTGAAAAGCTTGCACACCCATTACAGGCGTTAGCCAAAATTCTTTAATACATTTAGCCCAGCAATTGCTGGGCTTTTTTCTAAACTAACAAAGGAATGTTAAGAAGGAAAAGTATGAAATTTCTAGAATTAAAAGTCCCACCCGTTGCTCTGTTTATATTGATATTCGTCGCATCTTATTTCAGTGCTCATCAGCTAAGTACAGGAGCGGTATTACTACCTTACAAGATCATCGTTTTAGGGGTCGGAATTGCATTGAGTGGTGTGGTTGGATTAGCCGGTATATGGGAGTTTCGAAAACAGAAAACCACCGTTAACCCGATTAAAGTAGAAGCCGCGTCTTCGGTCGTGGACAGTGGTATTTTTGGTTACACACGAAATCCAATGTATCTAGGGTTATTCATCCTACTGTTTTGTTTTGGCTACTTCTTCCAAAACCTGTTCAGTATTTTACTCAGTTTTGTATTCGTAATGTATATGAATCAGTTCCAAATTAAGCCAGAAGAACGTGCTCTAGAGCAATTATTCGGTGCGGAATATGTTGATTACAAACAAAAGGTTAGACGCTGGATCTGATGTGTATTCAGATACAATTAAGTGATTAGATAAGAATTATTATCGTTTGGTCGATCTATATCACAAATTAATGTGATTTTAGTTTCATATTGATTTTTTATAAAATAGTCTGCGCTTCATTATTAAAATGAATAAAGGCTAGGTAATGAAAATTGTTCAGGCGAAATGGTTGTCGCTAGGTGTCTGTGTAGTGAGTCTGTCTTCAACGTCGGTGTTGGCAGATGTTTCAGCTCGAATTATAAACGGTAAAGAAGCAACACAAGGGAATTGGCCATTTATGGCTGCGCTAGTCTCAAGGAACGTGAACGCTTATGACGGTCAGTTTTGTGGTGCGAGTTTTATTGGTGAGCAATACGTATTAACTGCAGCCCACTGTGTAGACGCGATTGGCAGTGAAGATTTAGATGTGGTGATCGGTGAATCAAACCTCTCTTCAACTGAAGCTAAGTATCGTCGATACCGTGTACGTAATATTTATATGCATAATTATTACGATCCATCAAGAATGAGTAATGATATTGCTATTATTGAACTTGATGAAAAGCCATCACAGTCTCTGGTTAACCTGGTCGATGGTTATGTTCGTGGTAACTTGAACGCTGGCGAAATGCTAACGGTAATGGGTTGGGGTGATCAGAATTCCTCAAAAGATGTGTACTCGTCGAAGAGCGAACTGTACCAAGTTAATGTTCCTTTGGTTAACCAGATCGAATGCAATAATGTTCCTTACCGTGGATATTCCTCCATTGGAGATGATGCTTTTTGTGCTGGTTACAGTGATGGTGGCTATGATTCATGTCAAGGTGACAGTGGTGGTCCAATTGTTATTTCGAGCAATGGAAAATATGAACAGCTGGGTATTGTAAGTTGGGGTGAGGGTTGTGCGCAGGCTGGCGCTTACGGTGTCTATACTAATATCAGTCATTTTGACGATTGGATTGATGAGCAGACCATGGGTTTTAGTTACCGTCCAGCCGAAATGCTAGGCGTAAGATCATTGGGAGAAAACTCTCACGTATTTAAATTTCATAACCAATCTGATCAAACAGTTGTAGTCACTCAAATTTCTCCTACTTCTGCTACGAATATAGCCATCGCTCATAATGGATGCCAAGGTTTAGCTATGTCTCAATGGCAAGTTTGCGAAGTTATTGTTAATTACAATATAGACTCTGTTGGTGAGCATGAATTTGGCATTGATGTTCAAACTGACGCATTAGTAGGTACTGTTACTTCAAAGGCTTCTGTAATAGGGGCAAGCATTGCAACGAGTGCCATGGCGGCTTTAGGGGACGTACCTAACAGTGGCGCTTATAATACTGAAATTTGGGATGTAGAAGGACGAATTATAGCTTCACCATCTATTGGTAATGGTGAATCAACAACCTTCATAGTTGAGGGCATTCCTAGTGGCACGGTTTCGTTTGATCTCGCTGCATCGACGGAAGAGCAGTATGATTTTGTTGAGCTCTACAGCAATGGTAAAAAAATAGACAGAGTATCAGGTAAGTTTTCTGGCTCAGTCAATCTGCCGTTGGTTAGAGATGCTGATAACAGCTTTATGATTAGATATGTTAAAGATTGGTATGGCTCTGAAGGGAACGACAGAGTGATAATTAAAAACTTCACGTACAGCGAAGAGATAAAGATATCTAAGTCTGAGGGAACACAGAACGCAAAAAGCTCAGGTGGCGGCAGTGGTGGTTCACTGGCTTGGCATTGGTTACTCGTCCTTTTCGGTGGCTTGATTGTACGCAAATCATTTTCATCACCAAAGCTTAAAAGATAACCAGTGAAAGTATAGCTCGATAGCTATATCCTAAATCGATAGTTACGTACTAAAAAGAAAAGCCCAGCTTGAGGATATCAAGCTGGGCTTTATTGATCTTGTTCTAGAGTTTATTTACATCGAGATGTGTAAATAAAAGGATGCTGATTAAGCGGCAGCTGCGAACTGAGCTAGAAACATCTCTTTACGCTCGTTGAAGCGGTTTACTAGGTCGTCGACAGAAGCTTGGTCGTATGGCTTAAGACCACTTGCTACCATGCGCTTCACGCCTTTACCGACAACTTCACCGTCTTCTTTGAAATCGAAGTTCAGTGTCACGATACCACGCTTGCCTTCAACATCAAAAGTCGCACCAGAGAATTCTACTTCTGGGTGAGATAGGTCTAGGCGAGTAAATTCTACTTCCATGCTCTCGTAAATCACAAGAGGACGTTGGCAGTTGATCATCATTTGTTGTTCTTCCATAAGAGGAACCATGATGTGTGGGAAGTTCATACCAGAGAACTTAACGTAGTTTGTTACTACGTGTTCGATGAATGCTTGGTCGTGGCTCTTTTCACCTTCACAAGACATGTGTAGGTACTCTTTGCCTTTCTCGTCAACCAGTGAGCTTTCTTTCTCACATTTGTTGTCAACGCTAAGCGCAATACCGTTCCCCACCATACCTGAAAAATCAAAACGCATTTTTTGGCTGATGCCTTCTTTTTGCAGAAGCACTGCAAACAAAAGATCGCCAGGCACGCAGAAGCGCTTGTTGTCTTCATCGTGAATTGGGTTGAAGTCAGCGGCTACTTTTTTAGCAAAGTGGCTAGCTTGTTCACGAGTGAATTGAAATTGATTGTCTTCAGTTGAAAAGTAAGGTGTCAGAAACATAGTATCGCTATTAGTCATCAAATCTGGCGTGGATTATAGCTAACTAACTTCGATCTAATGGTCTATCCAGTTAACTCTGTTTATATATCAGTCAATTAGATAAATACGTTGGATGGTATGTGACGATTTTTAAGAGGGTATGGTCTTTGACTCAATGCAACAAGGGCTAATCAATAGCCCTTGTTTATACAACACTTTAAGAGGTGTTGTTTAGAGTGTTTTTGCTTTAAAAACTACACAGAGTGCCTTCTGGCATTAGATGGTTATGAACGGACAACTTAAGTAACAGGTTCGCTTGTTCAATATCAGGTGAGAAGTAGCGATCTTTGTCGTAGAAGCTGACTTTCTCACGCAGAATTTGTTTCGCCTCTTCTACGCGAGGAGACGAAAGGTTTGGTGCTCGGAAGTCTAACCCTTGTGCTGCAGCTAAATATTCTACGGCCAAAATCCCTCGTGTATTTTCGGCCATGTACCTAAGCCTGCGTGCTGCGAAGGTGGCCATCGATACGTGGTCTTCTTGGTTTGCAGAAGTTGGTAGGCTATCTATTGATGCTGGATGAGCCAGTGTTTTGTTCTCACTCGCCAATGCTGCAGACGTTACCTGAGCAATCATAAACCCTGAGTTCACGCCGCCGTTATCTACCAAGAAAGGTGGAAGTTTGCTTAGTGCGCTATCGATTAACAGTGCCATTCTTCGTTCTGACAAGCTACCTATCTCGGCGATTGCCAATGCAAGGTTATCGGCTGCCATTGCGACGGGTTCGGCGTGGAAGTTACCACCTGAAATGATGTCACCGTCTTCAGCAAAAACAAGTGGGTTGTCGGATACGGCATTTGCTTCAATGTTTAAGGTTTCTGCTGAATTACGAATCTGCTGTAAACACGCCCCCATCACTTGAGGCTGGCAACGCAGCGAATAAGGGTCTTGAACCTTTTCACAACAAGTGTGTGATTCACCAATCTCACTCTTTTGATCAAGCATATGGCGATAAGCAAGGGCTGCATCCATTTGGCCACGATGACCACGAACGCGATGAATACGCGGATCAAACGGACGACGGCTACCCAGCGCGGCTTCAACAGACATTGCACCACATACAGTTGCAGATGCGAACAAGTCTTCGGCTGCGAACAGACCTTCTAATGCGAAGGCGGTTGATGCCTGAGTGCCGTTCAACAGCGCTAAACCTTCTTTAGGAGCTAGCGTGATTGGCTCAAGGCCTGCGATCTGCATAGCTTCTAAGCCTGTGATGATTTTACCGTTGTGGCGTGCTTGGCCTTCACCTAGCAGTACTGTACTCATGTGGGCTAGGGGAGCGAGATCTCCTGACGCACCAACCGAGCCTTTTTGAGGAACACATGGGTAAACCTGCGCGTTCACTAGATCGATAAGAGCGTTAATCACTTTCAGGCGAATACCCGAGTAACCACGAGACAAGCTGTTAATCTTTAACACCATCATCAAACGCACAGTTTCATCAGACATGAACTTGCCGATGCCCGCCGCGTGAGAAAGCACGATACTTTTCTGTAGTACTTCTAAATCTTCAGGCGCAATCTTGGTATTCGCTAATAAGCCAAAACCTGTATTGATACCATAAACAGTGCGATCTTCAGCAATCACTTGTTCGACTACGTGCATGCTCGCTTCAATATCAGGAATCGCTGCTGGGTCGAGTGATAAGTTAACAGGGCTACGACTAATTTTACGGAGCTCAGGCAGGCCTAGAAGTCCTGGTTTAAGTAATAAATTCAACATGTTCTCTCCAGAAATTAAAGGCGACGAAGTTCTTCGTTTAGCATAGGTAAATCAAGCTTTTGCTCTTTGGCGCACTGCTTGGCAATATCGTAACCCGCATCAGCATGACGCATAACGCCGGTTGCTGGGTCGTTGTGAAGTACGCGAGCAATACGCTGTGATGCATCTTCACTGCCGTCACAACAAATCACCATTCCTGAGTGTTGTGAGAAGCCCATGCCAACGCCACCACCGTGGTGCAGAGAAACCCATGTTGCACCGCCTGCAGTATTTAGAAGGGCGTTCAATAGAGGCCAATCTGATACGGCATCTGAGCCATCCATCATGCCTTCTGTTTCACGGTTCGGGCTTGCCACTGAACCTGAATCTAGGTGGTCACGACCGATAACAACTGGTGCTTTTAGTTCGCCATTTTTAACCATTTCATTGAATGCTTGGCCTAAACGTTCACGATCTTTCAAGCCAACCCAACAAATACGAGCGGGTAGGCCTTGGAACTGAATACGTTCACGCGCCATATCTAGCCAGTTGTGTAGATGTGGGTTATCTGGAATCAGTTCTTTTACTTTTTGGTCTGTTTTGTAGATGTCTTCTGGGTCGCCAGAAAGGGCTGCCCAACGGAACGGACCGACGCCTTCACAAAATAAAGGTCGTATATATGCGGGAACGAAACCTGGGAAATCAAATGCATTCTCCACACCTTCTTCCAATGCCATTTGGCGAATGTTATTACCGTAATCTACAGTCGCAGCACCACGGTACTGAAGATCCAGCATAGCTTGAACTTGAATAGCCATAGATTGCTTAGCGACTTTCACTACTTTCGCTTCATCAACTAAACGTTCTTGCGCTGCTTTCTCCATCGTCCAACCTTGAGGCAAGTAGCCGTTCAGCGGATCGTGGGCAGAGGTTTGGTCTGTCACTACGTCAGGGGTGATATTGCGTTCAACTAACTCTGGGAATACATCAGCAGCGTTGCCTAATAAGCCAACAGAGATTGGCGTGTCTGATTCTTTAATCATTGCCATCGCTTCATCTATGCTGGTGGCTTTTTTGTCTACATAGCCAGTACGTAAGCGATAGTCGATCCGTGATTCATCACATTCAACAGCGATCATCGAGAAGCCTGCCATTGTTGCTGCGAGAGGTTGAGCACCACCCATACCGCCAAGACCACCCGTTAGAACCCACTTGCCGTTTGCTTCGCCTTGGAAGTGCTTCTTCGCGATAGCGACAAACGTTTCATAAGTACCTTGAACGATGCCTTGAGAGCCAATGTAGATCCAGCTGCCTGCTGTCATTTGGCCGTACATCATCAAGCCTTCTTTATCGAGCTCGTTGAAATGCTCCCAATTTGCCCAGTGCGGAACAAGGTTCGAATTCGCAATCAGTACGCGAGGTGCATTCTTGTGAGTTGGGAACACACCTACAGGTTTACCAGATTGAACAAGTAACGTTTGATCGTCTTCTAAACGTTCTAATACTTCGACAATCTTGTCATAACATTTCCAATCGCGCGCCGCGCGACCAATACCGCCATACACAACCAGTGCATGTGGGTGTTCTGCCACATCAGGGTCTAGGTTGTTCATCAGCATACGCAGTGGTGCTTCTGTTAACCAAGATTTAGCGCGCAAAGTGGTGCCATGAGGTGCGCGAATTTCGCGAGTCGTGTCGAGACGAGGGTCACTGTTGTGGTGTTCCGTCATTTTGGAATTCCTTCTGTTTCACGTTATATAGTTGTAGTTGTAGTTGTCGTTATCGGTATAGCTGGATTAGTCGCTGGCCATTGCACTGGCTATATCCCAACACAAACGTGCCGCCAATCGAGCCGTTTGGCCATCGACGTCGTAGTCTGGGTTGTATTCCGCAATGTCCGCGATAATGAGTTTTTCACTGTGTTTAAAAATCTGTTCTAGAAAAGGCGCGATCGCTTCATAGCTCACGCCTCTTGCTGCTGGTGCACTTACGCCCGGTGCCGTAGCGGCGGGGAATACGTCTAGGTCGATAGTGAGATAAAGGTAATCACACTCAGCGATGAATTTTTGCAACTTAACCAGTTGAGCGATTTGGTTAACTTGGGTCATGTTTCGGTCGTCTTCATACCAAACGCCCAGTTGGTCGGCTTTGTTAAACAGCGCTTTGGTATTGCTTGCAGCACTCACGCCAAGACAAGCGTAATGAAACGGCCACTGATGTTTGTGGCAGTAATCGCTGATTTGGTTAAAAGGGGTGCCAGAGCTGGGTTTAACGTCGGCGATGTTGCTTTTAAATTCACGAAGATCAAAGTGAGCATCAAAGTTAACGATGCCTATTTTAGGTTTGTGCACAGGTTGATCTTTATCAAGGCGTTCCGCTTTGTGTAGGAGTTCCGTTTGATGTAAATGATCAGCGAGACCTTGGAACGACGCCCAAGCCACTTCGTGACCACCGCCAAGGGTAATCACTTTGTTTGTTGCTAAAGCATTGGTAATCACAGAAGCACACTGTTTTTGGCTGACTTCTAATTGGTCATCATTGCACTCGATATTACCAAGGTCCGAGATGTGAGCGTCACTGTGCCAAGCCATATTAGCTAAAGCTTGGCGAATCAGGTTGGGTGCTTGTTTCGCGCCCACTCGACCTTTATTTCTTGCAACGCCTGCATCGCTGGCAAAGCCAACCAAGGCGATAGCCCCGTCAGTAAGCTCGTTACTTAAATCACTACTTTGCACTTGTTTAGTAATGTGATGTACGCGTGTACCGAGTGCACCATCTTCAAGATCATTGCGTCCCGTCCACACAAAGTTATGTACGGTTTCTGCGCTCTTTTGAATGCTGTTGGACTTAGATTGAGTCATGACACACCTCGCCATTAACAATGCGTTTATGCAGATGAGGAACACCGACTTGATAGCTTAAGTCGGCAGGGTGCTCGATATTCCAGATAGCCAAATCAGCGGCGTATCCCACTTCGACTTTACCTTTGGTTAGTGAGTCGCCAATGGCAGCGGCTGCATGGCAAGTCACACCGCGCAGTGCTTCTTCAGGCGTCGTACCAAATAAGGTGCAGCTCATGTTCATCATCAGCGTTAGGTCTGCAAAAGGAGAGGTGCCGGGGTTTAGGTCGGTCGCGATTGCCATTGGAATGTTGTGTTCGCGAAGCAGGGCGACTGGCGGTTGTTGAGTCTCTTTCAAGAAATAGAAAGCACCGGGAAGTAAAGTGGCAACTGTGCCTGATTCCGCCAGTGCTTTGACTCCGGTTTCATCAAGGTATTCAACATGGTCAACAGAGAGTGCGCCGTATTTAGCTGCAAGCGCACTGCCACCCATATTAGAAAGCTGTTCTGTGTGGCCTTTAATCGCGAGCCCATGTTTTTTGGCTGCGGCAAATACACGTTCGGTTTGTTCTAGGTTGAAGCCGATAGATTCGCAGAACACGTCAACTGCATCAGCTAACCCTTGCTCTGCAGCTTTAGGAATGATCTCTTGGCAAACCAGATCGATATAGCTGTCCGGTTTCTCTTTATATTCTGGTGGAATAGCATGGGCAGCAAGGAGAGTGGTGGTGATCTTAATTCGGCGATGATTCTCTAACGCTTTGGCTGCACGCAGCATCTTGAGCTCATCTTCAAGTGTTAAACCATAGCCAGATTTTACTTCGATGCTGGTTACGCCACTTCTTAGTAGGCCATCAAGTCTCGGTAATGCCATTTCAACCAGCTCAGACTCTTTCGCTGAGCGGGTCGCGGTTACTGTCGCTAAAATACCACCGCCTTGCTTGGCGATGTCGGTGTAAGACACACCATTCAAGCGCTGTTCAAACTCGTTGGCGCGATTACCTGCAAATACAAGGTGAGTGTGGCAATCAATTAACCCAGGGGTGACGAGTTTGTTTTTGCAGTCATAGGTGACGTAATCCAAAGAACCATCAACACTTACTTGTTCTAATTCAGAAGCAAGTGCCTCGTGGTTTGAACAAGAGATGGACACGATCTTACCGTTTTCGATAACGATATTTTGAGGGGAAGAGGGCTGATAACCATCGGCTCCCGAACTCATGGAGACCACTCGTGCGTTTTTGAGGATCAAATTCATAATCACCTAGATCTTTGCTAAACATTAAATGTATATACAAATAAATAGGCTAAACGCTGACCCGAATCAAGTTGATGTTGCAAAAATGTGATCGGCGATCAGGATGATGTTCTTTAATCTAGAAGTATCTTGGAGCTTAATTTGTACTTAGAGCCAGGATGGTAGAGCAATGCAAAGCTGATGAGCCGTTCTTTGCTCCATGTTCTTCTATTCAAAAGAAGGCAAGGCTCTGATTCAGAAAGCTTTAGTGACGTTCTGATTTGAGAGTCAGGAATAATGGCTTCAACCGTGTGTTCGATAGCACTCAACGGGCAGCTTTTTGAAAGGTATTCGTTGGGTGTAGAGGTTGAAAAGTCTTGCTCTAGGTATTTTGGTGCGGCTTGCGAGTTCACCCAGCGTGCTTCCAATTGAATCGGTGTGTTGTCAGCAAAGTGGATGATTTCACTATAGAATACTTCGGCATTGATCATCACACCTAACCGTGTAGCGGTGCTTTCATCTGCCTTGATGCTCTTGTGCTTGATAACCTGGCTAGCATACGTTTGACCTCGGTCTTTGATCTCTTGTGCGATGTTGTTGATATCAAGCAGGGGAGATTGCGCTTTTTCGTCAGGCTCACAAACAAAAGTCCCCAGTCTTGGTTTTCTGATTAGCTTGCCTTCAGACACAAGATCTCGAATGGCTTTATTGACCGTCATTCGGCTTACTTTGAACTGTTCGGTGAGTTCGAGTTCTGTGGTTATCTGGTAACCCACAGGCCAGTGACCACTGATGATATTATCGTCTATGAACTGTTTTATCTGAAGGTAGAGCGGCGCTTTCGACATAATGAAACCTTATTTGACTATACAAATAGAGTAACGGAATTTTTCACGATTTCAACATTTCCTCGGGCAATGTGACCTTATTCAACATAGATAGGGCAAATTGCTTGATTCTGTGAGGCAAGTGTCGCAAATTGCTTCCCAATAACTATTCGTTAATCAAATAATTAGAAAGGGAAATAATATGTTTAAGAAATTAAAGGCCTCGTTTGGCATCGGTTCAGCAAAAGTTGATACCGTCTTAGATAATATTGACGTTTTCCAAGGTGGGGAGTTGTCTGGCAATGTTCACATTGTTGGCGGCGATGTTGAGCAACAAATCGATCTGATCAACTTGGTTCTCAACACCGAAGTAAAAATAGAAACGGAAGACAGCACTAGCTACGAAACTTTTTCACTGGGCCGTATTCAAGCCGTAGAACCTTTCGTTATCCAACCGGGTGAAACCAAACTGGTCCCATTTCGTCTTAAGTTGAATGATGAAACGCCAGTTACCGCGTTGAGCGCGCAAATGAACCAGTGCCATGTGTGGGTTGAAACCAACCTAGATATTGGCTTCGCGATTGATCCTAAAGACCGCGATTTTATTTCCGTTCACCCACTGCCAACGGTCGCTAAAATTATCCAAGGTGTTGAAGCTTCGGGCATGGCCATGGTGAAAGTAGACGTAGAGAAGGGCTTCTTAAAAGGTAACAGTTTTGCTTCACGTTCGGGTTGTTACCAAGAGATTGAATTTTGTAGCGGCGGTTTTATGAATAATAAAGAGATCGAGCTGTCATTCATCGTTGAAGGTTCAATGGTTCACTGTCTAGCAGAAATCGACCGTTCAATGAGCTTTCGAGGCGACCAATACATCTCATTCAGCTTACCAGCAAACGCGGCTGACTCAGACATTCGCAACGCAGTCTCAAGAATTATGAGTGCGTAGTTACCTTTCTTTTAGTAGTCGCTCTGTCTATTAATAGAGACAATACGATTTCTAAAGCCGAACCCAAACGTTCGGCTTTTTTGATTTTACTCTGTCGACCTGAAACGTGCTCACCACTGATGCCGATAAGCCAGCTGGAAGGCAACATCGGTGGAGTTGTCCATGTTAAAGATGTTTTCGATAATGGATATTTCGACAGCTGAACGCTGCATGAGATAGCGATACCCAAGCATCATTTCATTCGCTGCTTCTGAAAATTCTGTGTCACCATCTTCCGCGCCTTCATACCATCGATACTCCAGGTGTAATTCATGGTTTTCAAATAACGTGAGCTGATAGCCTCCCATCCATGACCATGTCGTTTTCTTATGTGAAAAGCTATTCTCCACCTCTCGGCTGGATTGATTCGCTAATCCTAAGCTTGTATAGAAGGTATTGATGTTTATCTGATACGCGTAGTTGATCTGAGCACTTTGTTCGGTGCTGCTTCCCTCAAACACCCCGTGACTGACGTTGTTGTGATAAAGGGATACACCAAAAGATAAGCCGTGGTTATCGAGGTCTAGAAGTTGGTATTGGGTGTAGAGTGTGAAAGCACTTGTCAGCGTGTCGCCAGAGAAGTCGCTAATATTGATGCCGTGATCTGGCGCGTAAACATCAAATTGGTGTCTGTCCTTACGATCTCGGCCAGCTTGGTCGATGCTAAATAGATCGTGATAGTTGATGGTAATTTTATCGAGATGATTATTGGCAGCATATAGCCAACGGTAATTGAGCTCGACTTGCCATGCAGTCGTTAGTTGCCATTTCAATCCTGTTTGAAGTTGGTTCTGGTAATAGTCTAAATGATAGTCGTGGGAATTGGCCCATACACTGGCCGCGGTTAAGGCGCCAAATACTTCAACCTTATTCGCTTCGAGTGGAAAGCCGGAGCGAAGTGTGGGGGTGTGACGCATTGATTGTAATGGTGCTTGGGTATAGCTGACTAAGGGGCCGTAGTTTTTGTTGGCCCATGCCGCTGAAATGGGTGCCGTTGTGACTATTAATAACGGTAAAGATGTTATGAGCGATATTAAGTTAGCCCGTTTTCCCATATGCACCTCGTCCATGTTCAGTTGCTTCTATATAGCTTAGTTCTAAATAACGAATTTGTAGGTCCTAAATTGAAAGAGTTAAGTCGGAATAGATAAGGCAAAATAGGAAGCTAGGACAGCTCGATTTTAAAGGTGGAATAAAGGGGGAGGGAAGCCTTTGGTTAGCACGATGAGATCTTATGAATCGGGTCTACAGGAGAGTCGGGGGATTCCCTCTGTCATTGTCATTTCATATAATTTCGTTACAATGTTCGGCTACTCACAAACAGGGCATCTGTATTTGCTTCTATGTGGGTATCTTTATTATGCATATATCTCCGATCAACATACTTGTTGATTGAAAAACATATATTAAACATTTTCATGTGTTGCTTGGTGTGCAACACCACTGTAAAGGACAAATAATGCCAATTATTACTCTTCCTGACGGTAGTCAGCGTCAATTTGACAACCCTGTATCAACTCTAGATGTTGCCCTATCAATCGGTCCTGGTCTTGCGAAAGCAACCATTGCTGGTCGTGTAGACGGCGAGCGTGTTGATGCTTGTGACCTTATCGAAAACGATGCAAGCCTAGAAATCATCACAGCTAAAGATGAAGTTGATGGCCTTGAGATCGTTCGTCACTCTTGTGCTCACCTTTTAGGTCACGCTATTAAGCAGCTTTTTCCAGAAGCGAAAATGGCGATCGGTCCTACCATTGATAACGGTTTCTACTACGATATCGACCTTGAGCACTCTCTAACGCAAGAAGATCTAGAAAAGATTGAAAAGCGTATGAAAGAGCTTGCGAAGACCAAGTATCAGGTTGTTAAGAAGAAAGTTAGCTGGCAGGAAGCGCGTGACGCATTCGAAGCTCGCGGCGAAACTTACAAGATCGAAATCTTGGATGAGAACGTTTCTAAAGACGATCGTCCAGGCCTATACCATCATGAAGAATACATCGATATGTGTCGTGGTCCACACGTTCCACATATGGGCTTCTGCCAACACTTCACGTTACTTAACGTAGCGGGTGCTTACTGGCGTGGTAATAGTGACAACAAGATGCTTCAACGTATCTACGGCACTGCATTCCACGACAAGAAAGCGCTTAAGGCTCACCTAGTGCGCCTAGAAGAAGCGGCTAAGCGTGATCACCGTAAAATCGGTAAGCACTTAGATCTATTCCACATGCAGCAAGAAGCGCCAGGTATGGTGTTCTGGCATCATAACGGTTGGACTATCTTCCGTGAGCTAGAAGTATTTATTCGTCAGAAACTGACAGAGTATGATTACCAAGAAGTGAAAGGCCCATTAATGATGGACCGTGTGCTTTGGGAACGCTCTGGTCACTGGGATAAGTACGCTGAAGCAATGTTCACTACTTCTTCTGAGAACCGTGAATACGCTATCAAGCCAATGAACTGTCCTGGTCATGTTCAAATCTTCAACCAAGGTTTGAAATCTTACCGTGATCTGCCGCTACGTATGGCTGAGTTCGGCTCATGTCACCGTAACGAGCCGTCTGGCGCACTTCACGGCATTATGCGTGTTCGTGGCTTCACTCAAGATGATGCTCACGTATTTTGTACTGAAGACCAAGTTCAACAAGAAGTGAAAGCTTGTATTGAAATGGTTTACGATACTTACACAACTTTCGGCTTCGATAGCATTGTTGTTAAGCTATCTACTCGTCCAGAACAACGTGTGGGTTCAGACAAAATGTGGGACCGTGCAGAGGCTGACCTTAAGCAAGCGCTAGAGGCAATGAACATTGCATACGAGATTCAAGAAGGCGAGGGTGCGTTCTACGGACCTAAGATTGAATTTACTTTGCATGATTGTTTGGACCGCGCTTGGCAATGTGGTACAGTGCAGCTCGATTTTGCATTACCAGAACGTTTAGGTGCTACTTACGTAGGTGAAGATAACGAGCGTCACACGCCAGTTATGATCCACCGCGCGATTTTAGGTTCACTAGAACGCTTCATCGGTATTCTTATTGAAGAATACGCTGGCTTCTTCCCAACGTGGTTGGCGCCAGAACAAGCAATTGTCATGGGCATTACGGACAAACAGTCTGAATATGTACAAGAAATTGCGAAAAAATTGCAAAAAAGTGGATTTAGAGTCAAAGCAGACTTGAGAAATGAGAAGATTGGCTTTAAAATCCGCGAACATACTTTGAAACGTGTACCGTTCATGCTTGTGTGTGGTGACCAAGAAATGGAAGCCGGCGAAATTGCAGTACGTACACGTAAAGGTAAGGACCTTGGCAAATTTAAAGTGGATGACTTTATTTCATACATCCAAGCCGAGGTTTCAAACCGTAAGCTCAATCTGGAGGAATAGCTATTAAAGGCGGAAGACGTGGCCAACAACCGGCCAAACAAAACCAGCACCGTTTAAACGGTGACATTCGTGGCGTTCGTGAAGTGCGTCTAACTGGCGCAGACGGCGAAGCTGTTGGTGTAGTAACAATCGCGGAAGCGATGGAAGCTGCAAATGAAGCTGGTATGGATCTCGTAGAGATCAGCCCTAACGCCGAGCCGCCAGTTTGTCGTGTGATGGACTACGGTAAGTTCCTCTTCGAGAAGAGCAAAGCTGCGAAAGAGCAGAAGAAAAAGCAAAAGCAGGTTCAGATCAAGGAAATTAAATTCCGACCTGGAACTGATATTGGAGACTATCAGGTAAAACTACGCAACCTGACTGGTTTCCTTGAAGACGGCAACAAAGTGAAGGTAACAATTCGCTTCCGTGGCCGCGAAATGGCTCACCAAGAAATCGGTGTTGACGTTCTTAATCGTTTGAAAATCGATACTGAAGAATTTGCAGTTGTCGAATCTTTCCCAACGAGAATTGAAGGTCGCCAGATGATCATGGTGTTGGCCCCTAAAAAGAAGTAATTAACGGCTTTACAAGTAATTAAACCTTGCAGCCATAGGCTGTAGGGTTTTATTCGCCCTAATTACTATGTTATTAACAACTCAACAATGCGGAGTTATTCATCATGCCTAAGATGAAAACCAACAAAGGTGCTGCTAAGCGTTTCCAGAAAACTGCTGGTGGTATTAAGTTTAAGCACGCTGGTAAACGTCACATCCTGACTAAGCGTACTACTAAGAACAAGCGTCAGCTACGTCCTAACTCAATCCTTCCAAAATGTGAAGTGGCTGCAGTTATTCGTATGATGCCATACGCTTAATTCTTTTTAGTTTATAAATTCGTTTAGTTTAGGAGAAGCATAATGCCTCGCGTAAAACGTGGTGTACAAGCTCGTGCACGTCATAAGAAAGTTCTAAAACAAGCTAAAGGTTACTACGGAGCACGTTCACGTGTTTATCGTGTAGCTTTCCAAGCAGTTACCAAAGCTGGTCAATACGCTTACCGTGACCGTCGCAACAAGAAACGTCAATTCCGTCAACTTTGGATTGCACGTATCAACGCGGCATCTCGTCAAAATGGTCTATCTTACAGCCGTTTCATCAATGGCCTTAAGAAAGCATCTATCGAGATCGATCGTAAGATTCTTGCTGACATCGCAGTATTCGACAAAGCAGCATTTGCTGTTCTAGTTGAAAAAGCGAAAGCATCTCTATAATTTAGAGTTAGCTTAAAGGTTTAAGAAAAGGAGAACTTCGGTTCTCCTTTTTTATTGCCTGTAATTTGGCTTTTGCATATTATCTCGTATCTCGTATCTCGTATCTCGTATCTCGTATCTCGTATCTCGTATCTCGTATCTCGTATCAGCAGTTTATCTTCCTAGATTTTATTCGCTTCGTTCTCCGTTCTGTTATATAACTTAGCCTCAATATTACCTTTAATTAACGCTAGGTTTTCTATGAACACACCTACCACTATGACGTTCTTCGAACGTTTTGAAACTGATATCCTTTCTGGCAAAAAGACCATTACGATTCGTGATGAATCTGAGCGCGATTACCAGCCTGGCAGTGTTGTAGAAGTATCAACGCTAGAGCAGGGACGTGTATTCTGTAATCTTAAGATCATTAGCGTAGAGCCAATCTTGTTTGATGACTTAGGCGAGTTCCATGCGGAGCAAGAGAACATGACGCTACAAGTGCTTAAAGATGTTATTCAAGATATTTACCCAGGGATTTCTGAGCTGTATGTGGTCTCTTATGAGTTGGTAGCTTAAGCCTTATTGGATTGGATTGACTAGCTAGGGATGGCGATTAATGAGTAATAACCAGCAGACACTGCTTCAGTTGTACTGTCGTGAACAACAAGACCAAACGCTACTGTCTAAGAATGACCTTGATAGTGATCTGAGTGAGAGTGCCGATTATTTAAAGTGGTGCGAGAGTAAAAGAAATTTTGTTGAGGAAGATGTATTAGGGCGGACTTGGGTAAAAAGTTGCCCAGCAGGGTACATTACCGAGGTGCACTTTCATTCTGATGGTAGTCTAACGGAATATCGTTTGTTTGACCGATTTGAAACCCAAGGCAATTGGCTGCTGAAAAGCGGGTTGCTGCAAGTCGAAATCAATAAAGGTGACAATCGTTACCAGTTTGATGTTGTCGCGTGTAAAGACCTCAATATTCATTCGGCAGTGGAGTATAAGAATCAAGAACTCCACTCTTACCTTAAGCTTGTTCAGGTGGAAGCTAGTTAAGTTATTAAGTAAGAGAAATAAGAGAAGCAAGCCAAACTTGAGTCTTATTCTGATGGATTCATCAAATTCCAAAGCAAAAAAAGCTAACGATTAACGTTAGCTTTTTCATTTCTGGAGAAACTTGATTGAATGCTTAAGCTTGGTAGCTCTTATGCGTGATAGCTTTCGAGTTTCTTATACAGCTCTGAATTGATGTCACTTGCAGCGCAAACCGTCAATAGGTCTTCAATAAAGTACTTTAATGCACGTGCTTCAATTCGACGAATGCCTTGTTGCTGCTCTTCAGTCAGGTAACCGTAGATAGTTGCAGCTCCGAAGTCACCAAAGATCATCTGACCTTGTTCATTGACCAAGGTGTTGTGCGCGTACAAATCACCGTGACAAACTTTGTTTTGATGAAGGTGTTCAAACACATCGATCATCTGCTCGGTAATGCTATTGAACTGAGCAATTGAAAGCTCAAAGCCTTCGTTGAACGTATCGCGAGTACAGCTTTCAAGAGTAGGGGGCAAACCTAGGTTGTAATAGCTGCTTGGGATAAGTTCCATGACCAAAGCCAAATAGTCATCTTCATCAACTTGGGCAATAGATTTCACTAAATTGCCATGGTAGCCAGTCTGCAAACAAGCTTCTAGCTCATCGTGTGGGTAGCCATCACTGGTGACTTCGCCTTTGAATACTTTAACGGCCACTTCTTGTGGGAAATCAAAGTCACTGTTTAACCAGTTAGCATGAGAAATCACGCCAGATGCACCTTGGCCCAGCACTTGATTGAGTGAGTAGCATTGCGAACTCACGGCAGGCACGCTATCTAAGCTGCTTGGGTGTTTGCAAAACGGGTTACCCGCAAAGGCTAACCAAGCCAGTTTTGGTAGCTTGATAAGGAACTCTGGGAATTCAGTCAGTTGGTTTGCAGATAGGCGAACTAGCTCAAGGCTTGATAGGTTTTCCATGCTTTCTGGTAAAACGCGAATCTTGTTACCCGCTAATGCGAGTTTTTGTAGGCGTGGTCTTTCACCTAAAGAGTGAGGGAGAACCTCGATCGCATTGTCTGTCAGGATTAACCAACGTAACTGAACTGGCAAAGATTGCTCGCTAACGGTTTTGATTTGGTTCGTTTTGAAGCCAACCATTTCAAGCTTAGGAAGGGTACCGAGAACATCAGGAAGGTGCGTAAACAGGTTATTTGACGCGAAGATAATACGCAGGTTGGTCAGTTGCGATAACTCTTCAGGTAAATCTGACAGTTGATTACCTGATAGGTCTAGAATCTCAAGAGAATCAGCGAGTTCTAAGATCTCTAAAGGAAACTCAGTGAGACCTTCTGACAGTTGTAAGCGCTTAATACCTTTGAATTGCCCTGATTTTAATTGTTCTAGAGTATGCAAACCTTAGCCTTATGAATAGATGTTCGAGGCGCGTAGTTTACTTGTCTCAATCGAGAAAGGCGAGCACCGAACGATGCTCGCCTAGCTAAACTAAGTGAACGAATTTACGAGGCTAAAGCTCGATATGGTTTTGGCTAACACCGATCTCCTCAACAAAATCGCTATCATGACTCACCAAGATGAACGCGCCTTGGTATTCACGCAAAGCGGACGCCAATATTTGTTTTGAGTCGATGTCTAGGTGGTTGTCCGGTTCATCGAGCAATAGAAGCGGGGTGTCTTGTTTATGGCTGACGATTAACATCGCTAACTTCATTTTCTCGCCACCACTGAGATGAGCTACTTGTCGATATACCGAGTTTCGCTTGAATCCAATTCCAGCCAACAAGGTTCGTGCGTCACTTTCTGTTAGCCCAAAGCTGTGTGTCATCAGACTATCGAACATGGTGTCGTTGATGTCTAACAGGCCAAAGTGTTGATCCAAGTATACCGTCGCCCGTAAGCGCTTAATGGATCCGATATAGTTCGAGTGTTGGCCGTGAATAGCTTTTAACAGTGTCGATTTTCCGCACCCATTAGCCCCGGTTAGATAGTATCGTTCTCCTTGTGATAGAGAGAAGCTGATAGGATCACCAGAACCAAAACTTAGGCGACACTCTTCAACGGTTAATAGTGAGTGTTTTTTAGAAGCATTCGCTTGTTGTAGATACAATGCTTGCGGCTTCAGTTGCTCTTTTTGTTCTTTAAGAGATTGAAGTTTATGTTGGTTTTGATCCTTTAAGTTCTTGTGGTTTGTTTCCGATGCACCTTGGGCTCGCCCTGCTTTATCTTTCATTGCATCCAATAATATCTTGGGTTGGCTACCCGACTTTCGGAGTCGGTTACCTTGAGACTCTCGTTGTTGTGCTTTTTCCTTGTTAGTCTGAGCTTGGCGCTCGAGTCGTTTCTTCTCCGATTGATGATGCGTTATCTGCTTGTCCAGAGCTTCACTTTGACTCGACATTTGCGTGAAGTAATCATCGTAATTCCCTTTGTAGAAGCGCATGCCCAAACTATTGAGGTGATAGATCCCTTCCATGTGTCTCAATAAGCTTCGGTCGTGACTGACGACAAGCACTTTACCTTCAAATAACTGACACTGCTCTAGTAACCAATTGCGTCCATCGCTATCCAAATGGTTTGAAGGTTCGTCGAGAATCAGTATGTCGTGGTTTGATACGAATAACCGATGAAGCTGTAATAGGGCGAGTTGTCCACCGCTCAATGTATGGCACGGTGTGGTCAACCCACTGGTTATTTTCAATGTGGCTAAAAGTTGCTTGGTGTTCGCTTGTAAATCCCAATCCTCCCCAACGATATTGAAGTGCTGAAGTTCGCAGCTGCCTTGTTCTATGGCGTGTAATGCGTCTAACTTTTCGGTGATCCCCAAGAAGTCAGCAATGCTGATTGCGCTATCCAATAGCTCGGAAGGTAACTGGGAGTAGAAGCCGATCGAGCCTTGTTTGGAAACACTGCCTGATGTGGGTTGCGTTTTCCCGACCAGTAACGAAAGTAGTAATGACTTTCCAGCGCCATTTCTTCCGACTAAGCCTGTCAGGCGACTGCTCAAACTAAAGGTGATGTCTTTGAATAACCACTCACCAGTATCGAGTTGGAATGAGAGATTGTTGGCTAATATAGTAGGCATAGAAATACCTCCCTTTACGTGTAAACGAGTAAAAGGGGTGAGGCGCTTTTTTGCATAGATTCCTACGTGGGATTCTATGTCTAGATCGCCAAAGACGTTACTTAAGTAGGATGACAGCAAAAGATAGAGATTATCTTGCTGAAGTGCTTTCTTTATTCAAGGTGCAGATCTTAAAGAGGTTGGTCTTAAATTGACTGCTCTTCAATAGCTTGATTTTTCAAGAAATAGATGACGAAGTAACGCCCACTAACCCCGAGAGTCCAAATGATTTTTATAAAAATAAATCGGATGTCAGGATGTTAGTACTTCATTATGGCGTTATTCTCTTTTGAAATGATGGTGGGATGTTACTGAAAGAAGGTGCTGAAAGTCAATATGATGAAGTGACTAAAATGTATCCAAATAATTAAAGCGCCAGTAAGGCGCTCTAGATCGTTCTTTGGAAAGCTAGATTTTTTGAGGAACGTGGGAATTACCGTTTTTGACCACCAACGGCTCGCCAACACATGTCAAAGCTATCGCTGATGTACTTGGCTAATTGATCTGGTGGCAACTCATTTTGCTCAATCAACCAGTTTGCACAAATCAAAAAGTGGCTGTGGATGAAGTGCCTAACAAGATTGATGTCTAACACCATCAGCTCACCGGCTTCTTGTCCTTTCAAAACGATTTCATCTAGCGATGCGAACATCTGTGAGACGATAACTTCTCGAGTTTGAGTCGTCGGATCGAAATGAACATTGGTGAAGAACTTCATCGCAACTGGATTTTCTAACGCCCACTCAAGCCCTGTGATCCACATGAACTTTAATGCTTGATAGCGATCTTGTTCAGAGACATCTGTGTGTTTAGCCAGCGTAGTGAATAGCTCAAGTTTCAGTTCGCGAAATAGTTCATCAATTAACAGCGACTTATTCTCGAAGTGGTGAAACAGTGTCGCTTTCGCTACGCCTGCCGTTTTCGCTATTTGTCCGGTAGATGTGCCCTCTAGCCCCTGCTGAGAGAAGAGTAAGAGCGCAGCATCTAAGATTTTTTGCCTTTTTGTCATCATCTATTTAGTACTTTGAACAGAAGCTTTTTAATTGGGTTATTGTAAGGAGGGTGCATTAACTTGGTGAAGTTCATTTTGCCTCTGCTTAGAACGGTTTTAGCATGGCTAAAGGTCTTGAAGCCTTCAATGCCGTGGTAGTGTCCCATGCCTGAAGGGCCAATGCCACCGAACGGTGCATCTTCTGCTGCCACATGCACTAGAGAGTCGTTAATACAAACACCGCCAGAATGTGTGTTCGATAAGAACTGGTCTTGGGTCTGCTTATCATGACTCATCAGGTACAAAGCAAGTGGACGTTCTCTTGCCGTGATGTAGTTGATCGCTTCTTCAATAGAATCATAAGGCACGATAGGCAGAACTGGGCCAAACAGTTCTTCTTGCATTGCGACCATGTCGTCGTTCACTTCGGTTAGAAGGTGCGGTGTCATTCTATGGTTCACATCGTCTTGTGCTTGTTCGGTTACCGTGTGAACAACTGCGCCTTTCGATTGCGCATCTGTAATCACACCCTTCAAGCGATTGTATTGACGCATATCGATCACTGAAGTTAAGTCTTTGCTCTCAATGCCTGCTTTATACAGCTTTTTGAAGTATTGCTTATAAGCTGTGATGAACGCATCGACTTTTTCTCGTGGCAATAAGATGTAATCGGGCGCTACACAAATCTGGCCAGCGTTTAAGCTTTTTGCAAACAGGATACGCTCAACGGCGTCAGCGATATCAAAGTCAGGGGCAATAATCGTTGGAGATTTGCCGCCCAATTCTAAAGTCACTGGCGTCAAGTTGTCGGCTGCTGCTCTCATTACGTGCTTACCCACAGAGGTGGAGCCTGTGAATAGGATATGGTCAAACGGCAGTTGGCTAAATTTCGCGGAAACGTCAGCTTCTCCTTCGATGATCGCAATCTGATCTTCACTAAAGCCTTCAGCCAACATTGCTTTCAAAACTCGATTGGTCGCAGGAGTAAACTCGGACATCTTGAGCATTGCAGTGTTGCCCGCCGCTAACGCAGTGATGAGAGGGCCTAAAGAGAGCATTATAGGAAAGTTCCAAGGAACGATAATGCCCACAACGCCTACCGGTTGATAGTGAACAGTGATCTTCGCTGGCGTTAGCATCAAGCCTGCTTTTCTACGAGATGGCTTTAACCATTTCTTAAGGTTCTTAGCACTGTAATTGATTTGGTGAAGAGAAGGGGTGATATCAGCAATCAAGCTGTCGTGTTTTGCTCGATGGCCATAATCTTCAGACACCGCATCAATCAATTGCTCTTGGTAGCGCATTAGCAACGCTTTTAATACTGAGAGATCTTTTCTTCTCTGCTCAAGCGATGGATTAACATTATTACGGTAGTGATCTTTTTGTCGGTTGAACATTTGATCCATGTCGTTGATGTTCGACGTGTTTGGTTCAAGGTCTAGATTATGACTCATAGTATTCCCTAAATCTGAAGGCTGACCGATTGGTTGGTCAGTTAAAATTACAAGAATATCCAGCTGAATACAAGATATGCGCGAGGAAAGTTCAATAATTGAGCGTTTACAACATTGAAGTGAGCGAGTTTTAGTTGGAAGAACGAAGTGTTAATAGGCATCGAATCGCGGGATACAAGTTGTGTTGGTGATAGCGAGAGTTCAGATTGGGAAGTGCTCATATTTGTCACAACTTTGACTTAACCTCACCCAATTGGCTAAGGATTTTATGCTTCCTATGTATTTTATTCAGCTGATTTTTTATTAGAAAGTGCTTTGTATTTAATGCGCTGTAGCTTGTTTCTTGCCGTAAAACCTTGTAATTCCTTACCTGTCACTTTAAGTCGGATTGTCGATAAAAAAACGTAATCGTAACCACAAATATCAATGGTTGGACTCGCTCTTAATAATATCGGTTAATGCAGCCAACAAATCGTTTTCTAACGTTTTTGTTGGGTTATACCTCGCTATTCCACTGAGGTATCTTCTGTCGATGGCCCTATAGTGTGAGGTCTCTAGAATTGGAAAATTCTGTTAATTTGGAACGCATCCGTGCTGAGTATAATGTAAAGCACTGGAGCCAAGGTTTTTATGGAATTGATGATAACGGCGAGGTGTATGTTTCACCGAGCGAAACCGATCATCAAGTTCCGCTTAGTCAGATCGTAAAACAGTTAGAGCAGAGAAATATTGGTTTGCCTGCTCTTGTGCGTTTTCCTCAAATCGTGCATCAACGTGTGCACAATATCTGTAACGCATTCAACCAAGCGATCGACGAATATCAGTACGATAACCGTTACCTACTTGTTTACCCGATTAAAGTTAACCAACAGAAAGAAGTGGTTGACGAGATCTTAGCGAGCCAAGCTCAATTAGAGCAGAAGCAGCTTGGTTTAGAGGCGGGCAGCAAGCCTGAACTATTAGCGGTATTGGCACTGGCTCAAAAAGCGAGCTCGGTGATCGTGTGTAACGGTTACAAAGACAGAGAATACATCCGTCTTGCTCTTATTGGCGAAAAGCTGGGTCATAAAGTATTTATCGTTCTAGAGAAGCTCTCTGAGCTTGATCTTGTTCTTTCTGAAGCAAAAGCGCTTGGCGTGAAACCTCGTTTAGGTTTACGCATTCGTCTTGCATCTCAAGGTGCAGGTAAATGGCAAGCAAGTGGTGGCGAGAAGTCGAAATTCGGTTTGTCTGCATCACAAGTATTGACCGTTATTGAACGCTTGAAAGCAGAAGACCAACTCGATGTTCTAGAGTTAGTGCATTTCCATCTTGGCTCACAAATGGCCAATATTCGCGATGTACGAAATGGCGTGAGTGAAGCGGCGCGTTTCTACTGTGAACTGCGCGATATCGGTGCTCAATTGAAGTACCTAGATGTGGGTGGCGGCTTGGCGGTTGATTACGACGGCACACGTAGCCAGTCTTCAAACTCAATGAATTACGGTTTGCTTGAGTACGCTCGCAATATTGTGATGACAGTAGGGGACATTTGTAAGCTCTACAATCAACCACAACCTGTGATCATTTCTGAGTCTGGTCGTTCGTTGACTGCGCATCATGCTGTACTTGTGACCAACGTGATTGGTACAGAAAGCTATTCTCCGGAAGATATGGCTGCGCCTGAAGCTGACGCCCCAATGTTGCTTAACAACATGTGGAAGAACTTCTTAGAGCTAGATGCGGGTAATGATGACCGAGCGTTGATCGAGATCTACAACGACACGCAGAGTGATATCGCAGAAGCGCACAACCAATTTGCAACAGGCATGCTGAATCTTCAGCACCGTGCTTGGGCAGAGCAGATGTCTTTGCGTATTAACTACGAACTTAGCTCTCGTATGAGCACTAAGAACCGTTACCACCGTCCTATTTTGGATGAGTTGAGCGAGCGTTTAGCCGACAAGTTCTTTGTTAACTTCTCGTTGTTCCAATCGCTGCCAGATGCTTGGGGTATCGATCAGGTATTCCCTGTATTACCTCTAAGTGGTTTGGATAATGCGGATGAGCGACGCGCTGTTGTACTGGATATCACATGTGATTCTGACGGTACGATTGATCAGTACGTTGATGGCCAAGGTATTGAAACAACGCTGCCTGTTCCTGCATGGAACCCAGATGAACCATACCTGATGGGCTTTTTCTTAGTAGGTGCATACCAAGAGATCTTGGGTGATATGCATAACCTATTTGGTGATACTCACAGCGTAGTGGTGAATGTTGATGAAAGTGGTCAAGCGAATATCGATTATATCAACGAAGGCGATACGGTTGAAGACATGATGCGTTATGTTCACATCGATATGGACCTGATTCGTCAGAACTACAAAGAACTGGTAACAGCAAAAGTACCAGCACAAGAGCAGCAAAGCGTACTTGAAGAGTTAGAGCAAGGCCTGATGGGTTATACCTATCTTGAGGATTTTTAATGAACGATCTATTTACGAAACCAGATTACTCGCTTTATTCCAACGCCATGACGTTTATGCGTCGTCCATTGGTACAGAACCCAATCGATAGCGATGCCGATGTGGTTGTGTTAGGTGCGCCGTTAGATATGGCGACGTCGGGTCGTCCGGGCGCTCGTATGGGACCAGATGCGATTCGTCGTGCGTCGGTAAACTTGGCGTGGGAAGGCAAAAAATTCCCTTGGGACTTCAATGTATTTGAACACACCTCGGTGATTGATGCTGGCGATCTTGTGTTTGATTGTGGTGATGCAGAAGACCTAACTCAGCGTTTAGAAGCGGCTGCTGATGCGATTCTAAACAATGGTAAAACTCTGTTAGGTTTAGGTGGCGATCACTTCATTACACTGCCTTTGTTAATAGCATACGGCAAGAAGTACGGTGAGATGGCTCTGATTCACTTCGACGCGCACACTGACACTTACAGTCAGGGCAGTCGTTACGATCACGGTACTATGTTCTACCATGCGCCAAATGAAGGTTTAATTTCGCCTGAACATTCAGTGCAAATTGGTATTCGTACAGAGTACAAGCAGGAAGGTCACGGCTTCAATGTCATTAATGCGATGCAAGCCAATGACATGAGCGTTGACGAGATCATTGCTCAAGTGAAAGGTATTGTTGGTAATAAGCCAGTGTACTTAACGTTTGATATCGATTGTCTGGATCCTGCTTTTGCTCCGGGTACAGGTACGCCAGTATGCGGCGGTTTGAACTCAGATAAAGTCCTGAAAATCATCCGCGGTTTGCAGGGCATTAATATGGTTGGTATGGATGTTGTTGAGGTTTCACCTGCGTATGACCAAAGCGAGATTACAGCATTGGCTGGTGCAACTATCGCACTTGAGCTGCTTTATGTTTGGACGGCGAACCGCCTCGCTAAATCATAGTGTTTGATTGTTAAAAGCGTAACGCTACATACTGATTTTAAAGCCCACTAAGTTTCAACTTAGTGGGCTTTTTTGTTTTGTCGAGCAACAAAAATTCTATTCTCGTATCTCAGTAAGTAGTCTTTTCTTGGCTGTGAACTAATAGGCTAAAAGGCTCGTATTCTACGGTCTATCTCATGGTTTGTGAGCGAAAAATCATCACATTGATTCTGAGAGGTGTCTCAAAGATGGGACTTGCCTCTGCTTTACTAAGGATGCAGAGCTTACCGCTATTAATACCCTGTATTCGCTAATGATTTATCAACTTTGTTACTGTATATATTTATAAAACGAAGATGTGTATTTATATTGCGCGCTCATTTGCATATTAATCAGCATCCTACTAACTTTTGACTAGGGTTTTTAAGCCATGAAAGAATACTTGGATTTGCGAAAAGATGTCTCTTCGCACAGACATGGCATTTTTTATGGGGAAGACTAGGCTTAAGGGTAAGTAAACTATAAAAAAACAGGTGAAATACTTCTCTCTTTTCAAGCCGATTGGGCATAACAATGGATTGCCATTGATGAGAGCTAAGTATGCGTTCAATTAAAACCTGAAATTGCTATTACAAATAATTTTCACAGCGCTTAAAAATAGTGCTTTGTGACAACGGGGGATGTATGGATATTGAAGTTTCGCGCCAGGTTGCGGTAGTTGAAGCAACGAGTGGAGATGTCGTCGTAGTTAAGCCAGACGGCAGCGCAAGAAAAGTTTCAGTTGGCGATACCATCCGTGAAAATGAGATCGTGATTACGGCCAACAAGTCAGAGCTTGTATTAGGCGTTC
The DNA here is from genome assembly GCF_963898195.1 of Vibrio sp. L3-7. Classification (NCBI taxonomy): domain Bacteria; kingdom Pseudomonadati; phylum Pseudomonadota; class Gammaproteobacteria; order Vibrionales; family Vibrionaceae; genus Vibrio; species Vibrio sp. L3-7. The sequence goes on along the minus strand of NZ_CAWQUW010000018.1, from coordinate 5,394 downwards.
AGAATGATTCGATTCCGGTTGCAGAGAATTGCGTCGGTTGTGTTGATGAAAACGCTGCATGGGTAGATGCCCCAATAGCTGGTGAGGTTAATTTTGACTTACAGCAAGCAGACGCAGAAACCTTCACTGAAGACGACCTTGCTGCAATTCAAGAAGCCATTTTAGGTGGTGCCGATCCGACTCAAATCTTAGAAGCAACGGCTGCTGGTGGCGGACTAGGTTCTGCAAATGCTGGCTTTGTGACGATTGACTATAACTACACTGAAACTCATCCATCGACTTTCTTTGAGACCGCTGGTCTAGCAGAACAAACTGTTGATGAAGACAGAGAAGAATTCAGATCGATCACTCGTTCATCAGGTGGCCAATCAATCAGTGAAACACTGACTGAAGGCTCCATATCTGGCAATACCTATCCCCAATCTGTAACAACGACAGAAACGATTATTGCTGGTAGTTTAGCTCTCACCCCTGACTCTTTCATTCCAGAAACTTTATCCCTCGCTTCACTACTTAGTGAATTAAACAGCGACATTACTTCAAGTGGTCAGTCCGTTATCTTCACCTATGACGCGACGACTAATTCTATCGTTGGTGTTCAAGGTACCGACGAAGTATTACGTATCGACATTGATGCCGTCAGTGTTGGCAATAACATTGAGCTTTCTCTAACCACAACGATTTCCCAGCCGATTGATCATGTACCGTCGGTTGGCGGTGGTCAGGTTTCTTACACTGGCGATCAAATAGATATTGCCTTTGATATTCAAGGTGAAGACACCGCTGGGAACCCGCTAGCAACACCCGTTAACGCACAAGTTTCAGTGTTTGACGGGATAGATCCGTCTGTTGAAAGTGTCAATATCACTAACGTTGAAACTAGCAGCGCGGCAATCGAAGGGACGTTCTCAAATATTGGTAGTGATAACCTTCAATCAGCCGTATTTGATGCAAGTGCACTGGACCAGTTTGATGGGTTGCTCAGTGATAATCAAAACACGCTTGCGAGACTTTCTGATGATGGAACAACGATTACTCTGTCCATCCAAGGTCGAGGTGAGGTTGTTCTCTCTATCTCCCTTGATACCGACGGCACCTATAAATTCGAGCAGTCTAATCCGATAGAACAAGTGGGCACCGATTCACTGACGTTTGCTTTGCCGATCACGATTACCGATTTTGACCAAGATGTTGTAACCAATACGATCAACATTGCCATTACTGATGGCGATAGCCCGGTTATCATTAATGTTGACAGTATTGACGTTGATGAAGCGGGTATTGTTGGCGGCTCACAAGAGGGCACGGCGCCAGTGTCTGGCACTGGCAGTATCACCGCGGACATTTTTGAAAGTGACATCATTGACCATTATGAACTTGAACCTACAGAATTTAATACTGGTGGCAGCTTGGTTTCAAATGGCGAGGCTGTGCTACTTGAGTTGATTGATGAAACCAACGGTGTAAGAACTTACGAAGGTTATGTTGAGGTCAATGGTTCGAGAATTACGGTCTTTGACGTTAAAATTGATAGCCCTTCATTGGGCAACTATGATTTTAATCTTTATGAAGAACTTTCTCATCAAGGCGCTGAAGATGCGCTGCTAACTTTTGCATTGCCAATTTATGCTGTTGATGCAGATGGCGACCGTTCTGCACTGTCTGGAGGTTCGAACACACCAGAAGCTGCTGAGATCCTCGTCAATGTTAAAGACGATGTCGTTGAATTAGTTGATAAGGTTGAATCAGTCACCGAGCCGACCTTAGCGGGCGATACTATTGTTTCGTATAACCTGTTCAATTTTGAAGGCGCAGATGGTTCTACAATTCAATCGTTTAACTACGACGGTGTTGATTACTCACTCGATCAAAGCCTGCTCCCCGATGCTACCCAGATTTTCAGTTTTACTGAAGGTGTCGTCACTATCTCATTAAACGGTGACTTCAGTTTTGAAGTCGCTCGTGATATCGACCACTCAAGCAGTGAAACTATCGTCAAACAGTTCTCATTTTTAGCCGAAGATGGTGATGGGGATACTGATAGTTCGACGCTTGAGTTAAGTATTACCGATGGCCAAGATCCGATCATTGATTTGATCCCGCCTGTGACTCTCTCTGAAACCAACCTTAATGACGGCTCTGCTCCCAGCGGAAGTACAGTTAGCGCAACCGAGACGATTACCTTTACCGCAGGCAGCGACGATGTAGCAAGTTTCCGTATTGAACCAACAGAGTTTAATGTGGGCGGTGCACTTAAATCGAATGGATTTTCGGTTGAGATAAAAGAAGATTCGGCTAATCCGGGTACTTACATTGGCTTTATTACCAACGGTTCGGGCGCTGAAATCCCAGTGTTTACGATTGCTTTCTCTACGAGCACATTGGGTGAATACACCTTTACTCTGCTTGAAGCGTTAGACCATGTAGATGGTTTAGATAAGAACGATCTGAGCTTTGATCTGCCTGTTTATGCGGTTGATACGGACGGCGACGATTCATTGGTGTCTCAGCTTAATGTGACTATCGGTGATGATGTTCAAATCATGCAAGACGGTACGTTAGATATCACCGAGCCAAATCTTGCTGACGGTACAATCACAACCAACACCATTGATGTAATGCCAAATCAAAGTGCTGATGGCGCGACGATCACTCAGTTCACTTATGACGGTGTCGTAAACACACTGGATCAAAGTATTTCAGGAGAACAGCAGTTCAGCTTCACAGAAGGCGAACTGTTTATCACCCTTGAAGGTGAAGTGCGCTTTGAGCCTAATCGCGATCTAGACCACTCAGTGAGTGAAGATATCGTGAAGTCGATTGTCGTGACTTCAAGCGACTTCGATAACGATCCGGTGACTTCAACCATTACGCTGACGATCACTGATGGTGATAACCCGACGATTGATGTTATTCCAAGTGTTACGCTTTCTGAAATTAACCTGAGCGATGGCTCTGCTCCAAGTGGCAGCGCGGTAAGCTCGACTCAAACTATTACTTTTACCAATCAAAGTGATGATGTGGTTCGTTTCCGTATTGAGCCAACGGAGTTCAATACTAACGATGATCTTAAATCGAACGGTTTAGCTGTTGAGTTACGTGAAGACCCGGCAGGGTCGGGTGACTACATTGGTTTTACGACCAGTGCGACGAACGTAGAAACTCCAGTATTCACATTAAGCTTTAATTCTGGATCATTAGGTGAATACACGTTCACACTCATCGAAGCGTTGGACCACCAAGATGCCCGTGGCAACAACGACCTCAGTTTTGATTTACCTGTTTACGCGGTAGATAGTGATGGCGATGATTCACTGGTGTCTCCGTTAAACGTCACTATCGGTGATGATGTTCAAATCATGCAAGATAGTACGTTAGATATCGTCGAGCCAACCGTCGCAGATTTGGCCGCTGGCACAGTGACAACTAACACCATTGATGTGATGCCAAATCAAAGTGCCGATGGCGCGACGATCACTCAATTCACTTATGATGGCCAGTTTCGAACACTTGACCAAAATGATAATGGCGAGCAGCAGTTTAGCTTCACAGAAGGTGAACTGTTCATCACGCTTCAAGGTGATGTGCGCTTTGAGCCTAATCGTAATCTAGACCACACACTGAACGAAGACATCGTGAAATCGATTGTGGTGACGTCTAGTGACTCGGATAACGATGTGCTGACTTCAACCGTCACGTTGACCATTACCGATGGTGATATCCCAACCATTGATAATGTTCCAACTGTGAACTTGTCTGAAACTAATCTGAGTGATGGCTCTGCACCTAGCGGCAGCGCGGTGAGTTCAACTCAAACTATTACTTACACCACTCAAAGTGATGATGTGACAAGCTTCCGTATTGAACCGACTGAATTTAATGTTGGTGGCGCTCTCACATCAAACGGATTGGCGGTTGAGCTGAAGGCCGATCCAACCACTCCGGGCGGCTACATCGGCTTTGTTACTGATGGCTCGAACGTTGAAACTAACGTGTTCACGATTAGCTTCTCGGATACCAATTTAGGTCAATACACCTTCACTTTACTTGAAGCATTAGACCATGCGGATGGCCTTGCAAATAACGATCTGAGCTTTGATCTGCCAGTCTACGCCGTTGACAGTGATGGCGATGATTCATTGGTTTCTCAATTGAGTGTAACCATTGGTGATGATGTTCAAATCATGCAGAGCAGTACGTTAGATATTGTCGAACCAAATTTGGCTGATGGCACTGTTTCAACTAACACCATCGATGTGATGCCAGAGCAAAGCGCCGATGGCGCGACGATCACTCAGTTTACTTATGACGGGCAAGTTCGCACTCTGGATCAAACTGACAATGGTGAGCAGCAATTTAGCTTCACGGAAGGTGAGTTGTTCATCACTCTTGAAGGTGAAGTACGCTTCGAGCCAAATCGTAACTTAGACCACACGGCTAGCGAAGACATCGTGAAGTCTATTGTGGTGACCTCAAGCGATTCAGACAATGACGTACTGACCTCCACAGTGACGCTGACCATTACCGATGGTGATATCCCAACCATTGATGTAATGCCAAACGTTAGTCTGTCTGAAATAAATCTTGCTGATGGCTCTGCGCCAAGCGGCAGTGCAGTCAGTCAAACTGAGACGATTACCTTCACCAATCAAAGCGATGATGTGGCGAGTTTCCGTATTGAACCGACTGAATTCAATGTGGGTGGAGCACTGAAATCGAATGGTTTTGCCGTTGAGATAAAAGAAGACTCGGCCAATCCAGGTACTTACATTGGCTTTATTACCGATGGTTCGAACACTGAAATCCCAGTGTTCACTATTAGTTTCTCGGCAACCAAACTTGGTGAATACACCTTTACTTTACTTGAAGCGTTAGACCATGTGGATGGTTTAGATAACAACGATCTGAGCTTCGATCTGCCTGTTTATGCTGTGGATACAGACGGCGACGATTCATTGGTGTCTCAGCTTAATGTGACCATTGGTGATGATGTCCAAATCATGCAAGACGGTACGTTAGATATCACTGAGCCAAATCTAGCTGATGGAACAATCACAACCAACACCATTGATGTGATGCCAAATCAAAGTGCCGATGGCGCGACGATCACTCAGTTCACCTATGACGGTCAGCTACGAACACTTGATCAAAATGACACTGGCGAGCAGCAATTCAGTTTCACAGAAGGCGAGTTGTTTATCACCCTTGAAGGTGAAGTGCGCTTTGAACCTAATCGCGATCTAGACCATTCCGTTAATGAAGACATCGTGAAGTCGATAGTAGTGACTTCAAGTGATTTCGATAACGACGCTCTGACTTCAACCGTAACGCTGACGATTACGGATGGTGATAACCCGACGATTGATGTTATTCCAAGTGTTACGCTTTCTGAAA
>NZ_CAWQUW010000017.1:0-70572 GCF_963898195.1 Vibrio sp. L3-7 | reverse complement strand
AGAGGTCCGAAGATCCCCCTCTTTGGCCCGTAGGCATTATGCGGTATTAGCCATCGTTTCCAATGGTTATCCCCCACATCAAGGCAATTTCCTAGGCATTACTCACCCGTCCGCCGCTCGACGCCCAACAAATCCTCCGAAGATTCAATGTTGTCGTTTCCGCTCGACTTGCATGTGTTAGGCCTGCCGCCAGCGTTCAATCTGAGCCATGATCAAACTCTTCAATTTAAGATTTTGTGACTCAACGAATACTGACTTCAAAACTATTCTTTATAAATAAAGAGTGTAATTTTAAAGCTATTACCATTCCAACAGAATGATAATGAATTGACTGTGCCGAATAACTACAAGTAGTTAAACGTATTGGTCACTCAGTTCATTGAAATCAAGTTTATTACCGAAGTAACTGTCATTACGCTCTTTCGAAAAAGAACCAATAACGTTTTGATATTCATCAACGAGTGCCCACACAGATTGATAGGTTTAAATTGTTAAAGAGCTTTGCTTGTCGAAACTTTCTTTTTACAAAGAAACCCTTGAAAGCGGACGTGAATTCTAGCGATTTAATCTTAAGTGTCAAACACTTTTTAAAATTAATTTCTTTCGAACTTTCCGTCTTACTGATTACCGCTGAAGCCTTGTGGCGTCTGCCGTGTCAGTGAGGCGGCATTATAGAGATCATCGTAAACATGGCAACCCATTTTTTGATAAAAATTCAAAAAAGTTGCTTAAGCGTCTACTTTTACGTCAAAACCCTCTTTCATAGGCCAAAGTTAATACAATCAAGAGCATATAACTTAGAATTTCGCGACTAGATCTTTCGAAAATGCCTTTATATCCAGTTCGATACTCCACTTTTCACTCAGCTCCACTATGTTATCTAGCGATTGCTGAACCGTTTTTATCGTCAATGTATTGTTATCTAGGTCGTATACCTGTTTTTGCGTAGTGTAATAGAAGTAAAGGATCGTCAGTGCTTCTCGATCGCCTTGCTCAGCTTTCGGTTGAATACGCTTGAGCTTGCGATAGATTTGATTGTGAGTTTGTTTAAGGTTCCACACATAAAGTGCTTCCTTAAAGTAATCATGCCCTTTCACACGACTCGCGATAAAGGCATTCAGTGCGACTGATAAAATCACCCCGAGTACATTCAAATGGAAATTGCCTGTCGCTTCCCCAGTAACGGATCCAACTGAACCAAAAAGTTCAATCAGAATGCTACCGAATACGATGGCAAACAAGGCGAGTGACCCAACCAATGAAACCAACAGTAAGTTCATCTTCTTTTTATATTCTTCTTTATTAATCTTCTGTAACTTCATCGACTACTTCCTTATGTAAGTCACCTGATAATTTGCGCATACTATCTATGTAAACCTTGGTTCGCTTCAACCTTTACCATCTTGTAATGTGGTCATTCTCTATTTAATACGTAGAGTTCTTCTGATCAGTACTATACATAACTCCATTTGACTTCATTAATAGAAAAGAGTTACATACCGCCATAAATTTTGGTTATTCATCAATTCATGTTGATAAAGCCTGTTTCGCTTTATCACATACTGACAAGGTACATTCCATGCGTTCATTTGTATTACGCGCTCGCGCAGCCCCTACAGAGAGTAAACTTATCTTAGAAGGTGTTGGTCAAGATGCTCATACCGAGATTCTGGCTCATACTCTGATGAACACGATCTTCGTTGCTCAATCTCACCGTGAGAATGTGACCGTGCACCTTGTGTTAGAAAGTACTAAAGACTTTTCACGTACCATTACATTCGATTCAAACGAGATCACCAACATTGGTGGCTTTCATGAATCGGCATTGTTATCAGCGGTAGTAAGAGCGGTTGACGCTTCTCAGGGTATGACAAAAGAACAGACACGTCAGGTTGAAGCTGGCATCACTGTTCGTACAATGAGCTTTGAAAAATTGGTTAAAGAGCTGGCTGAAGACCATCAGCTGTACATGATGGATAAGAAAGGCGATTTTATCCGTGATGCCGAGATTGCGGAAAACCCATGTTTCCTTCTAACTGACCATATCCCTATGCCGAAGAAAAGCTACAACAGCTTAAAGCGTTTAGGGACAGAGAAAATTAGCTTAGGTCCAAACATGCTGTTTGCTTCTCAGTGTGTTGTATTGATCAACAATGAGCTAGATATAAGAGGCTTTTGATTTTTAATCATTACCTCAAACATAATCTTGTTCTTAAGCCCGGCATTCTGTCGGGCTTTTTGTTTGCATTCCATAACGTTCTCAATTTCCTTTCCGTTTACTTCATAGTGCCCTGTAATTATTAGGTCGAGTTCCACTTCGTTGCATCGAATTTCGGAGCAATGCCTCTCTCTAACTCATTCAATCTTATAAATTTCTCATATCACTTCTATACTGATTCCAATCTTAATTAATCGCGTTAAAGGCAAAGGATGAGCGTATTAACCGTATTCTTCTGTGGCACAGGCTCAAACTCAGAAGACAACAATCATAAAAACTATGTTTCTGGCGAATTGATTTCGACGCTCGCGAAGAATGCAACGGGCAGAGATATGATCGACTACATTCAAGTCGATGGAGTTGGTAGTGGGAACCAAAACGAATGGTTGAAGCAAGCCAAAGACGACACGTATTCAACGATTAGAGGAACGCTGCAAGGCAAAGGCATCGATAGCAACATGCGTCATGTACTTAATATTATGCGCGGGACTCAAAAAGATAAAAACGACTACGTAACACGAGCGAAAGGATTACTCAGTGAAACTCGTCCTGAAAAATCAGCATGGCCGTTTGCCGCTAACAAGCAATATCAAGAATGGGTAAAAGAATCAAAGGTGCTCGCAGCAGATTTAAAACACGGTCTTGCTGCTCGACAACAAAACTTAGCTCTAGAGCGCCAAAGTAAACCAATCAGTCAGGTAAACATTGTCGGTTGGAGTCGTGGTGGTGTCAGTTGTTTCGAACTTGCCAATCGCATGCTAAAAGACCCGAAGCTTCGCGATATCTCCGTCAACATCTTTGCCTGTGATCCTGTTCCTGGCGGACTAAACTCATTCAAAGACTACAAATCACTCGGTAAGAATGTAAAACAACTGGTGTGTGTTTTTGCGGAAGATGAACGTTCACTCGCATTCAAAGCACGGATGCCAAGACTAGATAGTTCAACCAAGTACTACACCACTTTTATGCCTGGCCGACATTCAACTTTGGTAGGCAATGCAAATACCTCTGGCGGTAGCAAAGGCAGTGGATTACTCACAGGGCCGGGATTGGTCACCCGAGACTTTATGGAGAAAGTATTAATTGGTTGGGGAACAAAGCTAAAACCATCGACTACTTTAAACTTCACCAGACAACGCGTTGTCGAGTTGTACGATCAAATGCAACGTCATGAAGAACATTTTGATGCAATGCACAAAATCACTTACACCGCTAAGAACCGAGTGTTATGGACTGGTAAGAATAGGATTGGCCAACAAAAGGAAAGACGATTTGGAATTCCTATGTATCGATTCCAGTTTCCAGGCATAACCAACAGTTACGGAGATACTGTTAACCGTCATCATTGCGATGTACTTTCAGCTAATGCATTCGCAACCAAAGGCATATCCGCAGCGCTATCCTGTTCTATATAGGTCACCGGTATAGAAAAGAGCTCACAATCGTGAGCTCTTTAATTTTTCTGCTATCTATCTTTCTATTTTGCTATTTTGCTATTTTGCTATTTTTTATTAAGCAAAAATAAAGCTGTATAGGAAACCTGCACCCATCGCCATACTTAGGATAACGAATAGAAATGCTGCAATCATTTGATTTTTGAATATTGATTTAAGCAGAATAACTTCTGTCAAACTTGCACCGGCACTACCAATGATCAATGCCATTACCGAGCCTAACGCCATACCTTTCTGAACTAGAGCAGCACTTAATGGAATTACCGCTTCAGCACGAATGTACAGTGGAATACCAATCACAGCCGCTACAGGAATCGCATACCACATACCCTCACCAGCGTACTGTGCAATGAGGTCTGTAGGAATGAAGCCGTAGATGAATGAACCAATCGCGATACCCATCATTAGATAAGGGAATACTTGTTTGAAGTCTTTCCAAGTTGAGAACCAAATTCTCATCCAACGGCTAGGTTCTTTCTTCTCTACGATTTCGGCCGTCGCGCTTCCATCCGTTGAGCAGCATGAAACAGTAACTTGTGGCTCTTCTTTTTTCGAATCGCAGCAAGATGTCTCTTTAGCCATTACAGGTGCAGGTTCACCACATGCACTTGTACCACATGAAGATTCTTCCTTCGCTGGCGCTGCTTTCTTAGGAGCAGAATCATCACAGCTAGTCCCACAGCTTGAAGAAGAACTTGTCGATTCATAAGCTTCAGGTTTTACGTAACGCTCAAAGCCAAGCTTCTCAAGTGCGTAACCTGCCACTACCGATACCGTCATTGCTACTAAGAAGTAGAACACAGCTACTTGCCAGCCGAACGTAATCACGAACAAGCCAATGATCACCGGGTTCAAGAGTGGGCTACCGAATAGGAACACCATCATTGGACCAAAACCTGCTCTTGCACGCAGCAATCCTTTTAGGAAAGGAATCGTCGAACATGAACAGAAAGGCGTAATCGCACCCAATAGTGCTGCAACCACATAGCCCTTACCGTTACGTGAGCTCAAGATAGATTGAATCTTTTCTGGCGTAAGAAACTCTTGCAGAATCCCAACAATGTAGCTGATCGCCAAAAAAAGGATGATTAGCTCTACTGCTAAGAAAGCGAACATATCAAGTGCGTCTTTTAGCATTGTTAACATTTCATTGCTCATAATAACTCCAAACTGGATTTAAGGCGGGACTCTATGAGGAAAGTAACCAACCCTTAATTTCGAATATTCTCGAATTATAGAAATATTTCATAACAGATCAAGATTTATTTCGATAAAAATCGAATTAACTTTTAAAAGGAATAATTTTCAATAAGTTATAGAATCACTATTTTTACATTTGTATTCGGACTACATTTCGACTAATATCGAAATTAAATCTTGAGGAGTTAATATGAACTTAGAAGTCGTTGCGAAAGCACTTAAAGAGTTGGGTCACCCTATTCGCCTAACTATTTATAAGAGTGTCGTTAAAGCTGGCTACCAAGGCATTGCGGTTGGCGGCTTACAAGAAGAGCTCGGAATTCCGGGGTCTACCCTTTCTCACCACATATCAAGCTTGGCATCGGCAGGACTAATCAGCCAAAGACGAGAAGGAAGAACGTTATTCTGCGTGGCGGAGTATGAATGTCTAGAAGGCGTGATTGATTTCTTACAAGACGAGTGTTGCGTAAATGAACAATGCAACTAATGCACCTTTGAATAGGGCATCTTTGGACTTAGAACAGGTTTGGGCTGAGTATCAGCAAGCGTTAAAGTCATTCTTGCATTCTAAGGTGAGCAACACCGCCGATGTAGACGACTTGCTTCAAGAGATCTTGATTAAGACTTATCAAAACCTAGACAAAGTCCAAGATACAAGCAGCGTAAAATCGTGGCTATTCCAATTAGCCAATCACACCATTATCGACTTCTATCGTAAGCATGCTAGACAACAACGTGACAGCCAAATTGATGCTGAAGATCTATGGTTTACCAATTTAGACCACAATTCTGAGTTCAAACAGAAGCTTTCATTATGTGTTGAACCCTTTATTCAGGCGCTACCTGAACAAAGTTCATCATTACTGCTTGCTGTCGACATCAAAGGCCAAAGCCAAAAAGAGATCGCAGAGGCTCAAAACATCAGCTACTCGACCGTTAAGTCTCGTGTTCAGAAAAGTCGCGGGGATCTTAAAAACCTGTTTGAAGAGTGTTGTAACCTGTCACTTGATCAACAAGGCAATGTGATTGACTGCGAGCTCAAGCCAGACAACGATTGCAGCAACTGCTAATGGCTACATCGAAATAGTTATTGAAATGAACAAAGCCAGCAATTGATGCTGGCTTTGTTGTTTTTATAATCTGCAAATCACTTTGCTTAAGCTAACCTAGTGCTTGAGCGAACCTAACTACTCTGCTTCCACTTACTACGCTGCTTCCGCTTTGACGACCGGTTGATAGCGCCCCGGTTTATGGTTCATCGCTAGAATCAAGTTGGTGACTATCGCACCAAGCACAGACAATAGAACCAGTGACACGTCAACAATAAACAGTGAAAGCACTACAATCGTACAGTCTAACGCCATCTGAACTTTGCCCGCTCGAATACCAAAACGTTCTTGTAAGAATAACGCCAAAATGTTGAAGCCACCCAAACTCATCTTATGACGGAAGATCACCAGCATGCCGGTACCAATCAAGCCACCACCGATTAAAGCTGCATACAGTGCATGAATTTCGGCAATCTGAATCACGTGATACAAATGGTCCACAGCGAACGAAACAATCGAAACCGCGATAAAGGTATTGATGGTAAAACGCCAGCCCATACGAGCAACCGACAAAATATAGAAAGGTAAGTTGAGCGCGAAGAACACTTGACCAAAACTTAGATCTGTTACTTTGGTTATGAAGATCGCTAGACCAGCCGTGCCTCCGGTGAGCAAACCGACTTGATTGAAAAAGATAACGCCAAGTGAAACCAGTGCGCTACCTAAGAGCAGTGCCAGTAAGTTTTCGCGAAGATTATGATCTTTATCCATGTGAATGACTCTCCCTGAATCTTTGAACATCGCATTTCAGTAGTTTTGAAACGATTTACGCCCAAATTTACGATGTTTGACAGATAAGTCGAGTGAACGGCCAATGTTGCTTAGTGATTAGTTTGTATATTAGTTTTTACAGTTTTGTGAAATCTTCAATTAAACAGATAGTTAAAAACCTGAAGTCAGGCTCTCATTATTAATTGCATGTTTCTATCACTGAATGAGTGAGCTTCGAGTTTTCCTCTTTATTGGTCACGTTTCGCCCTAATTCTAACGATGCTTAAATCTATGCATAAAACGCATAGACTAAATCACAAAAGGTCATTTGATACATACACTACTCGTCATTATGATGCGCGACTTCTTACAACATTGAGCGCATGTAAACACCTTATGTTTTCACAATCTCTTTTTGCCCAACTGGCCAGAATGACGCTATTCCTCGTCATTAGTTTGGTTATTGTGCATCACAGTCAGCCATTGATTGATCTCTTGGCTCAGCATGCCGTGAGCAGTGGATGCCACCAGCAGTCAGCGCATGAGCATTCTGGACACGAACATCACCATGAGATGACTGACCAACACATGTCAGCGCAAGACCACTCACATCACCACCATTAATTTAAGAGTATTAGAATGAGCATTTTCCGTTTTCCTTTACTGGTATGGCTTGGGATCGGCACACTTATTATCAGTCTAGGGATCAGACAATCATTCGGCATTTTCATGATGCCAATTTCAGAGCATTTCGGCACGGGGCGAGAGTTTTTCAGCTTCGCTATTGCTCTACAAAACCTGCTGTTCGGTGTGTTCCAACCTTTTGTGGGTATGGCCGCAGACAAATGGGGAGCAAGACGCATCATTATTGCTGGCGCATGTGCTTACGGTTTGGGTTTACTTCTTACCTCAATTTCTACCGAATCAAGCATGCTTTACGTTTCATTGGGCGCACTCGTTGGCCTTGGATTGAGTGCGACAAGCTATGTGATCGTGTTAGGTGCAGTAGCAAAAGTAGTACCTGCAGAGCACGCGGCTAAGGCATTTGGTTTAACCACAGCAGCAGGTTCGTTTGGCATGTTCGCTGTGATTCCAGGTGCACAATACATGTTGAACGAATTCGACTGGCAAAGTGCGATGCAAGTATTTGGCGTGCTTTGTTGTTTCATGATCTCTTTTGCCCTGTTTATGCGAGCGCCGAAGTCGGCAACCAATAAACAAGTAGAAGACACTCAGACACTAAAAGAAGCGCTGTCTGAAGCATTTGCGAACAAAAGTTATTGGTTAATTCACGCAGGCTTCTTCGTGTGTGGTTTCCACGTGATGTTCATTGCGACGCACTTACCGAGTTACTTAGCCGACAAAAACCTACCCGCGAGCAGTGCAGCAATGGCACTGGCTTATGTGGGTATTTTCAACATCTTCGGGTCTTATTTCTGGGGTGTGATGGGCGATAAGTTCAGCAAGCGTCATGTAATGTCGGCACTGTACTTAGTTCGTACTGTAGTTATTGGTGCGTTTGTGACTCTTCCAGTAACTGAATCAACGGCTGCTATCTTTGGTGCGGCGATTGGTTTTTGTTGGTTGGGAACGGTACCACTCACCTCTGGACTAGTTCGTCAGATCTTCGGTGCGCGTTACCTATCTACTCTGTACGGTTTGGTTTTCTTTACTCACCAAGTGGGTAGTTTCTTAGGCGCTTGGGTTGGTGGTCGTATTTACGATTACTACGGATCTTACGAGCCAATCTGGTGGTCAACTGTGATACTGGCATTTGCGGCTGCGCTTATCCATTTACCAATTAATGACAAGCCTATTGAACGCCTGAAATTGGCAATGGCTTAACGTTTAACGCTGACTCCCCCATCAGCTAAAAACCAACAGTCATTCCAATAAAGAGAGTGAGTATTGAAGGATAACATCCTGAGGTATTCGCTCTCTTTTTCGTTGCCCGTTATATCGACAATAATAAAGGTCGATATTTGCATAAACCTCACTGAATAATAAGACTATTCTTTTCGTTTTAATTTATAGTATTCGTTAGCTCCTTTAAAACTAATCCGCAGGCTTATGGAATACATAGATCAGACAGTACTTATCGCGATGGCACTCATTTTTGTCGGCTCGTTTGTGCAAACCGCAATCGGCTTTGGCTTGGCTATTGTGGCAGCCCCACTGCTGTTTTTAGTCTCACCTGACTACGTACCCGCGCCTATCTGTCTCGTTGGCCTGTTCATTTCTATATTCAATGCGTTTAAACACCGAGCAAACATTTCTATCGGCGGATTAAAAATTGCACTGCTTGGACGTATTCCGGGGTCGATTGCAGGTGGTGCTTTGTTAGTGATGGTTTCAACGAGCGTGTTGTCTCTGTGGTTAGGCTTATTAGTGGTATTTGCGGTGATTGTCAGCTTGCTGCCGTTTAGATTAGAGCCAACACCGACCAAGATGGGCATTGCTGGATTCTTCTCAGGTTTCTTTGGCACCAGTTCAGGTATTGGTGGTCCACCAATGGCGTTACTACTTCAGCACCAAGATGCCAATCAACTTCGTGGTAACCTTTCTGCGTTTTTCGTGTTTAGTTCTATCATTTCATTACTGGTACAGATCCCAATTGGCTTCTTCACGATGCACCATTTGTTCATCACAATCCCGTTGCTTCCTGCGGCTTGGTTGGGTTACAAAGTGGCGTTAATGACCACGCAAAGCATTCCAAAAGAGAAGATACGTATCGGTTCTTTATTGTTATGTTCTATCAGTGGCTTTACTGCTATTTGGCAGGGCTTAGCTGGCTAGTTCATAACGAAAACGCTGATAAATAAGCACAGTTCCAACACACCCATCTATTGAAAGGACACTCCTATGACATACGACGAGTTCAACGCATTCTGCGAGTCACTACCTGCCACCAGCTATGTGATGCAGTGGAATAACTCTCACGTTTGGAAAGTAGGTGGGAAGGTGTTTGCGATTGGTGGTTGGGGGCCTAACGACGAGACTGCGTTTATCTTTAAGGCATCCGATCAGAACTTCGACTTTCTGAAAGAGGAACTTGGCTATAAACCCGCGCCCTACTTTGCTTCGCGCGGAATGAAGTGGATTCAGCTTTTTGAAAGCACATCAGAAAGGGATGAGGAGCTGAGATACTACCTCACTGAATCACACCGAATTGTTTCATTAGGGCTAACCAAAAAGAAACAAGCAGAACTAGGGCTCAATCAATAACGTTTATCACGTATTGCTAATCTGAGCCCTCTTTCGGAGTGAGGAAGGATCCCTAAGAAGTCTGTTTCAAAAATGCAGGTAAATAGCGTTCTATTTTTTGCTCTGAGATAAGCGGCACCAATAGATAGATAAGACCTGCAAAAGCGATAGATCCGGCTAAGTCTTCTGGGCGATGCATGCCAAGCCAAACTCGGCTGTAAGCGACACCACCAGCCCAAACCAGTAAACCACCTACCAAATAAAAACGCTTCGCTTCTAAAAACAATCCACCGAAGAACGCCAAACACACACCGACGAAAATCATGTGTCCAGATGGGAAAGAATAGTCAGTCTCACCCAACCAATGGCGCGTTCGCCACTCACTCACCTTATCTTGCACAGATGCAATCGCTGCGTTCTTTTCTACCAGTGGCAGTTCATAAAACACTTCTGGCATTTCGACAACTTCTTGTGTCACCAAATACTCAGAATAAGGTCGAGGGCTTTCTGTTGAATGCTTTAAGAAGGTTTTCGCTGCAAAGCTAAGAACCAACAACAGGCCAAGCTGCAGACACAGGCTGACTAGCTTAGCTTTAGAAAACTTCATCGTGAGCAATGCCAGAGACAAAACAGCTAGCGTTACCAAGAATCCTTGATTGCCTGCTGAGTACGTCACGAACGTCACGAACGCACCATAGAAAGGCAAAACCGCACTTCCAAGGTCAAAGTTCGATCCAAAGATCAAAAAAGGTACGAGAGAATACAAACTTAGAACGAGAAGTAATAAGCCTTTGGATTTGTTAGAGAACAGAGAAGTCATGGCTAAAATCTTTTAGGTAAAGTGTCCGGATGCTATCGCAGCTTAGCAGCGCTAATATCAATTTTATGTCAAAACGGTCAGTAAGACGTCATGGTGTAACAATATTGAATTATTAGGCCACGTTAGCATTCATTTGATAAACATTTGCTTTATCAACGATATGAATTGGACACACACTCATGTTCATAGACACATAAAAATCCTTTCAAACATCAAAAATCTACGCACAACTGTGTATGCAAACCAAGTGATGTCTGTTTCGTTGATAAAATGAGCACTTACCGCATTCCAAGAGCAGAATCTAAAAAACTTTGCTGTCAGTCCTTTAAATCCACTATTGAAAGGATTACCATCTGGTCTGCTTTCAAAGCAAAACAAATTATTAATTTTTATTCTCAGGGCGGGGCGAAATTCCCCACCGGCGGTATGTCCTTAGCAAAATCTAAAGATAAGCCCGCGAGCGCTCGATTCGTCGAGGTCAGCAGATCTGGTGAGATGCCAGAGCCGACGGTCATAGTCCGGATGAGAGAGAATGAAAACACACTCGTTTAAGTTGGAAAGGCATGCCCATTTATTGGGTTCATTCCTCCAACTTAGACGGGTGCATTTCGTTTTGGATAAAACCATAATGAGCTAAAGCCTCTTGTAATGAGTTAGCTTTGTCGTGCTCGGTTGAGATCCCTCATACAGCCCTGATTCTGGTGATATTTTAGGAGTTTAACCATGAATCAGTCTTCATTACTTGCCGAATTTGGCGAACCAATCACTCGCGTTGAAAACGCACTGCAAGCTCTACGCGAAGGTCGTGGCGTACTTTTACTTGACGATGAAGATCGCGAGAACGAAGGCGACATCATCTACTCAGTAGAACACCTAACCAATGCTCAAATGGCACTAATGATCCGTGAATGCAGCGGCATCGTGTGTCTGTGTCTAACCGACGAGCAAGCAAACCAACTTGAACTTCCACCTATGGTTGTAGATAACAACAGCGCAAACCAAACTGCGTTTACGGTGACTATCGAAGCAAAAATTGGCGTAACGACAGGTGTTTCTGCCGCTGATCGTGTAACAACGATCAAGACAGCTGCAAACCCAACAGCTAAGCCTACTGACCTTGCTCGCCCTGGCCACGTATTCCCATTACGCGCTCGTAAAGGTGGCGTACTTGCACGCCGCGGTCACACAGAAGGCACTGTGGATCTTATGCAAATGGCAGGTCTTCAATCAGCAGGCGTACTGTGTGAAGTAACCAATCCAGACGGCACGATGGCAAAAGCGCCAGAGATCGTTGCTTTCGGTAAAATGCACAACATGCCAGTACTGACCATTGAAGATATGGTGATGTACCGCACTGAGTTCGACCTTAAGCTTGCGTAACGTTTAATCGTCAGTGTCCCGCGCTGGCGATAATTGGATCGCTAGTAAATATTGAAAGGCCTCACTTTTTAATGCTGTTTCTAGTTAATAGCATTAAAGAATGAGGCCTTTTTAATTTCCGTACTTTGAGACGAACTAGAGATTGATCGCCGAAGTGTCCCTACCTATCGAAACCTCCCCAGCCTAATCACAAGAAAAGCGTAACCTCTCAAAAAATCCTGCAAAATATGAGAAACATTCACTCGAATGGTGAAGTCATGCACCATTATTGAACATCCATAAATAGAGAAAAACATAAACCACTGAAATATAACGCTTATTGATTTTGGCACGGTGTCTGCACTACCACTAAGTAGGTATACACATATTAGGAGTTAAATATGTTTGTAATTATTTCAGTTGGTTTATCCATAGCAGTACTTGCTGCCCTATTTCATTTTTCCAAAAAGAGACAAACGGCGCTATCACATAGGTTTGAAACCTTAGTTCTACTCAGAGAACTATTGCTGCTATCACGCAAACATCGCGCCGCAACGCATTATGCTCTTGGTTATAAGCTGTCTAGCGACTCGATTCGCAAAGTGAATGAGATTTACGACAACATACTTGAGGTGTCTGAACTGCTTCAATCTCATGTGTCGTTTGATAGCCGTCCTATGTATCGCATCTACCATCTAAAACTCATCGCAATGCACAGCGATTGGCAAAACCGTAGCTTGGTGCGTAACCAATCTATTCACGGTAAAACCATTCGCCACAGTATGTTCTTGATGGATGAAGTCATGATCATCTGGCTGATCCAATCTGAACGAGAAGACATGAGTAGCGAATACCATATGAATTGGCAACAGATCTTAGACTGCATGGAGATCTTGACCAAGTTACGAATGTGTATCCCTGATATGGAGAAGCCAGAAGAGTATGCGAGATTCAAATTCTACGCCTCTCAGACACACAGAAAACTTAACCAATTATCGATTATCTGTCCTATAAGCAGTGGGTCACCCATTTGCACACGTGCGATGCATGCACTCACCGAGATCGCATCAAGTACCGAAGCAACTCAACCGGCAGATAGCATGTACGAATTAACAAGCGATATATCAACCGTCGTTTCAAAAGTATACGACCAAGTATTGACGGACATTACCAGAAGCTTGTATCGACCTTTACCTGACATTAACGAAAAGGCGATAGACACCCGATTATCCGTACATCATTACATGTAAAGACTTCGTGAGAGGAGAGCGTGCTGGAACTCTGAATTATTGAGTTCAAATCCGATATCATCTTTGATATCGGATTTTTGTATTTATATGTTTATGCCTTGTGTACTTGTGTACTTAGGATATATAACCTCAAACACCCTCAGATTTAATATCGTTAGACCAAGCTTCTGCTGCAAAATCAATAAACTGACGTACAACAGGGAGTTGATAGCTGCGTGATAGATACACCGCCCAAAGCACACTGCTCGGTGAAACAAAGTCTTCCAAAATCCGCTTCAACTTACCATTGGCAATCAATGGATTCGCTAAGTCACACGGTAATCGCACGATCCCTTTGCCATGCTGTGCGGCGCGGGTTAACACCCCAACATCGTTGGCTTTAATGGTGCCAGACACCTCAACCGAATAATGTTGGTTATCCTTAACAAAATCCCACTTAGAGACACTCAAATGGCGAAAGCAATTATGTTGTCGAAGTTCTTCAATCGTTTTAGGTTCACCGTGCTTGTCTAGATAAGCAGCAGATACACACACAACGGAATCGATTCCCATTAGCTTTCTGGCAATTAAGCTTTCATCAGGTTGATCGGTATATCGAAGTGCAATATCTATCCTCTCATCCACCAACTGAGTAAAACGATCCGAAGCAAAGAGTTCTACCGTAATATTTGGATGACGCTCAGTGAACTGCTCGACCACATCCAATAACATGTTTTGAGTTAAACCAATCGGCGCTGCGATTCGAATTGTCCCGGAAAGATCATCGGTTTGATTAAGCGCAGTAACCTCTAGCTCTGCGGTCTCATGGAGTATTTTTTCACAGCGTTGTAATGCGATTTCCCCTGCCGCCGTCAAACTCACCTTTCGAGTTGTTCTATGCAAAAGTCTTTGTTTTAGCCACGCCTCGATCTCTTGAACGTGGCGCGACACTTGTAATCGACTCATGTCCAAATGCTCTGCCGCTTGCGTAAAACTGGCACAATTTGCCACTTCGACAAAGCTGCGCATCGCCGTCAACCTATCCATCGCACTCTCCTTGAGCTGTTTAGCAGCTAACCGAATCTTATTAGATCACTATATAGATACAATCTACATCATTTTACGATATTTATCTCAACCCAGTAATCTATTAGACTGCAATGGCTGTCGAGAAAACGACTCAATAAATTCGATAATTGGAGAGACATTATGAAAATTGCAGTATTAGGTGCATCAGGTTGGATTGGTAGTCACATCGCTCAAGAAGCTCAATCTCGTGGTCACGACGTGGTTGCTGTAGTAAGAGATGCAAGCAAAGTAGAAACCAAAGGTGTTGAAGTTCGTTCATTTGATTTACAAGATGAAGCAGCAAGCCTTGCAACCGCGCTATCCGGCGTTGATGCAGTAATTACTTCGATTGGCGGACGTGCTCTGGGTAATCACGACATCGTAAAAAATACTGCGACTAAATTGTTAGCCGCATTACCAAGCCTTGGTATCGAGCGCCTACTTTGGGTTGGCGGTGCAGGCTCATTAGAAGTGGCGCCAAACGTACCGTTAGTTACCGTTCCGGACTTTCCAGCAGAGCATAAAAACGAAGCGCTAGCACAAGGTGAAGCTCTTGAAGTGTTCAAACAGTCTGATAGCCAGGTTAACTGGACGTTCATTAGCCCAGCGGCAGAAATCTTCCCGGGCGAGAAACTGTCAACCTACCGCACAGGCGGCGACCAATTACTCACCGACGAAGCTGGCAACAGCAAAATATCCGTCAGCGATTACGCTATCGCGATGATTGATGAACTAGAATCTGGCAAGTTCCCACGCCAACGTATTGGTGTCGCTTACTAGTCAGCTCATATGTAAAAACTAAAAAAGCCGCTTGTTCAAAACAATGCGGCTTTCTCATCTTTGTATTGGGCATTCCTTTAACCCAATGGCAAGTGCCCCGTTTTCACGAGGATAACGGTCTCTTCTTCCACATATGGAAAATGCTCGCTCATGTGAGGGCTACGCATCCATGTGTGTTGAGTATCAAGTAACACCCTTTGGTGAGAAGTTTTTACTGATTCTGGACCAGCTGGAAAACCTACAAAA
Organism: Vibrio sp. L3-7; assembly: GCF_963898195.1. NCBI lineage: Bacteria > Pseudomonadati > Pseudomonadota > Gammaproteobacteria > Vibrionales > Vibrionaceae > Vibrio > Vibrio sp. L3-7. Next base: position 55,174 of record NZ_CAWQUW010000017.1, on the reverse strand, counting down.
CGAAATCGACGAGATGTAAGTTCGAGCCAGTCCAACTATTGCCAAAAAACGCAAGGCGTAAAAAGCACGCACTATTTAGCTCACTGGCATTTGCTCAAAGCGACCTTTTACAAAATCAATAAAGGTTCGAATTCGGCTCGGTTGATAGCGGTCTCGATGGTAGATCGCTGAAAAATCGACCTTAGGCACCACCCATTCTTCAAATACTTGCAGCAGTTGCCCGTCGTTCAGTTCTTGCAAGCAATAGATGGTTGGTACACGAATAATTCCGTTGCCCGACTTCGCGCCCTGCACCAACACTCGCCCATTTTTACATTGCAGCCTACCTGTCACATGCACATCGACCGTTTTCTTGGTGTCATCTAGCGCTTGAAAGCTCCACTTACGCACCGAGCCGGTTAAGCAATCATGATGGATCAGATCTTTGGGGTGACTAGGCTTTCCTTTACGAGCAAAGTACTCTGGGCTCGCGAGTGTTCCCATCTCAATGTCCAGAAGCTTTCTTGCGATAAACCCTGCATCTTCTAAGCTCCCCATGCGAAAAGCGATATCGAAAGCGTCTTCAATCAGATCGACTCGGTTACTACTAAAATCAAGGCTAATACTGATGTCTGGGTAAAGCTGCATAAACTCATTCACTAGATCCGCGATGATCACCTCACCAAGATAACCGCCGACACAGTTTACTTTTATGTCGCCACGTACTTCTTCGACATCGTCCACAGCAGCAATCAGAGCTTGGTCTATATTATCTAAGGCTTGTTCACATCTCGCGTACAGATCTTGCCCTGCGTGCGTCAGCCTTAAAGTTCGAGTGGTGCGGATAAACAGAGTCACACCCATCTGCTTTTCTAAGCTACTCACTTGACGTGATACGTGGGAGCGTGACACATCAAGCTCCTCCGCTGCTTTAGTGAAGTTACCTAAACGAGCGATAAGCACGAAAGAACGAATGTCAGACAGGTTAATTTGATTGAGCATGGTCGCCAGCTTACTTGTGAAATTAAAAAGTGATGAAGCTATAGAGTTATGACGCTATAAATCTATAAATCTATAAATCTATAAATCTATAAATCTATAAATCTATAAATCTATAAATCTATAAATCTATAAAGTGAACATCTTTATTGTTGCACTTCAGCAACAGTGTTTCAAGTAAAGCGCTATATATCAACAATGCTATTTTCCTTAATATACCTCCATCGCAACGAAACAAGGCAACAAGCACTTGATTCGAATGCACTTAAACAGCACGTCGTAGCCAACCGACGCAATAAAAGTACAGAGGAAATAAAATGAAAAAACTAATCGTAATTACAGGTGCAAGCTCTGGTATTGGTGAAGCAATCGCTCGTCGTCTAAGCGATGAAGGTCACCCTCTGCTACTTTTAGCTCGTCGTGTTGACCGCCTTGAAGCGCTGAACCTACCAAACTCTCTATCTGTAAAAGTAGACGTAACAGACAAAGCGTCTTTTGATGCAGCAATCGCACAAGGTGAAGCGAAATTTGGCCCTGTAGACGCGCTTATCAACAACGCTGGTGCAATGCTTCTTGGTCAAATCGATACTCAAGACGCTCAAGAGTGGAAGACAATGTTCGATGTAAACGTGATTGGCCTTCTAAACGGCATGCAATCTGTACTTGCTCCGATGATGGAACGCAACACTGGTACTATCATCAACATCAGCTCTATCGCGGGTAAGAAAACATTCCCAAGCCACGCAGCTTACTGTGGTACTAAATTCGCGGTACACGCTATTTCTGAGAACGTTCGTGAAGAAGTTGCCGCTTCAAACGTTCGTGTTACGACTATCGCACCGGGCGCTGTAGAAACTGAGCTTCTGTCTCACACTACCTCTCAAGAGATCAAAGACGGTTACGATTCTTGGAAAGAAGACATGGGCGGCGTATTGGCAGCTGACGATATTGCTCGCGCGGTATCATTCGCTTACCAGCAACCACAGAACGTTTGTATCCGTGAAATTGCTCTAGCGCCAACTAAGCAACAACCATAGAAGTTAATTATCACGCATATATTTGTGATGCATAAATAAAAAGCGCCACTACTGATTCAGTAGTGGCGCTTTTGTTTTTATTGAGTCTAGCTACAAGCAGTAACCGTGATTAAAACTCAACGCGATAAACTGACGTGCTACCACTCACTTCGTTGCCAACCGCAATAAAGTGGTTACCAGAGCGAGTGAAATACTTGATTGACTCTGGGCCTAGGTCACCCGCTTTCGAGTTGTAAGTCTCGTTGTCACAATCACCGTCTTCATCAACCTTAGTGCACACAGGCTGAGTAAAGTCGCGGTTATTTAGATAGCTGATGAAACTTGCGTTCTTAGGCTGCGTTACGTCGTAAACCATGATGCCACCTTGGCGCTCAAGTCCAATAAAAGCATACTGCTTGCCGTTAATCTCAGCCACTTCGATAGCTTCAGGCTCTACCCCTTTATCATCACTGCGATCATCACCGCTTTGGTTGTTATCATTGGTGCTGTTGAAGTTTGCTGGATCTTGTTCAAGAACGATTCGAGCGAAATCATCACCGCTATCAAACACTAACTCGCCTGACTCATCCCAGATAGAGAACGAGCGGCTACCGAATGCTTGAACTTTTTGGTCAGCAGCAAGTGTTCCTTGTGGCTTAATCACCTTAAGGCGAGCCAGTTGCTTATTATCTTTCAATGCACCTGCCAATGGGTGGTTAGCGTCAACGTCTAGCTTCTTGCCACGCACTTCATCGACATAAGCAATACAAAAGTCTTTTTCTGTGGTGTAGTTTTCGGTGCCTTGGTAATCGTCACCATCCCACTCAAAGCCTTTGTCATCACACATTTGTTGTGTCGTTTTGATGCCATATTCACGGCCATCACCTTCGTTCGCAGTCACGATATAGGTATTGCCATCAACACTGTAGCTGGTGATGCTGTCTGGCATGTAAAGGCCTTCTAGCATTGCGTAGCTTTGTAGGTTACCGATGTTTTTGTCTTTATTTGACGCATCCAACTGAGCAGTATCCCAAGGCTTTCCACCTAATCCCAGAATCGCATCCACTTCTGCACTCGCCACGTCAATTGCTGCCAATGCATTGTTCTCTTGCAGGGCTACGTAAAGCTTTCCGTTATCAGCAAACGTTAGGTATTCCGGTTCAAGATCTTGAGCAACGGTTGCATTAGGCGCCGAGATTCGAACCTTGTCGGTTAGTTCTGCATGGCGTGGCTGGCCTTGGTTAAATGCCTTAAAATCAATCTGCGTGACTTTCGCTTGCAAAGGACCATTGGTTAAATCAACCAGTGTCACTGAGCCTTCAGGATCAATACTGTAATCCGCATTCGGCTCACCTTCATTTGCAGAGGCAATATAGCGACCATCTTTCGAGAAGCTCACCATGTCCGGCAATGCACCAGCCGTATAAGTAGTGATCAGCTCTAACGTGTCTGAACGATAAAGTGCAATGATGCCGTTTTGTTGCTTGTCGGCGTTTTCAATCGCGACAGCAACTAAGCCTTGATGAGTCGATACACTGTTCGCAGCACCGATAGTAATACCAGAAGCCGCGGCGGCTGATTGAAGGTCAATAGAACCCTCTGATGTTGGGGCGCTGTCAGCGTCCATCGATAGCACGTCAACTTTCTGTGCTTGAGCGTTAACCACATAAAGCTTGTCGGTACATGAATCGTAGCTGACGATTTCGGCTGCGGAAGTATCAAACGGGGCGTCAGCAATAGCACGACCAACAAGACTAATCCCAGAAACAATGGCATCTGTCATGTTCGGTTGTTGAATGGATTGGCATTGGAGGCTAAAAGTATCAAGTGACGTTTGAGACGATGTTGCAGTCGTTGATGGTGTTACCAACGTTGAAGTTGACTGAGAACACCCAACCAGAGCAGAACTTACCGCGATAGGCAGTAATAGAGTCAGCTTATTAAATTTACGATTCATATATCCTCCATAATTAGAACCGCGATCATAGAGGGCTGTTATGACAGTTATCTTTCTCTTTTATTAACAATAAATGACGACAATCAGTTTGCTTTACCCATAACAACAGAAAGTTAAGATGAGCACTCTATTAACAAGCAAGCAAAAAAAAACGCCCAAGCTGACTGATGCTTGAGCGCCTTTAGTAAACAAATAAGGAGGGTTAGAAGTTGTAACCACCACCGATCATGAATACCCATGGGTCGATATCAACGTCTGTTGAGTACTGTTTTCCACCCGCTTTGTATTTCGCTGTAGTGCTAATGTCTGCATACCAAACTGACGCATTCAAGAACCAATCTTCATTGATCATGTAGTCCATACCGATGTTTGCAGCAAGACCCCAAGAGTCATCAAGAGACAGGTCACTCAAGCCTGCATCTTTACCAGTGCCATTAAGTTCTTCATCAAAGAAGACAGTGTAGTTAATGCCCGCACCCACGTAAGGGCGGAAGTCGCTGTTCGCTTGGCCGAAGTAGTACTGAACCACAAACGTTGGCGGAAGGTGTTTAGTGTCAGCAACTTTACCTAAACCATTAACAGAAATACTGTGAGAAAATGGGCTCGCGGCTAATACTTCAAAACTGATGTTATCAGTAAACATGTAGCCGAAAGTAAGGCCAAGCTGAGTATCAGAATCAACCGAGAACTCTAGGTCTGGGTTGTTAAGTACAGCGCCGCTGCTGTCGTTTGGAGATACTGTTGCTGCACCTGCACGGATGATGAAATCACCTTCTTTATGAGCAAGAACATTGGTTGACATAAGAGCCGCAATAACCGCAATACCACATACTGTTTTTTTCATTATAATTTCCTTTTGAGGGCTTAATTCTTTATTGGTGAATGAGTAATCATTTCTTATTTTGCGTGCAAGGTAGCATATAATAACCCTACTTTATTGATGGAAATCAATTTGTGAAAACTTGTGATTATTTATGTAAATTTATATCGACTTGATCACTTTATTGCCTCATTTTATTGACAATTTTGTAATGCAACTTTCCCGTGCGTCATGCCGTTAAACTCACCGTCTCAATCTTGCTCGGACCTTTTGGATCAAAATGGAGCAAGCCAACATTTCGTGCGCATCAATTTGGTGCGTTCTCGTATTATTAGCTCATACCTCGCTTAATATTCAATAGGTTACATTTGGCTTAGTGCTTGCAAGTGTATGTTCATAATCATAAATACATGAGGTTCTGACCATGCAAGACACTCTAACGATCGTTCTGGCCGGCGGTGTTGGCTCTCGGCTTTCTCCCCTCACCGATAACCGTGCAAAACCTGCGGTGCCCTTTGGTGGCAAATATCGAATCATCGATTTCACACTCGCGAACTGCCTGCATTCTGGGCTTCGCCAAATTCTAGTACTGACTCAATACAAGTCTCACTCTTTGCAAAAACATTTACGAGATGGTTGGTCGGTGCTTAACCCCGAGCTTGGCGAATACATCACCAATGTTCCTCCACAAATGCGAACGGGTGATAGCTGGTATAGCGGAACAGCAGATGCGATTTATCAGAACCTGTATTTGCTTTCTCGCAGCGAAGCGAAACATGTGGTGGTGTTATCAGGCGACCATATTTATCGTATGGACTACGCGCCAATGCTCAAACAACATAAACAGAGCGAAGCCGACTTAACGGTGGCTTGTATGGAAGTTTCGATTGATGAAGCCAAAGAGTTTGGCGTTATGGAAATCAACGAATCGCATCAGATAAACAACTTCACAGAAAAGCCCCGTTATCCTGCCTGCGTACCCGGAAGGCCAACACGAAGCATGGCTTCAATGGGGATTTATATTTTCGATAAAGAAGTGCTTACACAAGCACTATTGGCGGATGCAGAAGATCCAAATTCCAGCCACGATTTCGGTAAAGATGTGATACCTAAATTGGTAGGGGATAAAAGCGTTTATGCCTACAAATTTGGAGACACCGAAGGCAGAGTTACACAAGATACTTATTGGAGAGACGTTGGTACCCTCGACTCTTATTATCAAGCCAATATGGATTTACTAAAGCCAGTTTCCCCTATCGATTTATACCAGCCCGATTGGGCAATCCGCACTTACGAACCTCAATTACCACCCGCTCGAACCATCGCTTCAGTTGAAGGTAATCAAGGGATCTTCATCAACTCGATGATCGCAAATGGTGTGGTGATAGAAGGTGGTTCAGCGCAGAACTCCATCTTTTTCCCAAAAGTTAAAGTCAACAACGCGGCCATTGTGATTGACAGTATTCTCTTTGAAGATGTTGAAATTGGGAAAAATTGTCATATACAAAACTGCATCATCGACAAGCATGTGAAAGTGCCTGATGGTACCCAAATAGGTATTGATAGTAGAGCGGATTCAGAACGATTTCATATATCAAAGAAAGGCGTGATTGTGGTGCCCTCTTCTTATGAATTTAATAAGTCATAACCTTAAACAAAACTAAATCACACTATCAAAAGGCAGCTTCAGTTGCCTTTTTCAATACCCGTAATTCAGTGTTCATCAGAACTGTCTATTAACCTAAAAGTGCGCTGAAAAACAAAAGTGTTGTGCAAAAACAAAAGCGCCCTATAAAAACAGAGCGCTTTCTAAATACAGAAAAGGCTACTTAGGTGCTAGTTCGTAGTTTTCTTGCATCTCATGTGGGGCAATCCCGTATTCATAATCAGCCAAGTAACCATCCTTATAAACCTTCATTCCTTTCTCATCCCAGCTGACTTTAATCACAGCCGTTTTTCCATCTTCACTGCCCATCAGTTCGAGAATTTCATCGTCAATCTTAATTGCTTTGATGGTTTTAATACGCTTAAACGGTTTAAATTCAGTGGTCGATGTTGGCAATGATCCATAGCTGCTGATCCAGGTTTCTTTTGGTACTAGCCATTGATTGAAAATGTCATCCACAATCGCTTTAGGCATGCTTGCAATCACTACATCACCCGTCATTACATTGTTTGTCTCTAAGCTGTAACCGCCCTTACCATCTGAAACATAAGTAGGAAAATCAACGCCAATTTCAGACTCCGCAGGCAAACGGCCTAAAGTGACGGATTTCTTAACGTACAGATCGGCGGTTTCAAATTGCTGCATGATTTCTGGAATTTTCTGAAACTCAACAGGTGCAGCAAAAGCATTAAAAGCGAAAGAAAGGGAAGCCGCGATTGCAGCGAATTTAACAGGCATTTTCATGGTGATGGGTCCAAATATAATGAAGCTGTTAGAGTATCCCGTACCAATCGTCGCCTCAACGGTTAACTGTTCTTTATATCAGTAATTGTGATACTGAGTGACGAATTGATAAAAATCACTACCATAACTGACCTTCGCTCTATCCTCTCAAAGATTCCACTCTTCTTCGATTTCAAACGACAAACTATCTTAAATAAAAAACCGACACCATTTTTACCGTACTGTCAGCCTTATGTCAGTGGCGCAAAATGGTAAGTCCTGCGTTCGAACGAAACTAAAATGAGATCTCGATCATCATTTTGAGGTTCTCATGAAGGCTATTTACATCATTACTGCAGCTTTATTGCTGAGCAGCTCTTTAGCAAATGCAAACGTGCACAAATGGAAAAATACCGAATTTCAGACCTATTCCGATAAAACGCAGGTGAGGTTTTTATTAGTAAACCGTTACACCAAACAAGCGGATTACTACCTGCGAATTGATGACAAAGAATTCCCAAACAAAATCACACTGAATGCGAACCAAGAGTTAGAACTGGACATCAATGTTAAGACACCAGCAGCTCAAACAACCAAGAAAAAGCTCTGCACACGCATGGTAACGGACTCTCCGAACAGCTACGAAGTGTGCACGAACCTTAAATTTACACGGTATTAATCAAATTCAAACGGTACTCACGATGCACAAAATCATAACCACGCTACGCAGAGCTTTATTGACTGTCGTTGCACTGGCTATCGCTTCATTGACCAGCCTTTCTCTAACAAACCCGGCATTGGCAAACCCGATACCGAGTGTATCTAACCCATCAGGAACCGACCGAGTTCGCACTTCTCAAGGCGCTTCTTGTGAGCAGGCTATCTCTACAGGAAAAACCGTACAGTTCGGTACTTATGGGTCAACCGGTAATGAAGATAGTGACAGCTATTACAACAATTATTACTACCAGAATCAGGATGAGGCAGGCGTGTACGCAGCTGTTACATTCCAATTTGGTGGTGAAGATAGAGTTGACTGTCGTCGACTCTACGAGTTCGAGCTCCGTGAGCGAGAACGTTTAGAAGAGCTAGCTCAAGCGGAGCATGAGTTAAAGCTATTACAAATCGAAGCAGAGAAATATCGCCTGCTGAAGATGAAACAAAGCAATACCACTTTTTCGGAGTAAAAAATGCTGAATAAAAAACCATTATTTGGCCTAGTTGCCATGTCTATTTTCGTAACTGGATCGGCGATTGCCGTACCGCCAAATCATCAAGATGACAAAACAGGTGATGTTGTATTCTCAGCATCTGTGGAGTCTCAATGTGGCATAGAAGCCACGGAAGACAAGGCTGATTTGGCTTTTGGTGAAAATTACAATGAATCCTATGCGACCGTGAAACTGGTGAGTAACAGGAACGGAATTAAAGTTCGAGCGGAAGAGATCAAATTGGAATCGTTCGATGGCCAAATTCAAAAAAGCGATGTGTACTTCCAATCAACGGGGACAACGGATATCTCCCAATCAGCTGAAGGTTGGGAATCGGGGGTAGACATCACTCGAGATCAAATCCGTGAAGATAATAATATGAATCTATACGCTCGTATTGCTATTGATGAAAGTAACCTTGATGCAAGTGACGACTACGAAGTAAAAACAAAATGGAAGATCGAGTGTAACTAACCCACTCACTCTCACACGGCAAGCCCTCTTCAAAGAGGGCTTACTGACTCAGAGGCCTTATGAAAACCTTATTATTATTCTTTTCGATACTGTTTATCGCACCCTATGCTTTGAGCGCAGGATTCGATAGGCAAGAGGTCGAGCATTTCAATCAAATGTGTGTGGATGGTTCAGACAACCACCAACGTCGAATTTTTGATGCACTTTCAAATTCAGAATACATCGACTGGTCGAGCATCGAATTAGTCGATACAGAGAGTCGTGTTAACTATACCGATACTACTGTCGAGATTAAACAAACAGATCGCGTCACGTGTGACCTTATTGTCGAGTACAAATACCACCACGCCGACATTGTCCTAAGCTCAACCTATCAGGTATCACTAAAGGATAAGCAGACCATCAGCAACGTCGCTGTCACTCAGCAAGCGGTCACGGATTTTATCGTCCGCGTTATGGTGAACTAACATGCTACGTTTTATTGTCGCATTCATCCTAATCAGCTTATCCAGTTGTACATTGGCATTCAATAATCACTCAACTCTTAGCTTTAATAAGCACGTAAGAGAACGTTGTGGGTTAGAAGTGATCAACAATCAAGGCGAAATGAGCTTTGGGCAAGACTACGATGGCCGAGCGATCGTCTTAAGACTGGAGTCCAATCGTAAAGACTCGCGATTGCTTCTCAAACTCCAGTATATTGACCTAGGCTCTACTAATGAACCTCGCCTTTCTCAACTCGTTCGATTTAAAGTCGAAACGCCTGTTCTCTATGAAGGCGACATTGATTATTGGCGTCAGGGAGTTGAGTTTCCCGTCGAGCATCTTGCATCAAATCAAGAAGTAGACATTAAAGCACGAATTGCCATACCCGAATCACAAGTGACGGCTGGTGAGTTTCACTTAAATATGGAATGGGCGGTTGAGTGTCTATAAATCAGCGCTATTTGGGTGTTTATTTATCGAATAACGAGAGGTACGAAAGAGTGACAAGTTCGGAATTATAAAACCAAGGCGGGGAAATTCTCTAGGTTTGAAGTCAAGAGTAGAGTAAATAATCAAGGATGGAGTTTTTTTGAACATGTATTGAAAACACGAAACATAATATGCGCTCTGTACATCGGACTTTCAAGGGACTAACGAGAGATTATTTGATAACACTGAAGTTAATCACACATGTGCTATTTCACGGTTGGTCAATCCATCCGATGTTTGCTACGTTTAAATGACACAGTCATTGGAAAGGTATGATTTATGAAAATAAATGTTCAAACACATCACGTATCAATTAACGACGAGTCACGTAAAGACATCGAAAGTAAATTCGAGAAGATATCTAACCATTTCCCATCACTGATTAGTTGCGACATTATCATCACAAAAGAACACAGCCAACATCAGGTTGAAGTTTTCACCAACTATGAAGGTGTACGTGTAACAGCAAAAGCAACAAATGACGTTATGTATCCAGCTATCGCTTCAGCACTCAAAAAACTTGAAGTAGGACTAAGTAACCGTAAGGGGCAATTAAAAGCCGATCTACACGAGAAACCAACCAGTACGAAGCCAGAAATTGCTTCAGACATCATCCAAGAGATGAAGTTGGTATAATTACTCAAGTAGTTGAAGCGTACTAACTAATAGTAATAGACGCTCATTAAGATTTTCAAAGCCAGCACTTGTTGCTGGCTTTTTCGATTTCTCTAACCTATCCCTGCACTATTTTTCTAAATTCAACCTCGAAGTACCTCCCCTGATAAACGTGTATAAACGATTGGCGCTCCTAACAATAACTTGTAATACTGAGCAAAGTTATGAACGGTAATTTATAGCCAATGAAGAGATATTTACTATGAAAAAAGTCGCACTAATTCTATTTCTAGCTTCTCAACTTATGGCTTGCACAGAAGTAGGCAGTGAAGCCTGGTGTGTTGATATGAAAGAGAAGCCTAAAGGTGACTGGACGGCTAACGAAGCCGGTGATTTTGCCAAGCATTGTATTTTCTAAAAAAGCACTCACCATTCCAATATATTTGTCTTTTTAGATAAAAAAACGACCGCTAGGTAGACCGAAGTACCTAGGGTCGTTTGAGCTTAAAAATGCTAGATAAGCTCTCAACTTTCACGCAGCACATACCACACAGAACGCGCCACACAACAATATGTCTATATGAGTTTGTTACGGATGTGGATCACTACGGCTTCTGCAACGATAACTACCGCAAAGATACTCACTAGTACCATCGACACTTTTTGCCACTCAAATAGGTTCTGCGCATCGTTAAGCACCACGCCAATGCCACCTGCGCCCACCAAACCCAGTACTGCAGATTCACGTACATTAATGTCCCAACGGAACAATACGATTGAGTAGAACGCTGGCATCACTTGTGGCCAATACCCTTTGAGCAAAACGCTCATCCACGAAGCCCCTGTTGCGCGCAGAGCTTCAATCGGCCCCATGTTCACTTCGGCAATCGCTTCCGCTAACAGCTTCCCTACAAAGCCGATACTGCGAATGGCAATCGCCATAATGCCTGCAAGCACACCGGGGCCAAACAGTGCGATGAACAACAACGCCCAAACCAATGAGTTCACAGAGCGTGAAGACACGAGAAAGAATTGAGCAATCCAGTTCAGCGCTTTATTGGGTGTGATATTTGGCGCATTCATTAACGCCAAAGGAATCGCAAACACCAAGGTAAAAAGTGTCCCTAAGGTCGCGATATGTAACGTTTCGATCATCGCTGCGTGAATCGACTCAGGATAGAACGCATAGTCCACTGGCACCATTCGCTCAAACATGTCGACAAACTGTGCGGGTGCGTCGTATAAAAACTCAGGTATCACTTCAACCGTCTGCCAAGACCAAACGATGGCACACACTAGGCTGAGATAAACGGCAAAACGAGCAATGCGTTCGTTAGGTGTAAAGCGTTGCCACTCTTTATCGATAGATGCAGTTGTCATTAGAAGATCCTCCTAACAATGTTGGAAAGGAATTCACCCACAAGAATCAGAGCGATAATAGTCATCAAAATAGCCGCGACAAAGTCATAGTCGAAACGCTGGAATGCCGAGAAAAGAGTACCACCAAGGCCACCAGCACCTACAATACCGACCATGGTTGAATTACGTAGATTTGAATCCAACTGGTAACTTGCAAAGCCAATGAAACGGGTAAATACTTGAGGCATAACGGCATACAAGATGACACTAGTAAAACTTGCGCCCGTTGCTTTAATCGCTTCCACAGGTTTAAAAGAGATCTCTTCAATTGCCTCAGCAAAAAGCTTGGCGATAAAGCCAATTGATGCAAAGACCAAGGTCAAGATACCGGCCAAAGCTCCAAAACCCACCGCTTTTACAAATAGGATGGCAATGATCACTGGGTGAAAAGAACGACACAGTGCGATGAAGCAACGAATTGGCGTTGATACAATTGAGGGCATCATGTTTCTTGCGGCAAGTAAGCCAAGAAACAATGAAATTACGATACCAAAAAAGCTTGAGATAATGGCAATCTGTAAGCTTTCGGCTAAGCCACTCAATAGTAGACTGGTACGTGAGAAATCTGGCGGAAACATTCGTGATAGTAACCGCTCACTTTCGCCAAAACCGATGACCAAGCGATCAAAAGTTAGCCCTAGCGTCGAAAAACTGTAGAACAGGTAAGCAACGATAGCTGCAATGATCGCGCGATTCGTCCAAGAGGTTTTAAACGGATTTTCACGGTTCAGAGACGAGCTTGGGGTTAATCCAGCCATGACTCACCCCCATAGATAATTTTTAGGTCGTCCTCAGAGATACCTTCAGGACTGCCGTCGTAATGCACCTTGCCATTACACATACCAATAATGCGCTTGGCATAACGTTTCGCTAAGTTCACATCATGAATGTTAACCAACACTGGGATATTTTTCTGCTCTGCAAATGTTTCCATGAGCTCCATGATCTCAACCGCAGTTTTTGGGTCAAGCGATGAAGTTGGTTCGTCTGCTAATAAAACATATGGGTCTTGCATAACAGCGCGAGCTATACCGACACGCTGTCTCTGACCGCCCGATAAGCTGTCAGCACGTTGGTTTGCAAAATCTTGTAGGCCAACAAATTCAAGCAACTCGAAGGCTTTTGCTAAGTCTTGTGGAGAGTAGTTACGACGCCATGCATTCCAAGCTGTCATATAACCCAAACGGCCACTCAGCACGTTCTCGATAACCGTCAAACGTTCAACAAGATTATATTCTTGAAAAACCATTCCTATATGACGGCGCTGTCTGCGTAACGCTTGCCCTTTTAATTGGGTCAGATCGGCACCATCAAAAATAATCTCGCCTTGGCTTGGGTCATTAAGGCGGTTGATACAACGGAGAAGTGTACTTTTACCAGTACCCGATGGGCCAATAATTGCGATAATTCCCGGCTCATCGATATCAATATTAATACCTTTAAGGATTGGCTTGCCTGCCACGTATTCATGAAAAAGGTTGTTTATCTTTATTCCTTCATAGCTTGCTACGGCCATACTGCATTTCCTTGTGCGAATTTTAAAATGATCTATGCCCTACCCGTGAGGGCATAGATTTTAAATAAGCTTACTCAGAGAATAAGCTGAATAGTTAAATCATTAACGAAGGGAATTACTGGCTATCGGCTTGTTTTGCTAGCTCTGCAGCTTTTTTCTTAGCACGCTTCGCTGCGTCTTTCTCTGCCAGTTTCTTTAGGCCAGCTTTGGTGTAAGCCGTACCTGTTGCATGTGCGATATCACGAATCACATCCCACTCTTCTTTGTAGCTAATCGGTGAGAAACGATCTGCACCCTTGAACGATGCACTCATTTCAGGTGTAAAGCGGTAGCTAAAGAAAGCTTCGGTGATCTTCTCAGCAAGTTCTGGTTTTAGGTTGTAAGCATAACCAAAAGCAGAGGTTGGGAAACGAGGGCTACGATAGATGATCTTCAGTTCAGAATCGTCGACACGACCCGCTGCAACCATACGATCGTACACATCCGATGCCACAGGTGCTGCATCATAGTCTCCGTTGAATACACCTAGAATAGATTGATCATGTTTACCTGAGTACAGAACTTTGTAATCCTCATCTGGTACTAAGCCTTTCGCTGGGAATAACGCACGAGGAGCTAGGTTGCCAGAGTTTGATGATGCAGAAGTATGTGCAACTTTTTTCCCTATAAGATCAGACATTTTATTAATGCCGCTGTCTTTACGCACAATCGTGATTAGGTTGTAGCCTTGGAAGCCAGACTCATCGCCTTTCACTGCAATTGGAACGTAACCTGCCAGGTTTACCGCATAGCCAGTAGGGCCTGTAGAGAAACCAGCAACATGCAATCGACCTGAACGCATCGCTTCTACTTGCGCTGAGTTCGAGTGCACGGTGTAGTAAATCACTCGCTTGCCGGTAACCTTACTTAAGTGTGCTTGGAAGTCTGCGAACGCATCTTTGTACAACGCAGGGTCTTCTACTGGAGTGTAGGTAAACACAAGCGTACTTGGGTCATTCCACTCGTCTGGATTCTTTGGTGAATCGGCCACCAAATCTTGGTTTTCGTCACAGTATCGATCGTCTAACACACCACGACTAGAGCATTCGCTTGCCATAGCCATTGAAGGAAGTAGTAATGAGCTAGCGATTAACAGTCCTTTAACACTGATTTTCATATTCAAACCTTATTTTTACTTATCGTTGAAAGTCACCTTGGTCATTGCAGCCTTTGTGCCATCTTTTAAATCATTTAAAATCAATGTGTTAATATAAATTCAATTTTCGACAATTACTTTTGTGTCATTCATGTCCAACTCAAAAGCTGACATTTGGGTCATTTATGTCCCAGTGATTTTAATGGTAAAAAAAGAGCCCGAAGGCTCTTTGGTTCACTGCTTTTTCTATTATTATTTCTTGATTGAACGATTAACGATCAAGAGTCAAAACCGATAGTTCGCCAACGCCTAGGCGTCGCTGTCCATACAGTTAGCGTAGTAAGTCACGGTTGCAGGCCAATCGCTGAATACGCCCATCACACCCACGTCTTGCGCCAGTACATCGAGCATTTTCATCATATCGCCATCATTATTGATGCCGTCTGTCACGCTCTTGTAATACCAGCCACCGCCTTGAGCAAGTGGGCCTGAGCGCTCTAATGTCCATGCGATGATCTCGAGATCTGCATCTTTCGCCAATTTCGCGTAGTTTGACGCAACCAGTTCGTTTTTCTCGTCTAAATCAACCAGAGCAAACAAAGGTGGTGCAATAATATTCACACCAGCGTCGTGTAGCTCTTTCATGTTTTCAGCAGAGGCGACAAAGTCCGCTTGCTCATAAACACGGTCATCAAGATAAACGGCCTGTTTACCGAACTTAGGCGTTTCCTTAATCCAGTACTTCACATCGTCAAGGTTGAACGACTGCAAGTAAGTTTCAGAAGGTTTAAAACCGGCATCTTTTAACTCATTCACCAGCTTTTGCGCGTACATCTCTTGGCTAAAGCCATTAAAAGGCATTTCTACAGCAGCCGATTTCAATTCAGGGGTTACCTTCACCCCGTGTTCTTTAAACAACGCCGCGCTTTCAGCGTGTGTCATCAGTGTCCCACTCTGGCTGTAAAGGTCAGTCCTCCAGCCCGGAGTGCCATTCATATACTCTTCCACCGTGGTCGCTTTCGGGTTCGCGCCGTCCATTTTGCCTTTTAACGTCCTAAATTCCGCGAGTGTAAAATCAGAAGTACGACACTCAGCTTGAGCATCCTCACCCGTCGCCAGGTTCGCTGGCTTAAATGGAGTCGAACACTTCTTAGCAAGATCCGGGTGCGCCAATACATCAGTTGTTGTATGCAGATCACTTTGTGAGTGACGACATACCAACGCCTTATCCTTAGTGAAAGTGACATCACATTCGACAACACCCGCGCCCATTTGAATCGCGGCTAAGTAGGATTCTTTGGTGTGCTCAGGAAACTGCATTGCAGCGCCACGGTGTCCGATAGAAAAATCACTACGATGGAAAGGTCCTTCGCTACAACTCAGTAGCTTGGTTTTCAAAGGGCTCTCATCCATATTGTTAACTAAAAAGAGGGGACGAGGTCCTAAGTTTGCAGGCTCTTCAGCGGCCCATGCCGTCATTGAGCTAACGCCTAGTATCAGAGCAATAGAACCCTTCAGTATTTGCTTCATGTTTGTATCTCCTTGCAACAAGCAATTATTTTTCTAATTTCCTTTATTCGATCATTCCGTATTTGAACTGGAAGCATTGCCTTCAGATAAACACCGGATAACCTCATGTGAACGTATGCCACCACGTAGGGATTGCACGCATTGTGCCAAATGTTAAAGCTCTTTTATTACAATTACTTGAAACAGTTCATCATTCGTAATTAAACCAAATGGGTCATTGTTGTCTTGTGCTTTTACTTGTGATGTTACTTTTTACTTTCATTAAACGACCGAACCGGTTAAGCCTTGAAACTTTCTTTATCCAATTGATGTTTCTTCATTTTTCGATAAAGTGTTTTGCGCGGTAGGTTCAGCTTGTTTGAAACCTCATTGATGTTGCCTGCACTTTCAATTAAGGCTTCGGTCAATACGTTTCTTTCGTATTGCTCCATCTGTTTCTCAAATGCAAAATCTTCACCCGAGGTTTCACAAATCGGTGATTGCAGATCAAAGCCATCACCAACAATACCCAACACAAATCGGTCGGCAACATTACGCAATTCGCGCACATTACCCGGCCATTCGTGTCGACATAACTGCTGTATTTGTTCAGGATAAATCGTTGATGGGCGTGTCTTATATTTTTGGCTTGCTTGAATTACAAAGTGTCGAAAAAGTACCTGAATATCTTCTTTTCTATGGCGCAGCGCTGGGAGGTTTAAGCTCGCAATGTTCAAGCGATAGAATAGATCGGCTCTGAACCCACCCGACTCACTAAGGCGTGCGAGATCCGCTTTACTGGCTGCTACAACCACGATATCGACAGGTATCAATTCATTACCGCCAACACGCTCGATCATTCGCTCTTGAATCACGCGCAGCAGTTTAATCTGCACAGCAATCGGCATGCTCTCAATTTCATCAAGAAACAAGGTGCCACCATTAGCTTGTTCTATTTTGCCAATACGTTTTTTGTTGGCACTGGTAAACGAACCCGCTTCATGACCAAACAGCTCGCTTTCAATAATGCTCTCTGTCATACCACCGCAGTTAATCGCCACAAACGGTTTAGCCTTGCGACGACTAAATTGATGCAAAGCACGAGCAATCACCTCTTTACCCGTTCCGGTTTCACCATTAATGATGGTATCGACGCCGGTATGCGACAAAGCGAGCACTTGCTGACGTATTGTGTCCATTGCTTTTGACTGGCCAATCACCACGGATTCAATGGATAGGTCTATATTCTCTTTATCGCCTGAAGTTTTGTGGCTATTGTGCCGGCATTGCGCCAACGCGAGATCGAGTTTCTCCACCAATTCAGTCGCATTAAGGGGCTTTTCTAGAAAATCGAATGCACCCAACTTCATCGCCTCTATCGCCATCGGAATATCACCGTGACCACTCATCAGCAGCACAGGAACATTGGCTGCTCGGTGTTGAATCGAACTTAACAGTGTCAGCCCATCCACTTTGGGCATGCGTACATCACACAACACCACCGACTGACTGTCCGCTTTAAGGGACTTTAGGCCAAGGTTCGGGTCAGTAAAAGTGGTGATGCTAAAACCTTCCAGCTCTAACATTTCACTCACGGCTTCAACGACATCTATTTCATCGTCGATAAGAACTATGTGTTTGTCTGAAATCATGAGCTTGTGCCTTTTGGTAAAGTGACGATAAATGTTGTGCCTTGGTGTTCAATCGATTCCACGTGAATCGAGCCACCAAAATCTTTTATTATGTTGTAGGCGATAGACAAGCCAAGCCCAAGCCCCTTTCCTGTTGTTTTGCGGGTATAAAAGGGGTCAAACAAATGCGGTATATCCTCTTCAGCAATCCCTAATCCATTGTCTTTGACTAAGATTTGAATCGTGTGTGTGAGATCTTTCGTGGCAATATTGAGTTGAGGTTGGCCTTTATGTTCAACAGCATCCAATGCATTACTGATCAAGTTCACCAGTACCTGTTCCAAGCGTATGCTGTTGGCTCGCACCATCAGGCAGCTTTGCGGTGAATACTGAATCGAGACCGTACTCTGCCTGGTTTCAAAGAGATCAATGGCATCACCAATCACCTTATCCAGTTCCACATTATCAATCTTGCCATCGCTCTTACGCGAGAACGCTTTCAAGTGACGAGTGATCGCTGCTACTTTTTCTAGCAAAACCTCGATCTTTTTCAGGTTTTCTTCCGCCCTGTCTGGCCTTTGTTTGCCTAACCAAAGCTGAGCACTTCGAACATGGCTATTCACAGCAGTCAGAGGTTGATTGATCTCGTGAGTGATCCCGACACTTAACTGCCCCAACGCGGCCAGTTTTCCCGCTTGAACTAATTCGTCTTGAGTAACACGTAGTTTGGCTTCTGCTAAGGTTCGTTCTTCAACCTCAGCCTCTAATTTGCGATTGGTTTGCTTAACAATTTTTGCCGTGGTTTGGAACACCTTGAGATACTTGGCCATTTGCGTCACTTCATCTTTGCCACGAATTGAGACTTCGGTATCTAAATGCCCCGTAGATATGGCAAACATGTTGTCTTTCAGCTGTAACAGCCTTTCTAAAATACTCTTTCGTACGTAGAACCATGAAATGGCAGCGGCGGCCAATACGCTAAACAAAGAAAGAAAAAGAGAGAGACGTTGGTTGGATTGCAAAGACTGCTGCGCTTGCTGAATCGACAAATCAATATTGCTGTTCACCTTACTGGTGTTACTTTCAATTTGTACGGTGAGCTGATTCAGGTGCTCACGACTATTTTGCAGAAAGTACTGTTCTTGATAAAGATGATCGAGCGCTTTGTTCTTGAGTTCATACAAACTGCTGTCGCTAGATGCGAGGTTATAAATAACGGTTAATTGATGATCTAATTTTGGGAAGTCACGTCTCAGATCCCCACTGACCCAGAGTTGCCACCACTCTTCACCTACCTGCTCTAGTCGGTAGCTGGTGTAATCCAACTCATTAAAACTGGAGTCGTTATACAGCTTTTCGACCAAACCTAATTGGTAATAAAGTAAAGACTTTAACTGTGTGTACTGGATTTGAGCTTTGGCTGACTCAGGCAAACGATCAAGTGAATCACTCGCTTGCTGCAACAGAGGATAAAAGCCCTCAAGCAAATTACGAAGTTCTCGATTAAGCTGTTCTGACTCAATTTCACTTTGATACAACAAGCTAAGGCTGTTATTAACTTGAGCAATAAGATCTTTAAAATAGGAGTGATAATCAGGAAATTGAACCATGACGCTGTTCATTTCTGAAATAGCACCTTCAATTTTTAGCATCGCCTGTTTACGTTCTAAATTGGATTCTGCGCCACTGAGTTGGGACGACGTTGTGATAATCACTCGCACCATATCATTGAGGCGGGCGGCGTTATCTAAGGCAGGAATTTCACTTTCTTTTAACTCGACAAGGCGTTGGTTTAAATCATCAAAAGTGAAGCTTGAAACCACGGAAAGGAAGATAGTGGTCATTGATAGCATAGCTAATGCCAACACTAACCGTAGTTCAATGCCTTTCCAACCAAACCACTTGCGGCGTGGAATTTTGATCGAAAACGGGCGTTCGAAACTGTCCTTATTCTCTATTGCTTTGGAGACATGACTACTCACTCGCCCCACCTTATTCTCATCAAAAACCAATATGAATTAGCCAGTGATTCAAATAGTTAGGGCTTACACCTTACTCAACCTCACATCAGATAGCTTTAGTGAAACTATTAAATGAAGAGTAATCATTAACATTTCACATAAGATATCATAACAATTATTTTATAAAGCTTAGGTTGTCTGTTTTGCGACAATAGAAAGTGACCCCACCGACAGAAACGTGATTAGTTTATCAATAAGCCCTTAAATTATACGAATAGTACTCTCAATCAATCAGGGAAAATCTTTGATTATTTAATAAGTTAAGGTTTAGAGATCTAAAAAATCGCACAAGCTTTCACTGATGCGATTTCATTTATTATGTCATGTCCATCAACTAGCCGAAACTGAACGATCTTAGATAATGATCATCCCATCTCGATAAGTTAAAGCTGGCGTAACATCTTGCCCAAGTAACACCGGACCATCAAGGTCGACAATCTCAGATTGAACCGCAATAGGTAGTGCTGCGCGCATCGCCAATGAGGTACCAAGCATACAACCAGACATCAGAGTAAAACCAAGCTTTTGGGCTTGTTCAGCAAGTACCAATGCCTCTGTCAAACCACCGGTTTTATCTAGCTTGATGTTAACCATCTCATACTTGCCTAACAACGATGAAAGTTGCGAAGTGGTATGACAGCTTTCATCAGCACAAAGTGGAATCGGGTGCTTGATGTGTGCCAATGATGCATCATGCTGTTGTGGTAGAGGCTGTTCGATCATAGCAATATCAAATTCAGTCAGTTGGTTAAACAATTCTTCGAGATTCAACCCTGTCCACGCTTCATTGGCATCCAATACAATCGTTACACCTTCCGCAACTTCTCGAACTGCGCGAACACGATCCACCACTTGCTCACCATCAAGTTTCACTTTCAGCAGTTTTGCGCCGTTTGCGACATAATCTCGCGCTTGGGTCGCCATCGCTTCTGGCGTACCAATTGAGACAGTCATCGCGGTGATGATTTGCGTTGGCAGCTCAAACAGGCTTTTCGGGAAGACCTGATCAGCTTGCTTAGCTTCAAGTTCCCAAAGCGCACAATCGACAGCATTTCGCGCTGCCCCTCCAGTCAATAAAGACTGAAGATGATCTCTTAGCTCTGCGGGATCGGTAATGCCTCGCTCAAACATCGCTTCAAGCGCACTAGACGCT
The DNA here is from genome assembly GCF_963898195.1 of Vibrio sp. L3-7. NCBI lineage: Bacteria > Pseudomonadati > Pseudomonadota > Gammaproteobacteria > Vibrionales > Vibrionaceae > Vibrio > Vibrio sp. L3-7. The sequence continues at coordinate 34,355 of NZ_CAWQUW010000017.1, read as the reverse complement.
TGTTGAATTTGCGCTAACACAGACTCCGACGACTCACCATATCGTGGGTAGGGGGTACATTCCCCTTGAGCTTGTTTGCCATCGTGTTCGATGTGAACACGAACAACATGACACTCAGTTCGGCTGCCGCGAGAGATGCGAAAAGGTGTTTGCATCGCGATAGTAATGGGTTCTGCTGTAATCTTCATAATTTCACTCGGTTGATGTTCGCTTTAACAAATGGAAACGTAGAAATGATGAAGTCGTTAAAGTGAATGTCGCAAATGATTCATAATGTGTTGTACACCAAAACGCACAGGGTCCGTCACGGGTACTTGATATAGTGTGGTCCATTCTTGGCACAATGTCGCAGCATCTTCAGCGCTAATCGACGAGGTGTTCAAACAGATACCAAATAGTTTCGCATCTGGGTTAGTCAATCGCGCCGCTTGCAAGTTAGCTTCAATAGTCTGTTCAATACTTGGCAGTTGCGCGTGTGGCAGATTGCGAATATGTGGCCTTCCAACTTCATGGCACAATACCAAGGCATCGGCTTGCGCGCCATGTAAAAGCCCCAAACTTACACCAGCAAAAGACGGATTGAACAATGAACCTTGCCCTTCAATGATATCCCAATCATGGTCGGTAAATTCTGGGCTAATCGCCTCAACCGCGCCAGAGATAAAATCTGCGACGACGGCATCAATCGAAATTCCGCTGCCTTCAATCAAAATACCGGTCTGCCCTGTCGCTTTAAACTGAGCAGATGTTCCCGCTTGTTTAAGCGATTTTTCAATCGCTAATGCCGAGAACATTTTGCCTACTGAGCAATCCGTTCCGACCGTAAGAAGACGCTTACCTTGACGAGGCTTACCGTTACCTACCTTTAGGTCACCATCAAAATGGCGGACATCATGAAGCTTAGTCAATCCTTGCAGCTCCATGTCAGCAAGCGGTGAAAACTCACCCAATCGTTGGTGCATGCCAGATGCAATCTCAAATCCCATTTCTGCAGCTGCCATTATGGTTGACTGCCATGAGTCAGGAATAACGCCACCAGAGTTTGCCGTGCCAATCACTAAGGTTTTCGCCCCCTGTGCTTGCGCCTGTTGTAACGTCATGTCCGTTAAGCCAAGTGAAACGGTATCGCCCGTTAAACGCAGTTGGCCTAGGCAGATTTCTGGTCGCCACTGGTGAATACCGCGAGCAGTTTTCGCGGCGAGCGGGTCAGTAACATCCCCAAGAAAAAGAAGGTAAGGTTGAGCGATAGACATGAGCGTTCCTAATTAATAAGTCCTTGTATGGATTTACTTTAATTAAGAAATTGGTAGCTGCCGAATACCTATTTATCTCGTGCCTATAACCTTAAGTTATAGGGTGAGTATGGCTATTCAATGAAGCGATAAATTGTTTAACGGAAATCGACTGAGGGGTGTGCTCTGCGCAAAGCATCGATACCGAGAATTGGATATCTGGTTGAAGTGGCAACACACAAACCGAATCTTCATTTTGATACTGCTCTGCCGTCCAAGGATCCACAATCGCAAACCCAGCTTGATATTTAACTAATTCAGCAGCCGCACTATATCCACGCACAGATATTGGATGATGATAATGCTCATCTCGCGCAATAAGGCTTTGATGTAACAGCAGACCTAATGGATCGCGGCTATCGAGCCCGATGATTGGCAACGGATAATTGATCAGATCATCTAGCGTTAATTCTGCCGGTAACTGCTCAACCGTATTGGATGGAACCAAAACCTTGAGTGACTCGGTTAAGAGCATTTCACTTAATATAGCCGGCGGCGCTTCATCGCCAAACGCGATAGCAATATCAAGCTCATGCTTTAACAACCCAGCACACAGTTCATCGCGATTGGCAGTCAGCAACTCAAAAGAGAGCTCTTGTTCGCGAGACATTTGGGCTATCACCGGAGTCAGCAATTTAGTCGCCAGAATCGGTGGCGCACCAATGCGCAAGTGTTGATGCCCTTGCTTCACTTTATTGGTCAAAGAACGGAACTGCCCCAATTGCTGATAGACCTTTTCCGCTTCCGGTAACAAAGTTTTCGCTTCAACCGTTGGTACTAAACGCCCTTTAACTCTTTCAAATAAACCAAAACCGAGTTGTTGCTCTGTGTGCGCCAGAATACGCGTCACGTTAGGTTGTGACACATGCAGATTACGTGCGGCTCCAGATACGGTGCCAGTTTGCATGATGGCGTAAAAGACTTCCAACTGTCTTAGGTTCACATTGATGTCCTTATGGTTCACGAAACAAATCTAGGGGTTGGATTTTCTTATATTAGCTAAGCTGTTTATCGGTCTAGCTAGCTTTTTGCGTGAGTCCATTTTAGTAACTCAGCTATCGCAGGTTGAAGTACCTCAGCCCAAACTTGATAAGCTTTAGCATTCAAATGCAGGTCATCACACGAGTATTCATTCGACAGAATCTGATTAGGCGACAAAACTGAATTCACATCTAAGAACGCAATACCTTGCTGAGAACAGTACTCGCTTATCTTGCTATTGAGCAGTTCAACCGACGAATTCAAACCTTGCAGTTTAGAGCCAACATAAAGCGTTGATTGCACCAATATGCGAATATCCTTTTCTTGCCACACCCTAAGCATATCAATGTAGTTCTGGTAGATATGTTCGACATCATAACCCTGAGCTAAATCGTTTATCCCTGCCATAAAACATACCAGCTTTGGTTTCACATTCAACGTGGTATCAATGCGGCGCAACATGCCTGTTGTGGTATCACCTGCTAGGCCACGATTGACCATTGAGATATCACGGAAAATATCCGCCCACGGGGCCCATTCAGTGATCGAATCACCAAACATCACTAGGTCTGCATTTGGGGAAAAATGGCGGTGATTATCTGATGTCATGATGTAACGGCTCATGCTGTGGCCTCGTTGCTGAATCTCAGATTGGATTGCGACCGATTCGAGGATTTCACTATCAGACGTGGTGCTATCGAATTGAGCCAATAATCCTTCAATGTGAGGTTTGAAAGGGCTAAGACGAGTATTTAATTGATGCTGTTCTTTAAGGGAAGATAATCGCTCTAATAAAGCATATAAAGAGTGGTTTTGACCGACTTCTTGGAATAACTGGTATAAATCGAGGACAGGATTTTGTTGTAGCGCGGCAAGTAATTGCTTGTCTTCCATGGTGTTATCTAACCCTTCAATTATCTGGTGGTGAACTCAGATAATATCCGATTGCATGAGGGATAGATAACACTAGAAGCGGAGAATTACTTTTCTTTTACTAATAAGTGATTACGATTATCACGGCTTTTCTTAATCAGCTCGTTGCTCTCGTCCATTTCATCCGATTTAGCAAGGCGATCATAAAGTAGCACGTTGACCGTCGCAGCTAGATTCATACAGCCTACCGTTGGCACATACACAACGTGATCAGCTCTATCCGCAACATCTTGAGAAATTGAGCCATCTTCAGGGCCAAAGATATAGATAGCGTTTTCAGGGTGTTTAAAACGAGGCAGTGGTGTCGCACCTTCTGCTAGTTCTACACACACAATCTGAGTTTCCGCGTCAAGATTATCTAAAAATGACTCCGCGGCTGTAAGCGGGATCGTGCGCGCTGCGCTCTTCGTATCAGTGTGGAATTTAGCGGCTTTTTCGTAGCGTTGCCCTGTGTATTTAACTTCGTCGACTTGGTAACAACCAGCCGCGCGCATAACAGCGCCAACATTCGTCGGGCTCTTTGGGTTAGTTAAACCAATAATCACATGGCTTTTGTTCATGAATATTTCTCACTTAACGAATAAACATAGCAAGGTGCTACAAAGGGCCGCATTCTACCAAAGCAGCGTCGAATTCAAAAGCATCGATACAAACTCGCTTTTTCGCTCTTAAGCCTCTAATTGCAAGGCTTCTCACTTGAAAAACTTAACCATCATCATATTTATCAAACAAAAACACTCTAGAGTAACAATTAGACAACAAGCCCATTTACATTTTGAAACCACATTAATAATGTGTTGAAAATTGTATGAGAAAATCACACAGGAAGCGTGAAATGACCCTAACCATCAAAAACCGCCTTTATATTCTCTCTTTCATTCCTTTGCTACTAATGGCAATTGGCATGATGAGCGTGACGTATATGAAGAGCACCGAGCTAACCGCACAGCAAGTAGAATCGACGCGTAGCAATATGATGGCGATGAAAGAAAAGGAACTCAAAGCGTACCTGCAAATGGCCTACTCTTCGATCAGCCCATTTTTAGATAAAGGGGCAACGCTAGAAGAGGCTTTACCAACATTGAGAACCCTAGAATATGGCGAATCAGGCTATATTTTTGGCTATGACTCTAAAGGTGTCCGAGTTGTGGTTGGGCAAAGTAACGATGGTATTGGTAAAAACTACTATGACCTTCAAGACAAACAAGGTAATTACCTAATCCGAGACCTGATCAAGAACTCAAAATTGGGTGAATTTACGACTTACTATTTCCCGAAACCGGGCCAATCTATCGCGTTACCAAAACTCAGCTACTCAGTATTTGTTCCGCAATGGGACTTAATGCTTGGTACTGGCTTCTACACCGATGACATCGACGCTGTTATTGCCGAGATGAAAGAAAGTTCGAATATCGCGCTACAAAGTTCCTTGACTGCTATCGCGATTTTCTGCGGATTGATTGCCCTAGTGGTAGCCGTTTTCGCTGTTGCAGTGAACCGTACCATCATGCAACCTCTTGAGCAGTTTGACCGTTCGATTAGCGCCTTTGCTAGTGGTGAAGCCGATTTAACCGCACGAATGGAAGCGTTCAAAGCACCAGAGTTCACTAAGCTCAGCGAAAACTTCAATGCCTTCGTTGCTAGCCTGCAAACCATCATTCGTAGCGTAAGTGATGTGGGCCAGCAAGTCGTATCAGAAACCAGCAGCATGTCTTCTCGCGCCGCACAGGTTGACGAGATTGCCACTGGTCAGCGTGAAGAGACTGAACAAGTTGCAACAGCAATGACCGAGATGACCACGACGGCACAAGAGATTTCAAGCAATGCAAGCCAAGCAGCAGACTCAGCCAAACAAGCGGAAAACAACGCCAAAGAAGCTCAACAGATTGTTAATGCGGCTGCAAACTCGGTTGCAGGCCTTGCCAGCGAAGTATCAGAAGCGAACACTGTGGTATCTAGACTTGAAGGTGATGTACAAAACATCTCGTCTTCACTGACAGTCATTCAAGATATTGCAGAGCAAACCAACTTGTTAGCACTGAATGCAGCGATTGAAGCCGCACGTGCTGGTGAGCAAGGACGTGGATTTGCGGTGGTAGCGGATGAGGTACGTAAACTGGCAAGTCGTACTCAAGAAAGTACGGGCGATATTCACAAAATGATTCAACAGCTAAAAGCCGCTTCAGATGCCGCCGTAAAGGCCATGGATTCGAGCCAAAATCGAAGTGCTCAAACCGTAGAAGAAGCGAATGCCGCTGCTGCAGCACTGGCCAAAATTCAGGCGTCGATTGATACCATCATGGACATGAACTCGCTTATTGCCACCGCGACTGAACAACAAAACATTGTAGGCCAAGAGATATCACAACGTATTGTCGTGATTTCAGATCAAAGCTCACAATCGGCATCACTGGCGAATCAAAACCGTACAGGTAGCCAGAACCTAAACAGCCGCGCGAATGAGCTTTACCACTTGGTGGATCGCTTCACGGTTTAATACATTTTCAGTCTAGTTAATAACAAGCAAACGCTACTTAACTATAAAATCTTTCGCACTACATAAAAACGGGCTTCAGAATCACCATTCTTAAGCCCGTTTTTTATTCCAATGATATATTGATACAGCAAGCTCGTTGAGTCGAACCAAGGTCAAACTCCTGCCTTAGTGCAACCTTGATTCAGTGGGCAATGTTCACACTTGGGCTTTGGGTTACAAAACTGCTGACCGTGCTCTACCAATAAGCCATGATAGTAAGCATACCTTTGTGTATCCAACGGAATCACACTTTCCATCAAGGCTCGGAATTTCTCATACGATTTAGGGACATCAAGCCCGTTGCGAGTGAAGATCCTTCTTGCGTATGCATCAATCACAAAAGAAGGTTTACCTATCGCGTACACCAGAATCGCGTCAGCCGTTTCACCGCCGATTCCTTTGACTTCCAGTAACTCTTTTCGCAGCTGATCTTTGTCCTGCTTACGAACCACCGACATATCGTATTGGTACTTCGAAAACCATTCCGTCACTGCCTTTAACTTAATGGCTTTTTGATTGTAATAACCACTGGAACGTATCTTCTGCGCAAGCTCATCAATATCCATCATAGCAACGGCTTTCGGATTACAGTCTTCTCCAAGGTTATCTATCGCCTTCTCTGCATTCTTCCAATTGGTGTTCTGAACCAGAATAGCGCCAAGCATTATCTGGTAAGGAGCATCCGTTTGCCACCAATCAAAATAGCCATAGTGCTGCTCAAGTATATCGAACACTCTGAGTATCACGTCGTTTGGACTGATTTCATTACGGTGGCTTGGCGTCATAGAGCTAATCCAGTTGCTCAGATAGGAAATCGACTAATAAGCGAACCTTTGAAGACAAGTTACGGTTCTGAGGATAAAGCGCCCAGATCCCCTCTTTGTCGTCTCGGTAATCCGACAGCACCTCAACCAACTCTCCACAATCAAGGTCTTCACTCACGTAGTACTCTGGTAATTGCACCAAGCCAATGCTCTGCTTCGCTGCATCCAGCAAGGCTAGACCACTGTTACACCTAATGCGCCCGTTGACACGAACCGAACGAGGGCGATTATTCTCTTTGAAACGCCAATGTTCAAAACCACCCACTAAACATTGATGATTGCTCAACTCAGAAAGCGTATGCGGCTCACCATAACGTTCAATGTACTCAGGGCTGGCACATACATAGAGTTGTCGTTGAGACAGCTTCTTGGCCACGAGGCTTGAATCTTCTAATCGGCCAAGGCGAATCGCCACATCAACACCAGAATCGATAAGGTCGAGCTTTTGATTAGTCAGCATCAACTCAAGTTCTACCTGTGGGTGAAGCTTTAAGAATTGATGGAGTATTGGAGCTAGTTGACGCTCACCATAGGTCACAGGTGCGGTCACTTTGAGCAAACCTTTGGGTGTAGATTGCATCTGGGTTACTGCTAACTCTGCAATTTCTAAGCCTTCTACCAACAACTTACATTGCTGATAATAGAGTTGGCCTGCTTCTGTTAGGGAAACCTTACGAGTCGTTCGATTGAGTAGTTTCACAGCTAAGCGCTCTTCAAGATTCGCCACTCTGCGACTGATTTGAGCCACAGACGTAGCAAGCTTCTGCGCTGCACCTGTAAAACTTTCACGCTCTGCTACTGCAACAAACTCACTGACCCCTTCCCAATTAGCCATACCTTTACCTTATTCTGAACGATGGTTACCCATACAGTGTATTGAAGTTATAAATCAGTGTCACTGGCTTGCTATGCTCTGTGCATAAATCTTCGCCATCTACAATCGCTCAAAATCATTCCAACCAAGCCCTGACATTTCTCAATTTTCCTCACCGAACACTAACAAATTTAGCATTCCCTCTGACACTCATCTTACCACTTCATTGGTATGTTAGTTCTGTACCGGAACACAGGTACTTCAACAAAGTAAGGTACTCCTATGAAAAAATTAATCATACTTGCATCAACTCTTGTACTCAGCACGACAGCGTTTGCAGCAACCAAAACAACGATTCAAGAAACAACGCTAAAATCTGATACATTTGTTACTGAAGCGGAAGCATACGATGCAGGAACAAACCTTATGGATGAGCTAAGCGCAAAGACACCTTTTGAGCTTTCTAGAGAACTACCACAGTTCCAACAAACAACAAAATACGATTCGTTCAAGATTGATGACGCGAATATGGAAGTGAAAAAAATCACTAACATGAGTGGCGACATCCATTACCAAGCGAATGTAAAAGTTGACTACCGTTACACATACAAAGACGGTCGCAGCAGCTAACCCAGACTTATTGACTAGATCGGCAAAGCACATTGCGTGTCTAAAATGAAAGCCTGTATCTCAACAAAAAGTCCGTATAAAAACAAAGCTCGCATATAAAAAGAAAGCCCGCACTCATAGAGTGCGGGCTTTTTGATTTATTCTTCTTTGGCTATTTTTTTCTGACAATTCGGTTTGATCAATCTATTTCGATTCTCGCTACTCATGACAGGTTGACGACCAAACCACGACCTTGTTCGCCTGCGCGCGCCGCTTCAATCACAATTTCACTCTTAATTGAGAGGTTATTGATACTCATAAGGGGGTTTATAACCACACCGTAAATAGGGACGCGCGCATAATATACAGTATCAATTTAAAAGCTAGCTAAAAGTTTGTGAATCTAGTCGCATAGCAAACGTTACCCTTGAGTCAACTGTCGAATACTTAACCAAACGTCAACTTGAAAAAGATCTGAAGAAAGCAAATATCGCACTTATTTACCCTAGACATGCTCAAACACTGGAGAAGTATTGGAAATAGCACCATAATGTACGGCTCAAAAGTAAATAGGTATGAACATGAAAATTTGTGGTGTTGAAATCAAAGGTAACGATGCAGTCATCTGTCTTCTTTCTCTGTCAGATGGTGTATTTAATATCCCTGATTGCCGAGTTTCTAAGGTTGCGATTAGCGACGCAAACGACACGCAGAATATGAAAGACTTTCAATTCTCTTTTGCAAAGTTGATGGAAGATTACCAAGTAGACAAAGTTGTGATTCGTCAACGCCAAACAAAAGGCAAATTTGCTGGCGGTGGCTTTGGCTTCAAACTAGAAGCAGCAATTCAACTGATCGACGGCCTGGACGTAACGGTTGTATCACCTGCTGACATCAAAGAGAGCCTAAAGCGCAATCCTCTTATGATGAAGTTTAAAGAAACTGGCCTTAAGCAATACCAAGAAGCACCGTTTACAACGGCTTACGCTTGCTTGATGCAGCGCTAGTTCATAGACGAAAAAAATGATCCAAACGAAAAGAGCCTGAATATTCAGGCTCTTTTTTCATATCTATCATGTCAGTTTTAGGCCTAACACTTCTCGTTCAGCCTATATCCAATAGCTGCAGCTATATGTTTGCTCACTATTAACGGTTAAGCGATTCTCAGCGATTCAATGCAGCGTGTCTTCGAGACTTGAATAGCTCTGGCTTTTTGACCACCAAATATACCGCAGCGGCCGACAGAGCAAACCCCATTGCGCCATAGATATCGAACGATTCACCGAAGATAAGCCAAGCTTGAATTGCCGTCGTTGGTGGTACTAAATAAAACACCGATGCCACACTTGAAGATGCTCCATGCTCTACCATGTACAGTAGCAACAGTATTGCGATACAGGACAACACAACCACCAGCCAGATTAGCGTTAACGTGAATTCTACCGTCCAGTTCACTTGCATGGTTTCGTAACGCATTGCGAAAGGTAAAAACAACGAAGCTGCAGCAAGATATTGCACCATCGCGCCACCGACCATATCCGTCCCTTTGCAGAAACGCTTTTGGTACAGAGTACCGACCGTGATACCCACCAGCGAAACCAAACACAACAGCGTCGCCATGCCCTTTTGATCATCTGATTGCCATTCAATATTTCCCATCAACACTAGGCTAATGCCCGCAAAGCCGAGGGCTAAACCCAGCCATTGTGCGAAGTTAAACCGCTGTGAAGTACAACTGATCATAATCAATGCGGTAAGAATTGGCTGTAAGCCTACCAGTAAAGAACTCAACCCTGCAGGCATACCCATATCAATCGCCAGATAGGTGCCACCAAGGTAGAAACCATGAATCAATATACCGACAACACAAGCATGGAAGAATGCGCGACCACGAGGAACTCGACGCTTAAGAATGGCGATCAAAACCAAGAACAGCGCCACATTGGCTGCCATCCTGAGTGAAAGTAACGTAGCGGGTTCAGCATATTCCACACCAAGACGTGCGCCAACAAAACCTGACGACCACAATATTACAAACACAAACGGAATCATTTTAATCAGCATTACAAACCTCTGGTCAACTCTTCATCAATGCTGTTACCTTAGTTGGGTACAGATAACTAATAAAGATACAGATATAACACTTTAAATGGTTACAGATTGAGAGTGAGCAACGAGGGAGAATAACGTGGAAGTAGAACTCAGCGGCAATAAATACCTTGCTACCGAACAACATATTAAGGCTCAAATTGATAAAGGGCTCTTTCACCCAGATGATCGCCTTCCCTCGATCCGCCAACTCAGTGAACAGCTTGGCGTGAGCAAAAACACCGTGATTCGTGCCTATCAAGAACTGGAGGCTACAGGCTGGGTTTATTCGGTCCCCAAGTCGGGTTATCGTGTCAAAGCGCCCAATACAACAAGTTGGGACACGCCAAGTCAACCTCAAAAAGTCGACCTACTCTCTGTCACTAAATCGGTGCTCTCTCGTCCAAAGGGTCGCTTGAAGCTTTTAGCAGGTTCTGCACATCCCAACATCAACAACCCCGCTATTCGTAGTTTATACGCCGAGATCGGTCGCCACAGCCGATTGCAAACTCAGTTACCCGGTTACTACCAACTACCTCCTGGCGACGAGCAATTAGTAAAGCAATTGTTAAAGATCACCCATGATCTAGGCGTGCCCGCGGGATCGAAAGAGATTGCGATTACTCACGGTGCTCAACAGGCGATCAGTTTGGCTCTGCGGGCATTAACCAAACCGGGTGACATCGTCGCTGTTGAGTCGCCGTGTTATTTCGGTAACTTACTACTACTTGAATCACTTGGGTTACAGGCTCTTGAAATACCAAGTAGTATTAGCCACGGAATCGACATCCCTTCACTACAAAGTGCATTGGATAAATGGGAAGTAAAAACGCTACTGCTAACGCCAAACTTTACCAACCCGACAGGCTCAAGAATGCCTTTAGCTAATCGAAAAGCGCTGCTGGAGATAACCGGATCTTTGCCGATTATCGAAGATGATGTGTTCGGTAGCTTGGCATTTGACACACCGATTGCGAGCTTGAAAGAGCTGGATGACCAAGATCGAGTCATTTACGTCAACTCGCTATCCAAAACCTTAGACTCTCGCCTACGCATTGGTTGGTTACTTTCAGGACGTTACCAAGCTCAAGTCGAAAAATATCTACTTTGCGACAACATGGGCAGTTCCAACCTCATGCAATCGGCGGTCGGACAGTTTCTCACCACAGGCAAATACCGCAATCACCTGTCCAAAATGAAACGACTCTATCAAACTAATCAAAAGCAGTTTCAAAGCTTGTTAATACAAGCATTGGATAGCTACCCACACCTTGTTGGGTGCTACCACTTGTCAAAACCGGAAGGCTCTTTTTTAAACTGGATAACACTGCCTGAGTCGGTCGATAGCTACGCGGTCTATCAAGACTGTTTAAAGCATAAGTTGGGGATTTTACCCGGCACCGTTTTTGGTACGCACGATCAATTCAAGCACTGTTTGCGCTTTACTGTGGCTAACATTGAAGAGAGTAAAGATTGGAAAGAAGGGATAGTGACGCTGGCTATGATCATCGCTAAACATGCACATTAATCGTTCACTTTCCTCAATTAGAACTGACACCAACGAAAAAGCCCCACTCAAGCGAGCGGGGCTTTCACTATATCCATAACCAAAGGCTAATTAGCGTAGCCTTCAAGCAACTTACCCTCTAAGCAAGTTGATATTTAGGCAGATTAACCTTGCCAAGCAAACTGTTCGAACACCTTGTCTACTGGCGTTTTGGCAACGCGGTTTACGTAGTTGCTGATCACTTTCTGAGACAAGCCAAGAATCACTTCTAATACCTGTTGCTGACCATAGCCCGCTTCGAAAAATGCTGCCATTTCACTTTCAGGCACATTGCCACGATTACGTACCATGCTTAACGTGAAGTCGTGCAATGCTTGCAGTTTTTCAGTTGGCAGTGCAGTACGGTTACGAAGTGCTTCGGTGATTGCAGGATCAACCTTCATTGAATGTGCAATGCCAGTATGCGCAGGCACACAGTAGTGGCACTCGTGCTCAACATTTATGGTTTGCCATACCACGGTTAACTCATCAGCATCAAAAGACGAATCACTAAATGCTTGATGAAGCTGCGTGTAAGCTTTGAGAGTATTAGGTGATTCAGCCATCACCCCAAAAAGACCAGGAACTCGACCCATCTGTTTTACAGCCCCTTCAAGAATGGGTTTGCTTTGCTCAGGTGCTGATTCTACTGAGTGAATTTTAAAGTTGCTCATGTTCTATTCCTTTCGATTCTTTATACTAATTTGATTCACAATCGGAGTGATATATGACTGTTCTCCGTTGGCGTGAAAACAATATAGATCAAACTAGAACGATCGTTCAAGTATTAATTTGAACAATCGTTCAGATTAACACTATTTATCGAATCAACAATTAAGAAATAACCGTATTCATTTGAGAAGTTCTGACCCTATCCGTATGATTTAAAATAAAAAGCCCATCAGATAACATCTGATGGGCTCACTTCTAACTCTGAATTCTTATTTCAATCAACGATCAATATTAACGGTACAAGCCTTCAGGTCATCTAATCACATTTAATCTCATCACAAGGTTAGACACTTTTACCTTCAAACTGGTAAAGCTCTCTAAGCGTGTCTTTTAGCCATAGAACGATTGGGTTGTAAGCATTGCGTTTATGCCAAATCATGGTGAACGGGATCAGCAGCTTTTTGGCGTTCTCTTCATCTAGAGGAATAGGTAGACAAGTAAGATTAGGATGAAGTTGTTCAACGTAACGTCGGCAGTAATTCGGTGCCACGGTAGTCATGGTGTGGTTTGACTGAGCCGCCATAAACAAAGACTGCTCAAAACCCGCTAGCGTAAGTGCGATATGTCGGTCGAGTTGCAAATCTGTGAGAATTTCATCCAACGCCCATGTTTCACTTTTTTCCCACACAATATTGATGTGAGGGTATTTGAGGAAAGCCTCAAGGTTCCACTCTTCTTGCAAGGCTGGGTGGTCTTTTCTCAAATACACCACGGGCAAATCGTGGAACAGTACCTCGAAATCAATGAAGTATGGCAGTGCATCTAGAGATTCTTTCGAACGTGGGTGGCTTTCTCGCCCTGAAAATCCAATATCAGATTCGCCACGTACGATGGAATCTATCGAATCGTAGTCCCAATTACGCATTTTGATCTTCGCATTGGGATAACGTTGATACACGCTTTGCGTCAATTCGTTCAACATGATCAACGATAACGGAGATTCGGCTTCTAAATTTAAACGTAAGTCCTTTGGGGCGTCGTCGCCACGAGTAGTGAGTATTTGACTACCAATCTGCAACCAGTCTTGAAGATCTTTCACCATGCTCAGCGCAAGTGGTGTTGGCGTTAAGCCCCTCGGCGTTTTCACAAATAGAGGATCATCGAACCAGTCTCGAAGTTTAGTCAGTGATTTGCTTACCGTTGAAGGCGTGACGTTGAGCTTTTTGGCAGCTTTTGAAACACTCTGCTCTTGCAACAGCAATTGCAGAGTGAATAACAAATTCAGATCAAGACGGGCTAGTGGCTTCTTCATAATCACTTTTAACTTGGGAAGGACCTACCCATAGTATTAGAGCAATACTGATAACTCCACCAGCAGCCAATATAAATGCCAACATATTCAATGCACTTAACCCGATAACGCCCATAAACCAGATAAACAGTGCTGAAGTACATACTTGGGAAACTCCGAGTATTGAACTTGCCACACCTGCGCGCTGTGAATAACAGCTCAATGCTTGGCTCATCGCGACACCAAAACCCAATGAGAAGCCGCCGCACACAAAAGCAAAGCCCAACAACGTCACGTAATGCCCTAACCCACCATCAATCGATGCGAGCAACAAGATAGCCGCAACGACAAAGCAAACTTGTGAAGTCAGCATTAAGTTCTTTTGCTTAAACACATTCAAAGCAAATGGTGCAGAGAATGACACCAACATACTCACCAATGCGGTTAACGCCATAGTGTAAGAATACTGACCTCGGTCGAAGCCAAGCTCTGTCATGATCAACAGTGGAGAGACATTCACATAAGTGAGAATTGCGGTCACTCCTAGGCTGGTCATGATCACTCGGCTGATAAACAACGGGTCTTTGAACGTTTCAGTTGAAGTTGGTTGAAATGTCTCAGATAAAGAAGCTTTTGCTAACACCGACCCTATAACCTTAGGTTTAGTCTCTTTTAGCACGAGCACCGACAACAAACACACCACAACACCCATGCTCGCCATGGTCGTGAACAAGCTCGGCCACGGGTAAACCGTCATGATTAAGTGGCCAATCACAGGCGCAAGCACTGGTACGATGCAGGTAATGCCATTCATCATCGACAGCACCTTAGCGCGTTTTTGGTCATCCAATACATCTCGCAAGATAGCGAACGCCACCACATAACAAGAGCCAGCACCCACACCTTGAAAGAAACGCACGAGAAGAAATGGTTCTGCATTGGTCACAACACCGCCGAACATCGAAGAGGTAGCAAAGACAATCGCACCGAAAATAGCGACAGGTTTTCTTCCTACACTGTCGGCAAATTTACCGGCAAACAACATGGTGGTTGCCATTCCTGCGAGATAAATAGAGAACGCGGCATGAAGCTGAGCCTCAGACGCATTTAGGTCCGCGGCAATTTGAGGCAACCCAACTAAATACAAATCAATAGCCGTTGGATACAAGAGAACAAGCGTAAAACTACAAAATAGAAAACGGTACATAACACCCCCACATAATTGGTGTGAGGATAATAAGAGCGAAACGCCAAACTACCGAGTGGTATCTACGACAACGGATCTTTCCATTTACGACAAACCCTCATGCTACAACTGGATAGCCTCTTCATTGGGGAGATCCAATTAGTACTCATAAAATAAGGGAATCCGGCAGGAAATCATCAAATAAGCAAGGTTTTGACTTGGTTTCACTGAAATTAAGGCATCCGTTAATCAGCCGTATAGAACGAATGATTAAACGGCTGTTAATGAACATAAGTTATCAAAAAGATAAAACAACTCACAAGATGAATACAAAAAACAACCAGCCATATGCAGCGTAAATCTCTTCGTAAATTTTTTAGAAAATTTCAAAAATTATTAGAATTTAATCCCTAACTCTAATGAGTATTTTGTTAGTCTTGGAAACAATTATTTACAATCCAAAGAAAAATTATTTGGATCGCTAGAGGTTGTTTTTTTGAATATGAAATTATTCGGCAGTTCTTTGATTCTTTCAGGAACTGCATTAGGGGCTGGTATGCTTGCCATTCCCATGGTGTTGGCCCAATTTGGCTTCATGATCAGCTCAGTGCTTATGCTGCTTATCTTTATTGGCACCACCTACTCAGCACTCCTCCTGGCAGAAGCGTGCACCAAAACCAAAGACAACAGTGGAATGAGCAGTGTTGCTTACTTAACGCTTGGCAGTAAAGGTAAACACTTTATCAATGCACTCTTTTACCTGTTGCTGGTATGCATGCTGATCGCTTATATCTTGGGTGTCGGCGACATCACCCACAAACTGCTGCTCGACGTTGGCATCGATGTGTCTACATCGGTTGCCTATACTATTTTCAGCCTATTGATGGGTGTGATTGTGGTGGCGGGTAAGTCGTATATCGACAAATTAAATCGCGGTTTATTCATCACGATGGTGGTGATGCTGCTTATCGTTATCGCCTCTTTGTTTAGCAACATTCGCATTGATTACCTGACTCAAGCCAGCAAATACACGGCTAATGACGTGGTGCAGTACAGCGCGGTTATCTTTACCAGCTTTGCTTCTATGGTGGTGATTCCGTCACTGGTTATATACAACCGAGAAGCGACTCAAAAACAGATCCGCAATATGATTCTATTGGGTTCAGTGATTCCATTAATTTGCTACCTCACTTGGTTATTCGCAATTATTGGCAACCTTGGCACAGACGCTATCAGCCAATTCCATAACATTTCAGAACTGATCTCAGCGTTTAGCAGGCAGTCTGCTTGGTTAAAAGTAGTGATTGCGCTGTTCTCAGTATTGGCATTGGTAACCTCTTTCCTTGGTGTGTCTATGGCGCTGTACGACCAAAACAAAGATGCAGTCACCAGCAACAAAGCATTGGCTTATGCCCTAACCTTCGTTCTACCTTTGGTATTAGCTGAGTTATTCGCTAGCCAATTCGTGAGCATGTTGGATTACGCGGGGATGGTGTTGGTGTTCTTAGCTATCTGGGGACCACTTGCAATGGTGGTTAAAGTTCGTAGGCCAGACTTTCCTCACCTACAGACTCAAGGCAGCTATACCGCAGCCGGTGGTGACACGGCACTTATCGCAACATTTGGTTTTGGTGCGTTGATTTTTATCTCTTGGTTTATGGGTTAATTCTCAAACTAATACAATATCAAGTGACCATTTCAACGGTAGTCGATACCAAAAAGCCCGTGAGCATTACTCTGGATTAGCAATGACCGCTAATTAGTAGTAAAGGCTTATGGGCTTTTCATTTTCTGATTATCATTGCCGAGAACTAAAAGCCCTCTCTCATTTGGTCAAGTTACCAAGCAATTGCTCACACTGTGCTTTTAATGATTTAAGCTCATCTTCGTTCATCTTGGAGAGACACAGCATTTCGACTGGCACGGTTTGCGCTTGTTCTTTGAGATCGACCCCTGCAGGTGTCAACGTGATAACTCGAACTCGTTCATCTTCAGCACTGCGAGTTCTAAGCACATAACCTTTCGCTTCCAAACGCTTGAGTAGTGGCGTCAAGGTACCAGAATCTAAATGCGTTTTTGCGCCTAGCGCTTTGACATTTATCTCTTTTTCTTCCCAAAGCACCATCATCACAATGTACTGCAAGTAAGTAAGATCAAGCGCTTTCAGTAAAGGTTGATACGCCCTACTCATTGCATTCGACGCACTATACAACGCAAAACACACCTGATTATCCAGCTTTAGATAGTCATCTTGGTCGCTCATGATCACCTCACCAATAAATTAAATTGTGCACAATATACTTGCGCGCTCAAATTTTATCAATTAAGCTAGCTTTAAAATTAAGTTGTGCGCAATTTAATTTTACACAATTCAAGTAAGGACTAAAACAATGACAACACTCTACACAACTTCTGCAACAGCAACGGCAGGCCGTAACGGCCAAGTTTCTACTGATGACAACCTGCTTTCAGTGGCGTTGAGCTACCCTAAAGAGATGGGCGGTACAGGTGAAGCGACCAACCCTGAACAACTGTTTGCTGCGGGCTACTCTGCGTGTTTCTCAAACGCGTTGCTTCATGTAGCGAAAGAGATGAAGATTAAGATCGCATCAGCGCCAACGACTGCAACGGTAGGCATTGGTCCAAATGAGAATGGTGGCTTTGCTTTAACCGTTTCACTAGCCGTTGAACTCGATTTAGATCAGGAACAAGCTGTTACGCTTGTGAAAACGGCTCACCAAGTCTGCCCATATTCAAATGCAGTTCGTGGCAACATTGATGTGAAATTGTCGGTTAACGGACAAGCGCTTTAGTTCTTGGTTCTTGGTTCTTGGTTCTTAAAGCATAGAACGAGAACCTAGAACTTAACGATGAAAATCAACACGCCGACGATAAGCGTGAATGACATTCTTACCTCAATGCAGCTAAATCAGGATATCGAGATATTGCAATATCTTACTTTAAAGAGTATATTTCACGTTAATCGAAAACAGCAGCCAAACGCCATGTCAGATATGAATGAAGTTTTAAAGTCAATCAACAACCCTGTACGCAGAGATATTCTTCATTGGCTTAAGTCGCCTCAAGAGCACTTTAACCTAGAGAAACAACTCGTTGATACCGATGTTGAGGGGGTATGCGTCAGCATTATTCAAGAGAAGAGTGGCTTATCTCAATCTACCGTTTCTTCTTACCTCTCGAACCTGCAGCGTGCAAAGTTGGTTACTTCAAAACGCATTGGCTCATGGACGTACTACAAGCGTAATGACGAATACATCGAGACGTTTTTAAAAGAGTTATCTAACTCACTCTAACAAGCAGAATCAAAACAGACTGGGTGGATAACGCCGCCCATTTTAATCTTATCTATTTTCAGAAGACTAGATATCGAGATTTCTCGATATCTAGCTATTCAGATGTGCCATTAAATAGAAAAATATACGAAAAATTAAACGGAGTTGGTAAACATGAGCAAGTCTATTCAATCTTTTAATCCTAGTAATGGAGAACTGCTTGGTGAGGTCAATAACGCCTCTAGAGATGAAGTAGTTCAAACGATTCGCCAATCAAAGGCAGCACAAAAAGCATGGAGAAAACTCCCGATAAATGAGCGCGTGCGAACCATTATTAGAGCTTACCAACACCTTGAACAGCATGCAGACTCCTTCTCAGAATTACTTGCCCGCGAAATGGGTAAAGATATTGGTCGCGCGATTGGCGAAGCAACAGGCGCGATTTATATGGGTCAGCATTATGCAGAAGATGCTCAACGTGCACTCAACACTCGAAAATTGTCCGGCTCAACAGAACTTCAATACCGCCCACTAGGTGTTGTCGGAGTTATATCTCCTTGGAACTACCCGGTGATGATGGCAAATAACCTCATCGTGCCTGCATTAGTCGCGGGTAATACCGTGATTCTAAAACCTTCTGAAGAGACCCCTCTTATCGCTCAAGCATTCTTTGGTGAGCTACAGAAACACCTACCCGAAGGCGTATTAACAATTTTGCATGGCGACCGCGAAACGGGTAAGGCTTTAGTTGAAGGTGATATTCAAATGATTGCGTTCACGGGTTCTAAAGCAGCAGGCCAAGACATCATGGTTCGTGCAGCAAGCAAAGTGAAACGCCTTGTAATGGAGCTGGGCGGCAAAGACCCCATGATAGTGATGCGCGATGCTAACTTAGAGCAAGCAGCACGTTTTGCCGTCGCGGGTAGCTTTGAGAACTCAGGGCAAATGTGTACGTCCATCGAACGTATTTATGTTGATGAGCGAATCGCCGATAAATTCGAACAACGTGTTACTGAGATCGCCAATATGTACCAGATTGGCCCGTGGGATATGCCTAACGTAAACATAGGACCAATCATCAATGCCACGCAACATGGAAAAATCTCGGATCAACTAAAAGACGCACAACAAAAAGGGGCAACTTTCCTTCTAGGCGGGATTGAACAACCAAAGCGTTATATCCGCCCTACTGTTATCACCGGAATGACAGCAGAAATGAAGCTGGAAACAGAAGAGACTTTTGGGCCAGTGGTCGCGATCAGTCGTTACTCAAACATTGAAGATGCGATTGAGCGCGCTAACAACAGCGAGTATGGGTTGGGTGCCGTGGTGTTCGGAAACCAAGGTGTCAATGACGTTGCTGACGAACTTGATGCTGGCATGGTTGGCATTAATCAAGGACAAGGCGGCAGTGGTGATGCTCCCTGGGTTGGCGCGAAACAGAGTGGCCTCGGTTACCACGGCTCGGTTGACGGGCACCGTCAGTTTGCACAAGTAAAAGTGGTTTCAAGATAGAGGTTGATGATGAATAACAAAGAAAATTTTTATGTCGTTCGACGCGAGTCTGGTACTCAGCGCAGTGACCTTCCCGTTTGGGCACCAAAGTCGGCTAATCCATTTGCACTTGATAACAACGTGAATGCAGTGTCACGCGTTGAAGTAAACAATGTACCAGGTGCTTTCCAACTAAGAGATGTACTTCTTCCTGAAGAGGTTAAGCGGATACTTAATGAAGCGAACCAACTTGGTTTTACAGAAGATGCCGCAGTTTCTTTACCGAGAGAAGTTCGTCACAATCAGAATCTCAACTTGATCGCGGATACTGAAACCCTCGACATTATTTGGAAGCGTTGCAAAGATCATTTCGTTGATAAGTACGACCATTTTTCTGGTGTGAAACCACTTGGAATCAACGGTCGTTTTCGATTTTATCGCTACGATGAAGGGGATTTCTTTAAAATGCACACCGATGGCTCTTGGCCCGGTAGTCAAGTTGTCGATGGAGAACTGATCGATGACTCTTTTGGCGACCGTTGGAGCATGTATACCTTTTTGCTTCTCTTGAGTGATGATTTCGTCGGTGGCGAAACTCAATTCATGGTTAGCCATGATGACCCGAGTAAGCCTGCTCGTCGTCAAGGGCATCATCATGAGAGTGCAGATATAGAATCGGTTAGAACACCCAGTGGTAGTGTCCTGTGTTTTCCTCACGGTACTCACCCTGCTCATTGTATACACGGCTCAGCACCGATACTTTCTGGCACTAAATACATTATTCGTACTGACGTATTGTTTGAGCTTTAACTTGTCGTTTCTATAAAGCGCAGTCTTAGTCGCTTCAAATCCTAAAAAAATGTCCCGCATTAAGCGGGACATTTCGTTATATAAGATAGATAGCTCTTAACTTTAAGCTATTAGCTATTAGCTATTAGCCATGAGCTCGGAAAGATTAACTCTTAAACGTATTCGAGAGTTCTTTCAGTGATGTTGCCAATTCTGCTTGTTCTTTGGCTGTTGCTGCAATTTGAGTCGCGCCCGTCGTCGATTCGGTCGACTTCTGCTCAACCGCCACCACGTTCTGAGCAATGTCTTGTGTCACGACCGCTTGCTCTTCTGTTGCCGTTGCAATCTGCTCTGTCATGCTGAATATCTCGCTCACAGCACTAGAAATATCTTGTAGCGTTTGTTCTACTTCTCGCGAATCTTCAACCGCTCTTGATGACATTTTCTTACTGTTCTCAATCACATTGAACGCTGTTTGTACATCAGACTGTAGCGAACTGATGAAGCCCTCTATCTCTAACGTCGACTCTTGCGTACGCTGAGCCAATGTACGAACTTCATCAGCTACAACGGCGAAACCACGACCTTGTTCACCAGCACGTGCCGCTTCGATCGCTGCGTTTAGTGCTAACAAGTTTGTTTGATCAGCAACCGACTTAATCACATCGATAACGCTGTTAATGTTATTGCTACTTTCGTGTAGGTGGGTAATTTTCTCAGCTAAGCCGTTAATCTCAGATGCCAAGATTTCAATCGATTCATAAGAGTGTTGAACTGTGCTCAAGCCCTCTTGTGACTGTTGATCCACCATTTTCGCCGAAGTTGCCGTTTGCTGCGTTTTAGCCGCGACTTCATTCACGGTTGCCGAAAGCTCTTCAGTTGCCGTTGCAATCAGCCCAATTTGGTCTTGTTGCTCAACCAAGGTATTGGAGTTGTATTGGCAAGTTTGCGCCGTCTCTTCTGCTGCCGAAGCAAGTGTTAAGCTTGATTGAGACAAGTTATCGATCACCTGAGAGAACTTCTCTAACGTTTCGTTAAGCGATGAAGATATCTGACCAAGCTCGCTCTCACCCAAGTAAGTTGCGCGAACCGTTAGGTCATTGTCATCACGAACCTTTGAAAGCACCAAATTCAGGTCTTTGACTCGGGTAGTTAGGTCTGTAATGGCTTTGAAACTGACAAAGGTTGCAAACAAAGTAATCACAACAAACATCGCGATACTGCCCATCATTGCTGATTGAGCTTGCTGAGTTTTCTGATCAGTCAATGCAATAAGAGAGTCTGCCAGTTGGTTCTCAGTCTTCTTCAGCTGAACAATACGTGCCGTTGATTGCGCGAACCAATAGACAGGATCAACATCAAAACCACTCATTTTCGATTCTGCTAGCTGTCGAAGTTTTTCTACTTCCGCTACAGATCGATCATTCAATTGTTGTTCAAAGAAACGAACATTATCGGCAGTACTCAACACTTTAAAGTTCGAAAAATAGGTATTTTGCTCTGTCACCAAAGAGATGAATTTCACTAGCATACCTGGGCCAAATTCATTTTTAGAAAAGGTGTTGTTGAGGACAGCACGCTCGATACCTGCTCGCTCTTTACCTTGCAAGAAATTGTAGTAAGCGATGGTTTCAGTAGTAATCGTCGAGTCTGAGCTCAGTTCCGCAATCAAAGCCGATACACTAAGCAGTTTTGCATTCAGTTTTGTGTAGTAACCTAACGCCTCAGAGAGTGGAATTGATTGAGAATCCACTCGGTTTCGAATCGTGGTTATTTGATTAAGGCTTTGGCTTATTTCACTGTTCAAGCGATTGATCTGTGGCAGATCGATATCAGCCGACTGCCAGTATTCGTTTCTCTGATCA
Source organism: Vibrio sp. L3-7 (assembly GCF_963898195.1). Taxonomy (NCBI): domain Bacteria; kingdom Pseudomonadati; phylum Pseudomonadota; class Gammaproteobacteria; order Vibrionales; family Vibrionaceae; genus Vibrio; species Vibrio sp. L3-7. Next base: position 12,142 of record NZ_CAWQUW010000017.1, on the reverse strand, counting down.
CGTCGACTATCCGCACTAGTACGTTGAGAACGTAATTCACTCACAAATTGAGTGCCTTGAGAGCCGATAAAGCCAGCCGTCATGCCTCGCTCTTTTTGCAACTCATGTACCAATTCACTGTAAACAACCGACAAGCGTGTCAGTTGATTCAATGATGACATTTCACTCGTCGTTTCTACGCCTTTTGAAATCGCAGAAACACTGAGCCATAGAAACCCTAAGATCGGCAAAATAAGCAAAGCAATGATTTTTTGCTTAAAAGACATATCGGATAATTTCATTTTTATTCCCTAGCAGCTAACAAATCTCTATCTGTCATGTAATTAGACACACTTCTAAACCGGCATGCCCTTGTTGAGATCATATAATTATTCAGTTTTAACAATTGCCGTTCTATATCGACGGCAATCGATAAATCTAACACTTAACCTTACAAAACTCATTGATTTATTTATAAAACTGCAAGCTATGCAACCTTAGTAGCCATACAAATGCGTGCAACAGCATTTTATTGGCGGAGTGACTAAAAATTGACAGCTTTTGCATAACCATAAAGAGGTAGATCAGCACTCGCAGTATAATCCTTACCAAGTAATGCACTCGCGATCATCTATAAATTCAACATCAAATATGTATAATGCCGAGCTCTTAAAATTAACGTAGATGCATAATTAGAGGTTTTATGAATTGTCCTGCTTGCGAAGAAAACATTGGATGGGAGTGGGTAGAAGAGGCAGCAATTGAACCCAACGAAGAATTCAACTGCCCAGAATGCGATGAAACTCTAATGTATACCATTGATGAAGGCACCTATTACGGCGCGCAACATAAAACTGTAGAAGTAGTCGACGCGTAAATTACAGCCTTGTGGCTACACACTGGCCACTTTATTTCAAATACTTAGCAAATAACTAAACTAAGCGGCTTACTTTCTTGCTGGCTCTTCTTTACTAGAACGGGCGTTCAGCATAAAATATTGAACATATGTTCAGATTAATGAAGTAGATTTTATGGCCAAGACAGCGAAGTTCGATAGACAAGATGTAGTAGACAAAGCAACTAACCTGTATTGGGAAAAGGGCTTTCACGCGACTTCTATGCGCAACCTGCAAGACGTGATTGATATGCGTCCGGGAAGCATCTACGCGACTTTTGGCAGCAAAGAAGGCCTATTTAAGGAAACTCTTGCTCGTTATACCGAGCTTGGCATCCTAAATCTGAATCGCTTTCGCAGTGAAACGGACTCGCCGATTAAAGCGCTCGAAAATTTTGTGAAGCGCGCCGTGGTCGAATCTAAACAGAGCTCTCCTAACGGCATGTGCATGTTAGCTAAAACGGTTGCTGAACTGACTGACGAGCACGCAGAATTATTAGCAGAAGCGAAGAAATCATTAAAGATCATGGAAGGTGAATTCGCCAAGTTGATAGCTGAATCACAAGATCTAGGTGAGATAAGCAAAGAGCGAGAACCCGCTCAGCTTGCTCGTCATGTTCAAGTTCAAATCGCTGGCCTGCGTACCTATGCGAAAACATGCGACGACATCGAATTACTCAATTCGATGGTTGAGGACGTATTTAAGTACCACCCTTTTTAGAGGCTGAACTTATATAAGTTCAGACCATATAAAAAGACGCCCAAGTATTATTATCAATACTTGGGCGTCTTTTTATTTATCGCTTTTCAGCCAATCTCAAGAGCCGATTACTTTTATACTTTCCTCATGATTAACGCCTGTGCATTAAGCATCGCTTCTTTGGTGCTGACATCTAAGGTTTTAACGTTCGCAAAGCGCTCGACTTCTTTGATTGCCACATCGTGAGCAAAAATCACTAGCCTAGCTTTTTCAATATCTTTTTGTGTAATACGATTGCCTATCCCGTTTGCACCTTGTGTTTCGACTTTTATCCGAACCCCAAGATGATGTGCCGCCTTTTCCAAAGACTTAGCCGCCAGAAAAGTGTGCGCGACACCTGACGGGCAAGAAGTAATAGCAAGTACATCAGCTTGCCCTTCTTCCGTGACCGAACCACCCGTAAATTGATTAGAGCGAGACTCATCTTCAACCACATTCTTTTTAAGCAGTATCACGATCGCAGCCGTCGTCAGTGCACCCGCTAACGTTCCAACAATGTAGCCAATCTTGCCATCAACCACAGGCAAAACAATCCAGCCCCCCCAAGGAGCATGGTTTACTACATGGAACATAAAGCCAACCACGTTACCGACAATGCCACCAGCCACAACCGCAGGCAGAACACGCGCAGGATCGGCCGCTGCAAATGGGATTGCACCTTCACTGATGCCAATCATTCCCATAATACCTGCTGCTTTACCTGCTTCGCGTTCGTCTCGTTTAAACTTCTTCGGCGATAAGAAAGTCGCCAGCGCCATACCTAATGGGGGTGTACAAATGGCAATGCCAACGCCCCCCATTAACCATGGCTGAGTATTCACCTGAGTTTGTGCAAACAGCGTGGCTACTTTGTTGATTGGGCCGCCCATATCAAACGCGGTCATTGCACCTAGAATGCTACCCAGCACCACTTTTCCTGAGCCAGCCATACCAGTCAGCATTTGGTTCATCTCAAGCATCACCTGCGCAATGGGGGCACCAATCACCCACATCACAGCCCCACAGGTAACAAACGTGCCGACAAGCGGATAGATGAAGATAGAGCTCAGCGAGATCATGCTGTCTGGCAGCTTGATCTTCTTAAGTAGATTAACCACAAAGCCTGCGAAAAAGCCGACCACAATCGCACCAAGGAAACCAGTGTTGTATTGATTAACCGCCACCCAAGAACCAATCATGCCTGGTGCTAAACCCGGTTTGTCTGCCATTGAATACGCGATGTAACCGCCGAGCACGGCGGTAAAAAGCGTTAAGCCCGCAATACCCATTTGTGCAATGTCAGCCAAAACGCCGCTCTCTGGAACGGCACCGTGACCAGACATCATGACCGATAAAGACAACAGAACACCGCCCGCGACCACGAATGGAATCATGTGTGAAGTGCCGTACAACAAGTGTTCTTTAAGACGATTGAGAGATTGAGCCCAAGGGCTGAGCGGCTCGATGTACACTTCATGATAGTTGGAGGCGTAGTTGTCAAAAGAGTCAGAATTAGCTTCGAGAAACAACTCTAAAGCTTCCTCTACCGACTCCATCGCCTTTAATTTTGTAACAAAGTCATCTTCAATCAGTTTGGTCGATATTTGAGCCAATACCTCGATATGATGATCATCATTGTTATCGGGTGAAGCGAGCATGAAGAACACATCAGACAATTCACCACCGTCGGCCCCATAATCGATTCCAGAACGACTGATACCAACGGCGACAGCAGGTTTAGCTACGGCTTTACTTTTCGCGTGTGGAATCGCAATACCATCATCAAATCCAGTATTACCTATAGCTTCACGCTTCCAGATATCATCAAGGAAATCACTTTTACTCGAGAGCTTACCGGCACGGTCGAGCAGTTCAACAAGCTCTTCAAATACCGCCTGTTTCGAGTCTGCCTGTAATTCCAAGCAGATAATCTCTGGCTCGATAATGTTAGTGATATCCATATGCTGCCTCGTACGAGTGCCGATTTAAGTAAATGAGCTAAAGAAGTTAATGAGATGAAAAGATTAACGACGCAAGGCTTCTCAATATATAGGACGAAAAGTGCATTAACTGGATAATTGTAACCAAGAACTCAGAGTGTGACGTCCACCTTTGAATTAAAAACGGCAATCCATAAAATCCACAGATTCGGATAATAGTATCTGATCCACACAAGCCGAGAATAATAATGAGAATTGTAGCGGTAACTGCGTGCCCTACAGGCATTGCCCATACCTACATGGCAGCGGATGCATTAATTAAGACTGCCCCTAAGTTCAACGTTTCAATCAAGGTTGAAACGCAAGGTGCTATGGGTATTGAAAACTTACTGACAGATCACGACATCGTGCAAGCTGATAAAACCCTGATCGTCTCCGATATCGACATTGAACAACCAGACCGATTTGATCCTGCAAAAACCGTGTTGATCTCAATGGAGGAAGTACTGTTAAGCGTCGAGAAGGTCTTTATCAAACATTGTCGTGACCTAAAACCTTGTCGTGATACGAAGCCTTGTCGCAGCTAATCCTCGGTATGAATGAATATCAGATCACCTTCTTCGTAGACGACCCAGCGGCTAATTCTCACGTTGCGCAGCCTCTCACCCGTTTGGCGAAGAAGTTCAAAAGTAACATCCGTATTATCAACATCACTCAAAACCGAACGGCCGATCTATCCAAATCTGTCGCGATGTTACAAGTCGGTCTACTTCGTGGTGATTTGTGTCAGATAACCGCTGTTGGTATCGATGCGGAACTGGCGTGCTTTGTTCTTAAAGACATAATCGCCGAGCATTACGCCATGGTTGGATCGCAAGTAAACCATGAGTTCTCTAACGATTTAATTCAGCGTATGCCGCAGATATGCCCACCTTGTGAGATCAAATGGCATCATGCCAAAGCACAAACCCAATTAACCAAATTCGAATGCTTAAAAGGACTCGCTCACTTAGTTCACCCAAACGATCCTGATGAGCTGATTCTGGCTTTCATTAAGCGAGAAGAACGTTCTTCAACGTGTGTATCGCCGGGCATCGCACTACCTCATGTGATGTTTGAATCGACCAAAGATCTTTCCATCGCAGTCATCGTTAGTGACGAAGCGATTGATTGGGCGTCTCAAATTGGCCAAGTACACGTTGCCATCGCACTTGTACTGCCAACTAAACCACAAAGAGAACATATTGTAGCGGCCACCAATCTAACCAGAAACCTGCTCCACGATCAGGTTAACGAGCGTTTGCAAAAGACCCGAAGCAGTGTCGATTTGCAGGCCCTATTGATGTACATCTCGTCACGTCTGATTTAGTTCATCTCTCCCTTTTAAATTCATTTCCTTGATTAACTAAGTTACTCGCTCCATTAGTTGTAATCTCAATGGTTCACACAATAAAAAACGGCTGAGCAATTACGCTCAGCCGTTCTATTCTAAATGGCTTATCTTGTAGGTTTAGTTACCTAAGCCGTTTTGTTCTCTTGTTTCGCATCTTCCACCGAGTCGTCCACGGCTTTCACCAGCATCAGACCAACGATAAACACGATACCGCCACACAGTACGAACATCATTCTTCCCCAGAATGGGTTCGGTAGAGCAAACATCGCCATTACTGCCACACCAGACACTGCAATCAGTGAGCCCAGCATGTGGCGTTGCTTGTTATCCAATTTCTTCTGTGCTGTTGATTCAGAAACCAAAGGTGTCGCAAGGTTGTTGAAGAAAATATCTACATCTTTCTGACGAGACGCTTCTAGTGGTTTGTAGAACAGGGTCGAAAGAATGAAGAAGCCACCTGTGAACGTTAAGTGAGCAATCAGGCCTACCGCTACTTTCAAATCAGACCATTCACGGCCCGTTAGCGGCTCTAAGTTGAACCAGTTTTGTAGCATTTCAGCGGTAATCACGAAGCCTACGATGTAAGACACAATCGCGCCAACCACTAACGTGCCCCAACCTGCCCAGTCTGGAGTCTTCTTAATGAAGAAGCCACAAAATGCTGGAATGGTCATTGGGAAACCGATTAATGCACCGACGTACATCATGGTGTCGAACAGGCTCAAACCTTTCAGCGAGTTGATAAACAGTGCGATAAGGATGATGGCGACGCCGAAGACCGAAGACATCAACTTAGACACAACCATCAACTCTTTCTCTGTCGCGTTTGGACGAAGAATCGGTTGGTAGAAGTTGATAACAAAGATACCCGAGTTACGGTTTAAACCTGAGTCCATTGAAGACATGGTTGCTGCAAACATCGCTGCAATTAGAAGCCCCACCATACCTGCTGGCATGTATTGCTCTACGAAGTATAGGTAAGCGAAGTCGCCCGCTTTAGAACCTGCATCTGGGTAATGCGCTGCAAGATCAACGCCTTGTCCCGCAACAAACCAAGGTGGCATGAACCAAATGATTGGACCAATTGTCATTAGAATACACGCCAATAGTGCTGCTTTCTTCGCGTTCTTAGAGTCTTTTGCCGCTAAGTATCGGTAAGAGTTCAACATGTTATTGGTGATACTGAATTGTTTGAAGAAGATAAAGAATGCCCAAATTCCGAAGATACTTACGTAGTTCAGATTGTTTCCAGAAACAAATGACGCGCCTTCTGCAACAGGGAAATCGTTGATGATTTCAGTCACGCCACCACCCTGCACAATAGCCACGGCTGCACACGTTACCGTTACCGCCATGATAATAACCATCTGCATGAAGTCAGACGCGATAACCGCCCATGAACCGCCTGTCACCGACATCACCAGTACAACAAGACCGGTTAGAACGATGGTTGTCGTCATATCGAAGCCAAAGATGCCCGATGCGATAATCGCCAAGCCATTTAGCCAGATACCTGCAGACACTATACTGTTAGGCATGCCAGACCAAGTAAACACTTGCTCGTTCAAGCTACCAAAACGCATACGAATTGCGTCAATTGGCGTGACTACACGCAGCTGACGGAATTTCGGAGCGAAGTACAGGTAGTTCATCAAGTAACCAAAGGCGTTTGCTAGGAAGATAACCGCGACAGCCATACCATCGGCATACGCTTTACCTGCTGCACCGGTGAAAGTCCAAGCACTGAACTGAGTCATAAACGCAGTTGCGCCAACCATCCACCAAAGCATGTTACCGCCCCCGCGGAAATAGTCACTGGTTGTACTGGTGAACGTTCTAAACATCCAACCTATTGCGATAAGGAAAAGGAAATAAATTCCTACGATCAGAGTATTGAGTTCCATGAATTAAGTCTTCTTTATTATTAATATCTGAAGAGCATATTATCCATAGAAAATTTAATTTGTAGTATTATAAGTCAAGATTGTGATGAGACATATAAACCTGAATATTCGATTTCGAGGCATGAATTACGCGCTAGTAAACAAAGAATAAGCCGGCATAAAGTAAGCATTTAAAATCAATGACTTAAAGTCACTTCGATCAGTAACTCGGACAGCAATAACAAGATTTTGTCGTCTCGATAAGTGGTTTTTAATTTACTTAACATTCATTAAATGCATCGAGTTAATACATCAACTCTCACACGTTTAATTCAATTAATAGAGAGCGGAAATAATAAGCAACTCGCAAAGCTAACCCTTAATGTTATTAATTAGGGTTATTTAGTGAAGTGGGGTAAATAGAAAAACGAGCTTAGAGATGAAGCGTAGGAATAAACACTAGAGGAAAACACAAAGTAAGTGACCACCACAGCTCAGAACCAGCAGTGATGCTCTAGTCATACAAATTTCGGTCATATAAGCTCAGGTCAGAAAAGGGAATTTTAGAGTATATTAGATTGACCCACGATATTGTGTCGGTGTTCTTCCTGTTCGGTTTTTGAACACTCGACAAAAGTAATTCACGTCCCTGAAGCCACAACGCACCGCCACTTCATTGAGCTTGAAGTTGTACTTTTTGAGCATGAACTTGGCGCGGTCGACTCGCACGCGTGTGATGTACTCTGCCAGCGTCATATGGCCCTGCTGGCGGAACATTCGTGATAAGTGATTGGATGAAATACTAAAGCGTGAGGCAATGCTGTCTCGGGTTATTTGGCGATGGAAGTTCTCTTGAATGTAGATACAAATTCCCTGATACACATCCTGCACTCGGCTGTGAGACTTCTCGACCGGCGCATCCAACATCGACTTACTGTATTGAAGAAGAGCCTGTAGCAATAACTCATCCATAGGCTGCTTGTTGCTCTCTCTTGCTAGTGAGCTGAGCGCCTCAAGAATGTTATCAATCGCAAACCCAGATCGAGTCTGAATACTGTGCTTTTGAATATCATAGAAACTCTCTTCCCCTTTGCGCTTACTCACCAAACTTAAACCAAGCTGACGACGCCCAAACAACATGCTCAACACAGAACAATCGGTATCCCAATTAGGCTTATTCCAGCAGTTAGGCGGAATGAAAATCGCATCTCCGGCTTTGGCAACAACGTTAGTGATTTTGCGATCATGACTTTCCATTTCATTAATATACTCTCCGTCTAGAACCAACTCTAAACGCGGAAAGTTCACCTGATAACTAAAAGCTGAAGGCGTATGAAAATCTCCAGCAAACCAGATGTTATGAAACGGTTCTCTCTCATTTAGCACCGAGGAGATTAAGTCATGAAATATCATTATTCGTACTCTGATGGGCAGCAATAAGGCTACGAGAATAGATATACCCCTTAGTGAAACATAGCGCTATTGAGCAAAATCACAATTTGAGATCTAGGTTACAAAAATCCAGTCATAGAAATAAATATCCAGTCTAAAAACTGATATAGAACGTCATTTTTAAAATAGACTACTACGCCACAACCTTTATAAATAAAAGCCTCGTTGCATTATCAATGCTGTCAAGATAGGCCTAAAATCGACGGTTATACCGATCAAAATCACACTCTTTTTAGAACGCAACAATCATCCAGTAAATGCATTTTTTCTGCACTACAGAAGGTGAGTGATCAATTCCAGAATACCCATTACAAAATAAAAACGTATTAGGGGTTCATTATGATCACGACATTGATCAATCAAGATTTGATTAAGCTTTCGCTTAGCGCTAATTCAAAAGAAGACGTATTTAAAGAGCTAATAGACGTGCTTTATGCACAGGGTCGAATTTCAGATAAAACACAATTTCTTGCCGATATTAAGGCGCGTGAAGCACAAGGTAATACTGGCTTTGAAGAAGGTATCGCCCTTCCACACGCGAAAAGTAGCGCGGTAATCAAACCCGCGGTTGTGATCGGCGTCCACAAGCAGGGCATCGACTACGGCGCAGATGACGGTCAGCCATCCAAACTCTTTTTTATGATTGCCTCTCCAGATGGCGGCGATAACCATCACATCGAAGTTCTAGCAGAGCTTTCTTCAAAACTGATTGAAGAAGGCTTTATCGAAAGCTTCATGAATTCCGACTCAGAACAAGCGGCGTTGGAACTACTGCTTACTAAACCTGAACCATCAACAACCGAAACCAACGTTGAGAAGCAAGGCTTCATCATTGGTGTTACAGGTTGCCCTGCAGGCGTTGCACACACTTACTTAGCAGCAGAAGCACTTGAGAAAGGCGCGGCAGCACTTGGTTACGACATCAAGGTCGAAACCAACGGTTCTATTGGTGTTAAAAACAGCCCAACTCAAGAAGAGATCGAACGTGCTGACGCGATTGTCGTGGCTTGTGACAAGCAGGTCGACATGGCGCGCTTTGCGGGAAAACGCGTTATCAGCACCAACGTAAAAGCACCAATCAAAGACGCGCAAGGTTTGATTAAGCAAGCGCTCAACGCACCAAGTTATCAAGCAGACCAAGCGCCGACCAACCAATCTGTTGCAGAGAAAGCCTCACAAGCGCGTTCAGACCTTTACCGTTACTTGATGAATGGCGTATCACACATGATCCCATTCGTAGTAACTGGCGGCCTATTGATCGCACTTGCATTGGCCATTGGCGGCGAGCCAAGTGAATCCGGCATGGCGATTCCTGCGGGCAGCATGTGGAACCAAATTCTAGAAGTGGGCGTGGTTGCCTTCACCCTAATGATCCCAATCTTGGCTGGCTACATTGCTTACGCGATTGCCGACCGCCCTGCCCTAACCCCTGGCTTGATTGGCGGTTGGATTGCGAACAACGGTTCTTTCTACGGCGCTGACGCAGGTACAGGCTTCATTGGCGCAATCATCGCAGGCTTATTAGTCGGTTACTTCGTTAAATGGATTACCTCATTTAACTACCACAAATTCGTTCAACCACTTGTGCCTATCATGATCGCTCCGATCACTGGCTCTCTGTTCATCGCGGGTCTGTTCATCTTTGTGATTGGTGCACCTATCGCTGGGCTGATGGACGCACTGACTGCACTGCTAACGAGCATGAGTACAGGCAACGTGGTTCTGCTAGGTATTGTCCTTGGTGGTATGGCCGGTTTCGATATGGGCGGTCCATTCAACAAGGTGGCGTTCCTATTTTCAGTCGGCATGATTGCCAGCGGTCAAACTCAATTCATGGGTGCGATGGCGTGTGCAATTCCTGTTGCTCCACTGGGTATGGCTATCGCAACCAGACTTGGCCGTAAGTTCGACCTATTCGAATCTTCTGAAATTGAAGCGGGTAAGGCAGCAGGTGCGATGGGCTTGGTGGGCATCTCTGAAGGTGCGATTCCTTTCGCAGCTCAAGACCCGATGTCGGTTATCCCTGCCAATGTACTTGGCTCAATGACGGCAGCGGTTATGGCGTTCTCATTTGGTATCACCAATAGCGTTGCTCACGGTGGTCCAGTGGTCGCTTTACTAGGCGCAATGAACTACCCACTGCTGGCACTTCTGTGCATGGCATCTGGTGCGGGTGTGACTGCGGTGACTTGTATCGCGCTTAAAAATCTACGCAAAGCCAAGCTAACGACAGCAGCGGCTTAAGCCATTTCAACTCCAATGGCTTGAGCCCTTCGACTCTCTGTTTTTGATAACTAATAGTTTTAGTAACTAGTTTTTTATTAACGAGTCAGCCGATTACAGCTCAAGCCATGTTTCCCTTCATGGTGATTTCGATGTCTGATTTTTCTTTAGCGAACGACTCGTTCGTACAACGCTTTTTCTACCCTATGACCAACGTGATTCAGAACTACGCATGGGGTAGCCCTTCTTCGTTTAGCCAACTGTTTGGTATTGATAACCAATCTGGTGAGCCGCAAGCGGAGATCTGGATGGGCGCTCACCCCAATGGTTGTTCTATGGTGAACGATAACGGGCAGCAGACCACCCTATCGAGCTTGATCTCTCAGAACCTAAACCTGTTTCTAAGTGAGAAAGTGGCGAGTCGTTTTGGTGAGCTGCCGTATCTGTTTAAGGTATTAGCAGCAGAGAAAGCACTCTCAGTTCAAGTACACCCGAATAAGCAACAAGCGGAATCTGGGTATGCACTCGAAGAGCAGCAAGGCATTCCAATGACAGCGGGCAACCGTAACTACAAAGATGCCAATCACAAGCCAGAACTGGTGTATGCCCTAACCGACTACACGGCGATGAATGGTTTTAGGTCGATCGACGAGATCCTTGAACATTTCCACTACCTCGATATTCCAGAGCTGCATTCGATGATCAACGATTTAGCGGGCGATCAAACACCGAATGGACTAGCGTGCTTTTTCGCAAGCCTGTTATCTTTGGAAGGCGAACAAAAAGAAATGGCACTCACCATGTTGATCATGAGGGCCAAGCTTTCTGATGACCGTGTATTCCAGTTGGTCTCAGAGTTGGAAGAGCAATACCCAGGTGATGTCGGTTTGTTTGCCCCGCTGCTATTGAATGTGATCACCCTAAAGCCAGGGCAAGCCATGTATTTGGATGCCGAAACGCCCCACGCTTACATCAAAGGGACTGGATTAGAGATCATGGCGAATTCCGATAATGTGCTTCGTGCCGGGTTGACACCTAAGTACATGGATATCAATGAACTAGTCTCTTGTACTCAATTCAATGAAAAGCCTGCGGATAGGTTACTGCTAAGCCCAGTTGAGCAAGGTGATGTAATGGAATACCAAATTCCCGTCGAGGACTTTAAGTTCTCTATCGTCCAGAATTCTCATAAGAGAGAGATCACTACTGAGGGCGCAGAGATCTTGCTGCCGCTCGATGAATCCATGGTGCTCACCCATCAATGCGGTGAAACCTGTGTGATAGAGAAAGGCCAATCGGTTTTCATTCCAGCTTATGCTGAGAGTTACAAACTGGATTGTGTTGGGCGTGTTGCACGCGCTTACAGTTAGTCAGCACTGAGAAAATCTAAATAAACTCACACTGATCATGCCCTGCTTTTGCGGGGCATTTTTGTTTTTACGAAGCCTATTGGCGTATCAAAACATAATCAAAATTCCATTAAATATGACCCGTATCACACTGCATTAATGAGGCTTTGTTGCGTAATTCAATGGAACTAAATCAAGAACCTACGATCTGATCAGCTACGTCCACTCTCTCTCGTAGCCCTATGCCTAAGCCTCGTTACAAAACAACCAACTGGAAGCAATACAACCA
>NZ_CAWQUW010000016.1:0-78756 GCF_963898195.1 Vibrio sp. L3-7 | reverse complement strand
TTTTCAAGCGCTTAGCTTGGCTAATTTGACCTGCTGATTCGTTTTGGTTTCTTACGAAGCCTTCCCGTTTCAACGAGGTCGCATTATAGAGATTTCGATCACACTGGCAAGCCCTTTTTGAAGTTTTTCTTACTTTTTTGATTGTTCGAACGTTTTTTGCTCAAAACACCCCATTTACACTAGTATTCGCCGTAATTAAGGGCTTAAGGTGCCTATATAAAGGAGGACTTATGAGTTCAATACGCAGTTATAAAGGAATATCCCCTCAGATTGGACAAGGTGTCTATATAGATACAAGTTCGGTACTGGTTGGTGATATCAAAATCGGTAACGACTCTAGCGTGTGGCCTTTGGTTGCCGCTCGAGGGGATGTGAACCACATTCATATCGGAGATAGAACGAATATCCAAGACGGTAGTGTTTTACATGTTACCCATAAGAACGCTGAAAACCCTGAGGGTTACCCTCTATTAATAGGTAATGATGTCACTATCGGGCATAAAGTAATGTTGCATGGCTGCACCATTGAAGATCGCGTACTGGTTGGTATGGGAGCAATCGTGCTTGATGGCGTCATCATCAAACAAGAAGTGATGATTGGTGCTGGTAGCTTAGTGCCACCGAACAAGGTCCTTGAAAGTGGTTATCTATATGTAGGAAGCCCAGTAAAGCAAGCACGCCCATTAAACGATAAAGAACGTGCCTTTTTACAGAAGTCAGCTGACAACTATGTTCAGAACAAAAACGACTATCTAGACTCTGTGCTTCCAGCCTAAAGCGCTTTAATCTGAATTCGATTAGAGGAGTCATACTCCTCTTCTTCTATTAGCTCTTCAGCCAACTCTTCAATATCAAAACGCAACTCAGCAAAGAGAGTTAAAGCTTGGTCGCCTTCTTTTATCTCTTTACCGGCTAATCTTGATAATTCTTCAATAGACATAACACACTCAATCAGCGCGCCCGACTGCTGTGCTGGGAAGGTGATTGATTGATTATCTTCATCCCAATCTTGGATATCTGGAAATAGAATTGATTGATTCATTTTTTATAAATACCTCATTACATCTCTAGGTTTTTACGTAGTTCTCTTAAAATCTGTTTTGTTCCCGGACGAAGGCCACGCCAAAGCATAAAGCTCTCTGCTGCCTGCCCCACTAGCATACCCAAACCATCATAAGCAGCATGAACACCATTATCTAATGCCCACTGATTGAATACCGTCGTTCCAGATCCGTAAACCATGTCATAAACGGCGCTATTAGAATTGAAAATAGCATCGGACACTTCAGGAAGCTGCCCGCTTAGACCTGATGAAGTAGAGTTAATAATGACATCAAAGCCTTCATTAACATCACTTAACCCCATCCCCTTGATGTTGCCATGCGAAGAAAACATCTCAGCCAGAAGTTCAGCCTTTGAACTGGTTCTGTTTGCGACCACCAACTGTTTTGGTTTTTGGTCGAGAAGAGGTTGAATCACTCCTCTCGCAGCACCACCAGCGCCAAGAAGAAGAACGCGAGCTCCTTTTAACGCAACTTGATGTTGAAGCAGGTCTTGAACTAAACCCTCACCATCGGTGTTATCACCAATGATTTCTCCGTCATCGAGCTTCTTAAGTGTGTTTACGGCACCTGCTAGTTCAGCCCTCTCAGTTAGGCGATTGGCAAACTGATACGCATCTTCTTTAAAAGGTGCTGTGACATTACATCCTCTACCACCTTCGCTGAAAAAGGCTTTCGCAGCAGTGATAAATTCACCATGTTCTGGCTGTAATGCTGTATAGGTAAGTTGTTGGCTGGTTTGGCGAGCAAATAATGTGTGAATGAATGGCGATTTGCTTTGCCCAATAGGGTTACCGAAAACGGCATAACGATCTACTTGCTGTGTCATATCCTTACCTAACAGAAATAAAAAAGGTCATCTATATAGATGACCCTATCACTATCCCTATAAGGAAGGAAGAACTACCAAACTCGAGGCTTTAGGTAGTCGCTATAAAGCAGAGCTTCTGGTGAACCCGCTTGAGGTTCGTAGCGATATTCCCAACGAGCCAATGGCGGCATCGACATTAATATTGATTCTGTGCGACCACCACTTTGTAGACCAAATAGGGTGCCACGGTCATAGACTAAGTTAAATTCAACATAGCGACCACGGCGATACAACTGGAAATCACGCTCACGTTCACCATAAGGCGTCTCTTTGCGTCGTTCTACTATTGGTAAGTATGCGGCTGCAAAACCTTCACCCACCGCCTGCATATAAGCAAAGCTCTTTTCAAAGCCCCACTCGTTAAGATCATCAAAGAACAGACCACCCACACCGCGTGTTTCGTCTCGGTGAGGCAGATAGAAGTATTTATCACACCACTCTTTATGCTCTTGGTAAACATCATCACCAAATGGCACACAAAGATCTTTAGCAGTTTGATGCCAAGATTGGCAATCTTCATCGACAGGATAGAATGGCGTTAAATCAAAACCACCACCGAACCACCAGATAGGATCTTCCCCTTCCTTTTCGGCAATAAAGAATCGTACGTTCGCGTGTGAGGTTGGGATGTATGGGTTTTTAGGGTGGATAACTAATGAGACACCCATAGCTTCAAACTTACGTCCGGCTAATTCAGGACGGTGAGCGGTTGCAGAGGCAGGCATAGCCTTACCAGCGACATGAGAAAAGTTAACACCGCCTTGCTCAAATATCGCACCGTTGGTCATCACACGAGTTCGACCACCGCCACCAAGGCGTTCGCCAGGTTCACGCTGCCATGCATCTTCTTCAAAAAGAGCTGCACCATCAGCTTGTTCAAGCTGTTGGCAAATCGAATCTTGTAGGCTCAGTAAAAACTTCTTTACTGCTTCTTTATCAATTGCTGACATCTTACTTCCTTTGCAGGGTTTAACCCTGTCTTAATATTTTCGACGTTTTTGCATCTCTAATTTCGCTTGGTTTCTCACGACCACCCGTTTGACCTTCTAAAATAGCGACTAGGTATTGGCCAAGTTGCTGCTGAACTTCTTCAGTCGTCATGCAAGGCGGTTCTCCAGTCAGGTTAGCACTGGTAGAGGTTAACGGCTTACCGAATTCATTACACATCCTTTGAACCAAAGGGTGATCAGTCACTCGTACTGCAATGGAATCAAATTGGCCGCTGACCCAGTCTGTCACTTTGCTACTGGTTGGCATGATCCAAGTCACCGGGCCTGGCCATGTTGCTTTTACGGTCGCTAACTGCACTTCCGTCAGCTGGCTTTCGTCAATATAAGGCAACAACTGCTCGTAACTCGCAGCAATTAGGATCAACCCTTTCTCCATCGGTCGCTGTTTTAAGTCGAGCAATTTCTTGATGGCTTGTGGATTATCAGGATCACAACCAACCCCAAAAACGCCTTCGGTCGGGTAAGCAATGACTTCACCTTGTTGTAATGCCTGCAAAGTATGTTGAAAGTTATCCAAGAGTTGCCTCATTAATTCTGTTATCGAACTCGCTAAGTGTACAAATTATCATTCACTGTGACTAAAGCTATTTGTTCATAAAATGTATCAATTAACAACTTAGACTGACGCAAACGTTTTCCTTGAGCGATTTTACCCGTATAATGCGCGCAAAATATCTAATCACTAATTAAATCGTACCTGAAGGAGTTTGAGATGACTGTCGGTATTATCATGGGTTCTAAATCTGATTGGCCAACAATGAAGCTAGCTGCAGAAATGTTGGATCAATTTGGCGTGGCGTACGAAACAAAAGTGGTTTCTGCTCACCGCACACCTCAGTTGCTTGCAGACTACGCAACCAGTGCGAAAGAGCGCGGTATTAAAGTAATTATTGCAGGAGCGGGCGGCGCTGCCCACCTTCCAGGTATGGCTGCTGCTTTCACAAGCGTACCTGTTTTGGGTGTTCCTGTTCAGTCTAAAGCACTAAAAGGCATGGACTCTCTGCTTTCTATCGTACAAATGCCAAAAGGCATCGCGGTAGGCACTCTGGCTATCGGTGAAGCTGGCGCTGCCAATGCTGGCATCCTAGCGGCTCAAATCATTGGTACACACAATGAAGACGTGATGGCAAAAGTCGAAGCGTTCCGCTCTGAGCAAACAGAAACGGTTCTTGCTAATCCAAACCCTGCAGAGGACTAATTTCCATGCATGTTCTTGTGTTAGGCGCGGGCCAACTTGCTCGCATGATGTCCCTAGCTGGGGCACCGCTGAATATTGAAATTTCTGCTTTTGATGTTGGCAGCAAAAATATTGTTCATCCATTAACGCAAGCGATTCTAGGCAACGGCCTAGAAAATGCGATTGAGCGTGCGGACGTCATTACTGCTGAATTCGAACATATCCCTCACGATGTACTTGAGGTGTGTGAGCGCAGCGGTAAGTTCTTACCGACAACAGAAGCAATCAAAGCTGGCGGTGACCGTCGTCTTGAAAAAGCCCTGTTAGACGAAGCAAATGTAAAAAATGCTAAGTACTACGTGATTAACTCTCGCGAAGACTTTGACGCTGCGATTGCTCACGTAGGCTTGCCAATGGTCTTGAAGAGCACACTTGGCGGCTACGATGGCAAAGGCCAGTGGCGCTTAAAGACATTAGATAATGTTGAGTCAACTTGGACAGAAATGACTGAGTGCATTGCAACAACAGACAACCAAGCGATTGTTGCTGAAGAGTTTGTTCCGTTTGACCGCGAAGTATCACTTGTCGGTGCTCGTGGTATCAATGGAGAGATTCAAGTATACCCACTAGCCGAAAATGTTCACGTCGACGGCGTATTGAGCTTATCAACAGCCATTGATGACATTGAACTGCAAGAGCAAGCAAAAACCATGTTCACCGCCGTTGCTGAGCGTTTGGACTACGTTGGCGTGCTCGCTCTAGAGTTCTTTGACGTTCAAGGTTCACTGCTTGTTAATGAGATTGCACCACGTGTTCATAACTCTGGTCACTGGACTCAACAAGGTGCTGAGACTTGTCAGTTTGAGAACCACCTGCGTGCCGTGTGTAGCATGCCATTAGGCAGTACTAAACTCATTCGCCCAACGGCTATGATCAACATTCTTGGTGAAGATACGTTACCTGAAGTGATTTTGGCTCAAGGTGGCTGTCATGTTCATTGGTATGGCAAAGAGAAGCGAGCGGGTCGTAAAATGGGCCACATCAATGTGAGCGCAGACTACAACGCCGAGCTGAAAAGAACGTTATGTTCACTGGCTGATATTCTTGATAAGAAAGCCTACCCTGCTGTGCATGAGTTTGCTGAGCAGATGAAGTAAGCCCTACATTGGTTTATTAATATAAAAACGGCGCTCAGTGAGCGCCGTTTTTTATGTCTTATCATTCACTTACTGTGATTAGCATTACTACTAAGATTGAATGTGATGACACTTGCGATCAGCACACTGCTTCTTAGTGCCACTGGCTGTTTTCTTCTCAAGTAACAACGGAAACTGACACTCTTCACAGCGACCTAAAATAGGAGGCTGATTGACTGCAAACTTACACTTCGGGTAGTTATCACAAGCATAGAAGGTTTTGCCATAGCGAGATTTACGCTCAACCAAATGGCCTCGACCACACTCAGGGCACGCAACAAGTGGCTGCTCTTCAGGTTGGTCTTTAGGTTGGTCCAAAGATTCGATGTGATTACATTCTGGATAGCTGCTACAGCCAATGAACATCCCAAAGCGACCTTGTCTTAACACCAACTCGTTTTGGCATTTAGGACATGGCACACCCAGCTCTTTAACCACGTGACCATCATTTTGATGCAGTGGCTTGATGTAATCACAATCAGGATACTGCTTACAGCCTAAAAACGGGCCGTGCTTACCATGACGAAGCTGAAGCTCTCCACCACACTGTGGACATGGTTCATGCTCCAACGCATGTTCATGTGCTGAAAAAAGCTGATTATCAATCTTATTACTCATGATAAGCCTGTATTAATGCAAGATACCTTGCTCTTTGGTGTACAACAGCTCTTCCATTTGCGTGTAAGCACTTTCATTACCCGGCACATTAAATAGCACCATTAAGATAATCCATTTCAGATCATCCAATTCAAATTCGTTGGTCTCAAGCCCCATCACACGATCAATCACCATTTCACGAATCTCTGTCGTGAGTACGTTGATCTGTTCAAGGAACAATAAGAAACCTCGACACTCCATATTAATACGTGAAATCTCTCGACTGGTATAAATACGCATCGAGGTATTGGAACACACACTAATCGCCGCTTGGTTCTCGGTATCTTGCAATGCAGCAAGATCTTCTAACCAATGGAGAGCCTTATAAATATCATCTTGGTGAAACCCTGCTCGAAGAAGTTCATCTTCCAGCTCATCTTGATCCACCTGCAATTCAGAATCGCTATGGATGTAGGTTTCAAACAAGTACATCAGTATGTCCATCATCATAGCTTAGCCTCTCCCCTTTCGAATATAGCCACCGGAAACTGCAACAACATGCCCTGAGAGCTCAAGCTCTAAAAGCTGCATCATGACCTCATGCACAGGTATATGGGTTCTCTGTGCCAAAATATCAACGGGTGTCGCCTCTAGCCCTACGTTAGCGAACAGCTGTGGAAATGGCAATTGTTCATTCTCACCCATACTTTGTGAGGGTTCGAACAAGCTTGGCTGTTGATCTATAGACCAGTTTAACAGACTCTTTATTTCAACCAATACATCTTGAGCACTCTGTACCAAACATGCGCCAGCTTTAATTAAGCTATTGCCTCCACGACTGGTTGGGCTATGGATCGAGCCTGGGAGCGCAAACACTTCCCTACCTTGCTCTAAGGCATAACGAGCCGTAATTAAAGAACCACTTTTTTCAGCCGCCTCAATAACTAATGTTCCCAAAGATAAGCCACTAATAATACGGTTACGACGAGGAAAATGTTCAGGTCTGGGTTTGGCGTCTGGACGGAACTCTGAAATCAACGCACCATTCTCACAAATTCTATCGGCTAAATTTCTGTGTCGTGCTGGGTAGATAGAGTCAAGACCTGAGCCTAATACGGCAAAGGTTTCTCCTCCTTTATCCAAAGCGCCATCATGAGCATAACCATCGATGCCTAGCGCTAATCCACTGGTTACAATTAAACCATTTTTTACAAACTCTTTAGCGAAAGATTTCGCAGTCTGTAGCCCTTCAATACTGGCATTGCGACTGCCGACCATAGCTATTTGGGGCTCAATCAGTTTTTCAACGTGACCTTTGACGAAAAGCACACTTGGTGCAGAGGCGATCTCATTCAACAATTTAGGATAGTGTGGGCAATTCGGAGTGATGATGTAGTGGTTGGGTTGTTTTGCTTGCCACGCGAAACAAGCCTCTACTTCCCGTGGGGCTTGCTCTCTTAGATAAGATATTTGCTTAGCTGACAAACCAATCGCTTGCAGCTGTTGGCTTGAGTAGCCAACAATATTAGAAGGAGAGTCAATACTCAGCAGTCGAGAAAGTCGCTTGCCACCCAATTGCGGAACAAAACTCAGCGTGAGCCAAGCGCTAAGTTGTTGCTCATTCACTCTGAGCCCTTAACTTGTTCCGTCAAAACAAGATCCAAAGGGGATACCGCCAGAATGTCATTGCTAACAGGCTTAGAGCTCTGAGTAATCAGGGCGAGGCTAAAATACTCGTAAGGGCGGATGACCATCAAACTACCGAGTGAGGTACTTGGCAATTGCACCTTATCGCTCGCCGCAGACTCTTTGTAGCTGTATTCACCTTGCTTACCAAACACCACAGCGCCGCTTTCACTAAGCGTAAACATAGAGCCTTGGCGAAGATTGTCCTGTGAGCCTTTATTGATAACAACCACCTGATTCTTTGCGCTGTATTGGCTGCCATCTAATGAACCCAAGATATTGGCAAACTGACCCGCAGCACTAGGCGCAGGGTAAAACGTGGTTGAGAGCTTCACCTGACCAACGCCAAGCTCTGGTGACACGAGGTCATTAAGTAACACCTCTTGCAGCTGAGTCTCTATCTGTAAACTACTGAACTCAGCATCCACCTCTTTTAAGCGTGCCGTGGCGACCAAACGTAACGAGGTCATACTCGCTTGAGGTTGCTGTCGGTGGTAGGTTTCGACGGCGCGGTAAATTCCCCACTTTTGATATTGCTGGTTGCCTGAGATAAACAGTCTGTCCTCACCCGATAAGAACCGCTTGCCATCACTCGTCCCCAACACTCGTTGAGCCGATTGAATACCTTGCTGCTCAACCAAGCGATCAGATTGTAAATACGGCAGAACCAGGCCCTCATTCACGGTAGGTACTGCTTTCTTCTCAGAGATACGAATCTTAGGGCTAAGCTTGATAACGGGTTTGAGGCTCAATACAGGCTCGCCATTAATCCAAACCAAAGATAATTTATCTCCAGGGTAAATAAGGTGAGGGTTTTCTATCTCTGGATTTACTTGCCATAACCTTGGCCATAACCATGGGCTATCGAGGTACATCCTAGATATATCCCATAAGGTATCACCCTTAACCACCACATACGCCTCGGGTGCGCCTTGTTTAATGGTTAAAGGTTGCTCACTATTTCCAGCCATAACGGCGAACGAAAGCGAGGCACAAATAAAAGAAAAAGTGGGAGAAAAATGACGCATGACCTAGGTTCCTTGGTCTGAATATATGACATCTGATTAGAGAATTAACTTCAGGATGCTGTCATTTGACCTCTAAAATGTCTAGAATTGAGCCAACAAGGTTTAAGCTGTTTCGGCACAGTTCAATATTTCGAGTGTATATGTCTGTATTACAAGTATTAACATTACCAGATGATCGTCTACGTACCGTGGCGAAACCGGTAAAAGAAGTTACCCCAGAGATTCAAAAGTTAGTCGATGACATGATTGAAACCATGTACGACGAAGAAGGTATCGGCCTTGCGGCAACGCAAGTAGATTTCCACCAACGCATCGTTGTTATCGATATTTCAGAAACACGTGATGAACCGATTGTTCTGATCAACCCTGAAATTACCGATAAACGTGGCGAAGATGGTATCGAAGAAGGCTGCCTATCTGTACCAGGCGCTCGAGCTCTAGTACCTCGCGCTGCAGAAGTAACGGTTAAAGCACTAGACCGCGATGGCAACGAATTCACATTCGACGCCGATGATCTATTGGCTATCTGTGTTCAGCACGAACTTGACCACCTAGAAGGCAAGTTGTTTGTTGATTACCTATCGCCACTAAAACGCAAACGTATTCAAGATAAGCTAGCGAAGATTAAACGTTTCAACGAGAAACAAGGTTAATAACCGCTGCTATTACTAAATTAAGAAGGAAGTCTACCTTGAGTCAATCTTTAAGAATTGTCTTCGCAGGTACTCCGGATTTCGCCGCCCGTCACTTGGCGGCGTTGTTGTCTTCGGAGCATGAAGTTATTGCTGTTTACACACAGCCAGATCGTCCAGCAGGCCGCGGTAAAAAACTGACTGCGAGTCCAGTAAAAAACATCGCACTTGAAAATAATATTCCGGTTTACCAACCCGAAAACTTCAAGTCAGATGAAGCTAAGCAAGAACTAGCCGATTTGAATGCTGACATCATGGTTGTCGTCGCTTACGGCTTGCTTCTTCCACAAGCTGTATTAGATACACCTCGCTTGGGTTGTATCAACGTGCACGGCTCTATCTTACCGCGCTGGCGTGGTGCTGCTCCTATCCAACGCTCTATCTGGGCGGGTGATAAAGAGACAGGCGTAACGATCATGCAGATGGATATCGGCCTAGATACGGGTGATATGCTAAGCATCGCAACGCTACCAATCGAAACTACAGATACGAGCGCTTCAATGTACGAGAAGTTGGCTGGCCTTGGCCCTGATGCTCTTGTTGATTGTTTAGCAAACATCGCTTCAGGTAAAGCCGTCGCAGAAAAGCAAGACGACGAACTTGCTAACTACGCGAAGAAGCTAAGCAAAGAAGAAGCTAAAATTGATTGGAATGACAGTGCAGAACACATCGAACGTTGTGTACGCGCTTTCAATCCATGGCCAATGAGTCACTTTGCGATTGTTGATAGCAGCTCTGATACAGAGATAAGCATTAAGGTTTGGCAAACACGTGTTGATGAAGAATCAACATCTGCGCCAGCTGGCACAATTATCAAAGCTGATAAAACGGGTATCTATGTTGCTACTGGCGATAAAGTACTTGTATTGGAACAGCTACAAGTTCCAGGTAAAAAAGCCATGTCAGTTCAGGATATCTTGAACTCACGTGCAAGCTGGTTTGAAGTTGGTACTCAACTTTCTTAACCACTTTAAAGCTATTTTATATGCACTTAGAAACGTGTAGCTTTAAATAACATGGCTTAGAAAACCTTTACGAGGGCAGAGATGCCCTCATGTATTCAAATAAATATTCGGTATCCCTCATGAATGTTCGCGCTGCTGCTGCAAATGTCCTATTCCAAGTTGTCGACAAAGGCCACTCTCTTTCACACGCTCTCCCTGCGGCTCAAAAAACGATCCGCCCGCGAGACCATGCTCTACTGCAAGAGATTTGCTACGGTGCACTTCGTTACTTGCCTCGCTTAGAGTCAATCGCTAACGAATTAATGGACAACTCACTTAAAGGCAAAAAGCGTGTATTCCACCACCTAATTTTAGTGGGTATTTACCAACTGAGCTTTATGCGTATTCCTTCGCATGCTGCAGTTGCTGAAACTGTTGAGGCAACCAAAACATTGCGTGGTCCAAGCCTAAGCGGTTTGATCAACGCTGTGTTACGTAGCTACCTGCGTGACCAAGAAGAGTTGGATGAAAAAGCGGTTAGCCACAATGCGGGTAAATACACTCACCCAAGCTGGATTCTTAAAATGCTTCAAGAAAGCTACCCAGATCAGTGGGAGCAATTAATTGAAGCAAACAACAGCAAGGCACCAATGTGGTTGCGCGTAAACCGTCAGCACCACACTCGTGACGAGTACGCCGAACTACTGAAAAACGAAAACATTGAATACACACTGCACCCTGAAGCTGCAGATGCCATAAAATTAGCAGCGCCTTGTGATGTTACTTTGCTTCCTGGCTTCGACAGAGGTTGGGTATCAGTACAAGACGCAGCCGCTCAGCTTTCCGTTGATTACCTAACACCAAAAGATGGTGAGCTAATCCTAGATTGTTGTGCAGCGCCAGGTGGTAAAACCGCGCACATTCTTGAGCATACTAAAGACACAGAAGTGGTTGCGATTGACTGTGATATCAAACGTCTAGACCGTGTTTACGATAACCTAGAACGCCTACAACTGCGCGCCGACGTAATCTGTGGCGATGCTCGCTACCCTGAAGAGTGGTGGATGGGTGATAAGTTTGACCGCATCCTGCTTGATGCTCCATGTTCAGCAACGGGTGTAATCCGTCGCCACCCTGACATCAAGTGGCTACGCCGCGCATCTGATATTGACGCACTAGCAGAACTGCAAAGTGAGATCATGGATGCAATGTGGAATCAGCTGAAAGAAGGCGGCACCATGGTCTATGCGACATGTTCTATCACGCCGCAAGAAAATGTGCTGCAAGTGAAGGCGTTCCTAGAGCGTACAGAGAACGCAACACTTGTTGGGTCTGATATCGAAAATCCGGGTCGTCAAATACTGCCTGGAGAAGAAGATATGGATGGCTTCTACTACGCAGTTCTAGTAAAACAGGCATAACAACTAACAACGGCTAAGAATTTAATTTCTTAGCCGTTGTTTCTTTCTAGTGAGTCATCAAAGAAAAATCAGATCACTAGGATTACTACGGTAAAGAAAAGAGACAGGCTATGAAGATCATTATCCTAGGTGCTGGACAAGTTGGCGGTACCCTTGCTGAAAACCTAGTTGGTGAAAACAACGATATCACTATTGTCGATCGTAACGCTGACCGACTGCGTGAACTTCAGGATAAATATGACCTGAGGGTTATCAACGGTTATGCCAGCCACCCAAACACGTTACGTGAAGCAGGTGCACAAGATGCCGATATGTTGGTTGCGGTAACCAATATGGATGAAACCAACATGGCTGCATGTCAGGTTGCCTTCTCTCTTTTCAATACGCCAAACCGAATTGCCCGCATTCGTTCTCCTCAATACCTAGAAGAGAAAGAAGCACTCTTTAAGTCGGGGGCGATACCGGTCGATCACCTAATTGCACCCGAAGAGCTCGTTACTAGCTACATCGAGCGCCTTATCCAATATCCAGGCGCACTGCAAGTAGTTAGCTTTGCTGAACAAAAGGTTAGCTTAGTCGCGGTAAAAGCTTACTACGGCGGTCCATTGGTAGGTAACGCACTTTCCGCACTACGTGAGCACATGCCTCACATTGATACTCGTGTTGCGGCTATCTTCCGTCAAGGTCGACCAATTCGCCCACAAGGTACCACCATCATTGAAGCCGATGATGAAGTGTTCTTCGTGGCAGCGAGTAACCATATCCGCTCGGTAATGAGTGAACTACAACGCCTAGAAAAGCCTTACCGCCGTATCATGATTGTTGGTGGCGGTAACATCGGTGCAAGCTTGGCAAGACGTCTTGAACAAAGCTACAGTATCAAGCTAATCGAGCGCAGTTACACCCGAGCTGAGAAGCTGTCTGAAGAGCTAGAAAACACCATCGTATTCTGTGGTGATGCCGCAGACCAAGAGCTACTCACCGAAGAGAACATCGATCAAGTTGATGTATTCATCGCCTTAACTAACGAAGATGAAACCAACATCATGTCAGCCATGCTCGCTAAGCGAATGGGTGCCAAAAAGGTAATGGTACTGATTCAGCGTGGTGCTTATGTCGACCTGGTTCAGGGCGGTGTAATCGATATTGCGATCTCTCCGCAGCAAGCAACAATTTCTGCGCTGCTCACTCACGTTCGTCGTGCTGATATTGTAAACGTATCATCACTGCGTCGCGGTGCCGCAGAAGCGATTGAAGCCATTGCTCACGGTGACGAAACCACATCCAAGGTTGTCGGCAGAGCGATTGGCGACATCAAACTACCACCAGGTACTACCATCGGTGCAATTGTTCGCGGAGAAGAGGTGCTTATCGCACACGATAGAACCGTAATCGAACAAGATGACCATGTAGTGATGTTCTTAGTGGATAAAAAATACGTGCCCGATGTCGAGTCTCTTTTCCAACCGAGCCCCTTCTTCTTGTAGCCCTCTTCTTGTGAGATTTTTCTCATGAGAACCGCGCTCGGCACAAAGCTGTGGTCTATTAAAACGGTGATCTATTAAAGCTATGGTCTATTAAGCTATGGTCAATTTTCGTCCGATATTATTAGTGATTGGGTTGGTGTTATCAAAACTCGCCCTTTTCATGTACATACCAACATTAGTTGCCTTCGTTACAGGCACTGGTGGTTTTCTCGAGTTTGGTAAATCTGTAGTGATCACGCACATTGTGGCGTTTATCTGCTTGAGTTTAGGCCGTTCCGCTAAGTTTCGATTAGGGGTGCGGGACATGTTCCTGATCACCTCTCTGGTATGGACTATTGCCAGTGCCTTTGCAGCTCTGCCTTTTGTTTTCATTAACCACATCAGCTTTACTGACGCCTACTTCGAGACCATGTCTGGTATCACTACAACGGGTTCAACCGTATTGAGTGGTTTGGATAGCATGGCGCCAAGCATTCTACTGTGGCGTTCAATATTGCAATGGCTTGGTGGTATAGGATTCATCGTAATGGCGGTGGCTGTACTACCGATGCTCAACGTTGGTGGTATGCGCCTATTCCAAACTGAATCTTCCGATTGGTCTGATAAAAGCAGCCCTAGAGCGAAAACCGTAGCGAAGAACATCGTGGCGGTTTATCTAGTCCTTACGGGCTTGTGCATAGTTAGCTACCTGTTTGCAGGAATGAGCATCTTCGATGCAATCAACCACGCATTCACCACTCTTTCTACTGGTGGTTATTCAACCTCAGACGGCTCCATGAATCACTTCTCTAATAGTGCTCACTGGGTCGGAACGGTGTTCATGTTTCTTGGCGGCCTGCCGTTCTTACTGTTTGTTAGCGCACTGCGCGGCAGAAAGCTTGCCATACTCTATAAAGATGCGCAGGTAAGAGGCTTTACTTACCTATTCTTGGTCACCAGTGCCGTAATATCGACTTGGTTGGTGGTTAGAGATGGCTATAGCGCAATGGATGCACTACGAGTCTCGATGTTCAACATCGTGTCAGTGGTCACTACAACAGGCTTTGGCCTTGAAGATTTCACAGCTTGGGGCGCACTGCCAACTACGTTATTTGCCTTTCTGATGATGGCAGGGGCATGTTCAGGTTCAACCTCTGGCGGGATTAAAATCTTCCGCTTCCAAATCGCCATGACCATGCTGCATAAACAAATGATGAAGCTGATTCACCCATCAGGTGTGTTCGTTCAACGCTACAACCAACGACCAGTCAGTGATGACATCGTGCGTTCTCTAGTCGCATTTGGTTTGATGTTCTTTATCACGATTATCTTAATTGCCGGTGGGCTGAGTGCGATGGGGCTTGATCCTGTAACCAGCATATCTGGCGCTATCACTGCCGTTGCCAACGTCGGCCCAGGTATGGGGAGCGTGATAGGCCCAACAGGGAACTTTGCTCCATTACCAGACGCTGCTAAATGGCTATTAAGTTTGGGAATGCTGATGGGCAGACTCGAAATATTGACGCTCATTGTTTTATTTTTCCCAGCCTTTTGGCGACGCTAATTGCGCGAAAAATCAAGGAAACACAAATGAAATCACCCCTATTTATCGCAAGCGTGCTGCTCGCAAACTCAGTATGTATGAGCTCTGCACTCGCCGACCAAGTCGTGGCTCTGCAAGATGGGAAACAAATACTGCTAAAAGATGACTTTACTTGGCAATATGTTGTGGAGAAACAAACAATAGAAACAACAACCGCAACGCCAGTCGCAGCGGTGCCTGTTGTAGCCGTCCCAGTCGCGACTAATATCCGTGGTACTACGATTGTCGTTGATAGCAAGAAGCCAAGCTTACAGCTATCTCAATCGGGTGTGGATGTAGTATTGGGTGCGAGCCACTACGAAGATGGTGAGCTGATCATCCCAACGGCGATTACCAACCAAGGTACGCAGGCTGTGATCTTAGTGTCTTTGAAGTTAGGTGTGTATTCACCAAGTGGTGAATTATTAGAAGAGAAAACAGTAGCGGTTTGGAAATCGATAAAGCGTATGGCAGATACCTACCTTCGACCAAAAACCGATGCCGAAGGTACGTCGCTCAACCTAGCTGTTGATCAATATCCAGAGTATCAAATCAAAGCTGAAATTGTTGAGGTGCTAGCTCGTTAAACCGGAGTCACGTACAAGTAAATAGCGAAGAAATGGCAAGCGCAGCCCGCCAACACAAACAGGTGCCAGATGGCATGGTTATAAGGGATGCGTTTTGCCACATAGAAAATGACACCCAGCGAGTAAATCACCCCACCGACCGCCAGCAATACCAAACCACCGATATTGATGTTCATCGCCAATTGATAAACCACAATCAAAGATAGCCAACCCATCGCCAAGTAAATGAACAGCGATAAGCGCTTGAATCGGTATACGAAAGCAATCTTCATGATAATACCGACCAGCGCTATACCCCAGATCACCGCCATCAAGCCCATCGCTAACGGGGTTCTCAAACCGACTAATAAAAAAGGCGTGTAACTACCTGCGATCAGTAAATAAATTGCACAATGATCGAGCGTTTTGAGTAAGCGCTTGGTTTTTTCAGTAGTGATCGAGTGGTACAACGTGGAAGCAAGAAAGAGCAGAATAATACTGCTGCCATACACCGCCATACTGGCAACAGTTAGCATGTCGGCTTGGTAATCAAACGCACGAATCAATAACAGGATCAGACCCACTACGCCAAGTACGACACCCAAACCATGAGTTATCGCATTAGCGCGCTCTTCGATGTCACTGTATTCGCTGGCTGATGATGCAGACATGAGTATCCTACTAGAGTAAATGTTCGATTGATCTAGTATTGCACATTAAGCTTACACGTGTAAGCTTAAATTTTTATGACAAAATGACTTATAAAATGTGCGATTCAGCTAAGGCGCGTTTTCTAAATACTCAAGCACCATCTTGCCGGCGTCCTCTGGTGAGGTTTCCAATGGCACACTCAATTGACGCTGTAGCTGACCAATTCCCAGCAAACTCGCCAACATGCCTTTTGCGCCATCGCGATTGCGATCTATCTCAAACCACAACTTAAGTTCTGTCTCACCACGATGAGCGACAACCTCAAGCTCACGCCAACGACCATGATAAGGTCCAGTCGTCGGAACAAATTCGAACTCTTGCACAAACGGTAATTCGAAACCTTCCACCGCTTCACACTCGACTTGGCGAATGCGTAGCCCTTGAGCTTCAAGTGCGTTAAAGATGCCGTCGAGCAAAGGATCGGGGCGAACCGTTAAAACATCCTTATCAGACGGATCAATTGCCATCGCAATGTCGAGCCCGGTTTCAAGCCACACCTTTGAATCACCAATCGTGACTGGGGTATTCAGCGGTACATCAAATTCACATTCAAAATCGCGGGTTTCTCCCGGCTGAATAACAAAGGCATACGGCAGACTCCATTTTGCCAACGAGTATGTCTGGTGCATTCGGCGTGTGTGACCACCTTCTTGTCTTTGCGAATTCATCGTGACTTCTTTTACATAACGACAGCACAGGTTCAGATCGATGTTATCTATCTCCTGTGGCTGAGAGCCACCATACACATGCACAATAATGCTCGCCTTTTTCCCTGGGTAAAGCACTTCCTGTTGCAATACAGAATCCACCTTGGCAGACCCAATACCAAAACTTGCTAACGTTTTCTTCAAGAACGACATATGCACCTCCTTTAAAACATCATATTAAGCCTGAAAGAGGTTCAAACTCAAATATACTGCTCACACTATTTTAGCTCTAATATCGTCTATTTATCACTCAGGCGTCGATCGATAACTTAGATAGTGATAATCTAAGCCTTGATATGCATGCATATCATTATCCTGATTTATTATTCGGATTGGCGAAAGCCAGACGAGTGACTCTTCAAGAAATTGAGGCGGATCTCATGGTAAATCAGGCCATTAGATTGGCAATGGATATGCCTGACCGTTAGGTAACTTAATGCGCCCAACACCTGTCAGGTTCTCGCACACCAACCGTAGTGCGATGCGTCGTCGTAGTGGCTTTGTTGCTGCTCCAACGGCTAAGAAATTGGCTCCTACAATGACTCTCGTTCAGAAGACTGCTTTATTAGCACCGACTGCAACAAAAGTAATTAAAGCCGCTTAACAAAAAGCGCAGTTTTTACTGCGCTTTTTTTCTTGCTCTCTATCGTCCTGAAATGCGTTTACACATTGGTATTCCCTATCCGATTTGATACCTTAGTCACAAATCATTATAAAATTTGTGGAGAATAAAGTATGAAGTGTCACCGCATTGAAGAACTACTTGAGCTGATGGAGCCTGAGTGGCAGAAAGATCAAGAGCTTAACTTATTACAGTTCATCATTAAGCTATCAAAAGAAGCTGGCTACGAAGGTAAACTTGAAGAACTGACAGACGATGTTCTGATCTATCACCTCAAAATGCGTAACAGTGAAAAAGATGAAATGATCCCAGGCCTTAAAAAAGACCAAGAAGATGATTTCAAAACCGCGATTCTAAAAGCGCGTGGCATCCTTTAACTGCTTAAATGCGTTAAAGCTTAATTGCCTTATAAATAAATTGCTCAATTCTAAAAAGCGACCACTCGGTCGCTTTTTTGTTTCTGTTCGCTATTTTTTCGTCACAACTGTTATGACTTTTGTTGTTAAAGGTTGATAGCGTTAAAGAAATGAGAACAAGATTGTCGCTATAATCGCCATCCATAAGAATCTTCTAAAATAATAAGAGCGAGTGCGATAACAACAAATGCACCAAGCTCAATTTCAATAGGTTCTCTAAACCATACTTTCAAGTAATGTCGTCATGCCCTCTTTAACAGGGCAAACATGCCACAAAAAGGATAGTCCATGAGTCAGGATAAAATCGATATCAAAGATGTGACGCCTAAAACCTTTAACCCGAAAACACATAAAGGTAATGGAGATCGATTTAACCCAAGTAACCGAATCTATGTTCGAGAAAGCAAAGGTAAATTCCAACAATTACGCCGCTATGGTGGTTGGTTCTTACTTTTACTTTTTGCGCTTATCCCATGGATTCCATTTGGTGAACGACAAGCGATCTTGCTCGATATCGGCAGCCAACAGTTCAACTTCTTTGGAACAACGCTATACCCACAAGATCTGACACTACTCGCCATCTTATTTATGATTGCCGCATTCGGCTTATTCTTTATAACCACCTTCTTAGGGCGAGTCTGGTGTGGCTATTTATGCCCGCAAACCGTCTGGACCTTCATGTATATCTGGTTCGAAGAGAAACTAGAAGGTGCTGCCAATAAACGAAGAAAACAAGATTCGGGAAAACTGACGAGCAATTTAATTCTCAGAAAAACCATCAAGCACATCGCGTGGTGGGCGATTGCGATCGCAACAGGCTTAACGTTTGTGGGCTACTTCATCCCAATCAAAGAATTGGTGGTTGGCTTCTTTACCTTAAACTCGACTTTCTGGCCTGTGTTTTGGGTATTGTTCTTTGCTGGATGTACTTATGCCAATGCCGGATGGATGCGCTCAATTGTTTGTCTGCACATGTGCCCTTACGCTCGCTTCCAGTCAGCTATGTTTGATAAAGACACTTTCATCGTAGGTTATGACACCGAGCGTGGTGAAAGCCGTGGTCCTCGCTCTCGCAAAGCCGATCATAAAGCACTAGGCCTTGGTGACTGTATTGACTGCAACCTATGTGTACAAGTGTGCCCAACGGGTATCGATATCCGTGATGGTCTTCAATACGAATGTATTAACTGTGGTGCCTGTATTGATGCCTGTGATAACACAATGGAACGTATGGGTTATGAGAAAGGACTGATCAATTACACCACTGAACACAGGCTCGATGGTCACACAACCAAGGTGATGCGTCCGAAGCTGCTAGGTTATGGCGCTATATTGATCGTCATGTTGGGTTTGTTCTTTGCACAGATAGCGAGTGTTGATCCGGCAGGACTAAGCGTGTTGCGTGACAGAAATCAGCTATTTAGAATCAATAACCAAGGGCTTGTTGAAAATACTTACACCTTAAAGGTGATCAACAAAACTCAGCAAGAACAAGAGTACAAGCTTGATGTCAGCGGGCTGCCTGATTCTATCTGGTACGGTAAACAAACCATTACTGTCGATCCGGGCGAGGTTTTGAACCTGCCTATCAGTTTGGGCGTCGATCCAGAAAAACTCAGCTCACCAGTTTCGACAATTCAGTTTATACTCTCGGATAATGAAGAGTTTACGATGGAAGTCGAAAGCCGCTTTATCAAGAAGCTCTAATACCAACAACCTCAACAGTTGGTATACATACCCAATAAATGGAAAAAGGCTCAGTAATGAGCCTTTTTTATTCTATGACGATACAAGCCTTTAACTTTGATAACTTAACACCTGACTTCATGTGGTACGCACTGGAGAGCATTGGAGTTCGAGCGGAATCAGGCCTGCTCGCCCTCAACAGCTACGAAAACCGGGTATATCAATTTATAGATGAAGACCGTAAACGCTACGTTGTGAAATTTTATCGTCCACAACGTTGGACCACAGAACAGATACAAGAAGAGCACGACTTTACACTTGAACTGATCGATCAAGAAATTCCAGTCGCACCACCGATACGCATCAATGGTGAAACCTTACATGAATATAAAGGCTATCTGTTTACACTATTTGAAAGTGTGGGTGGCAGGCAGTACGAGGTGGATAACTTAAACCAATTAGAAGGTGTAGGTCGCTTCCTTGGTCGAATTCATAAAGCAAGTGCAGGTAAAACATTCCAGCACCGCCCAACCATTAGCTTAGATGAATACCTCTATCAGCCTCGTAAAATTCTAGAAAGCTCCCAATTTATTCCAACACACCTTGAGAATGCTTTCTTTAACGATATCGATTTACTGATCAAAGAGTTAGAACACCAATGGCCGACAGAGGTTGATAATATTCGCCTACATGGCGACTGCCACCCAGGTAATATTTTATGGCGAGACGGACCGATGTTCGTCGATCTCGACGATTCACGTAATGGACCTGCGGTACAAGATCTGTGGATGCTACTTAACGGCGAACGCCAAGATAAGCTGATGCAGCTGGATATTTTGTTGGAAAGTTATCAGGAGTTTTGTGACTTTAATCCATCACAACTGAAACTAATCGAACCACTGCGCGGTCTACGTATGGTGCATTACATGGGATGGTTAGCAAAACGATGGCACGATCCTGCTTTTCCTTTGGCCTTCCCATGGTTTAATGACCCTAAATATTGGGAGCAACAAGTACTTGCTTGTAAAGAGCAAATTGCTACCCTGCAAGAACCACCACTTTCGTTAATGCCTCAGTGGTAACAACAATCGCAACATACAACTAGATAAAAATTCAAACATAATGGAGATTGGATAAATGAAAAAGCTATTCGCATTTTTCTCATTGATCATGTTGAGCCTATCCGCTCACGCTGCGAAATTTAACGAAGGTGAGCACTACAAAGTCCTCGATCTAGAAGCATCAAAGAAACCAATGGTGACAGAGTTTTTCTCTTTTTACTGCCCACACTGTAATAGCTTTGAGCCTATCATCCAGCAGTTAAAACAGCAGCTTCCTAAAGACGCTAAGCTACAGAAGAACCATGTTTCATTCATGGGTGGCAATATGGGCCTGCCAATGAGCAAAGCTTACGCAACCATGATCGCATTAAAAGTTGAAGATAAAATGGTGCCAGTGATGTTTAACCGCATCCACACTATGAACAAGCCACCAAGAGATGAAGCAGAACTGCGTCAAATCTTCTTAGACGAAGGTGTTGATGCTAAGAAATTCGACGCGGCATACAATGGTTTTGCGGTAGATTCGATGGTTCGTCGCTTCGACAAAGCATTCAAAGACAGCGGCTTGTCCGGCGTTCCAGCTGTTGTAGTAAACAACCGCTACCTGATTGACGCTCAAGGTATTAACTCTCTCGATGAATACTTCGAGCTGGTTAACTTCTTGTTAAAGAAGTAAGGTAATGATTAAAGGAAGCTTCGGCTTCCTTTTTTTTCCTAGTTCAAAAATCATCATTGATAAATAATCAGCCATAAAACTCAGAGCTTTACTGATATTAATAACCCGTCCTAAGAACCGGTGGGCAAGGAGCCCTTAAATGAAAATAAAAATCACACTTCTCGCATTAAGCGTTGTTGCTTCGCCAGCCTTTGCCAAACTTGCAGACGAACAAGGTTTCAGTGGTGAAATCTCTATCAATACCGGGGTAACCTCTTCCACCTCAAATTTTAATACCGATGCTGATAGCACCCTCTCGTCAAATAAACAGAAAGCCTCATCTGAAAGCTCATTTCTTGTCGCACCTTTAGGCAGTGTCGCTTACACCTTTGGTGAAAAGCTAAATCACCAGGTGTACACAGGTACCGCTCGTGATGATGTGGCAACCGGTACTGTAGTGCTAGAGGTTGGTTATAAATACCAACTAGAGTCAGGCATGACTATCGACGCGTCACTTCTGCCAACCATTATGTCAGGTGAAACTTGGGCGAATCCATACGCAGAAGGCGTTGATCGAAGCAAAACCGATGAAACCGGCAATGCCTTTCGTTTGAAATTAAGTAGCATCGCAGGTTCTGCATTCTCGCTAGACATGGCCTACGCAACTAAAGATGTCGACAATGATGAGATTCAAGAACAAGAACTCAAACGAGATGCGAATACTCTCTACCTGAAAGGCCAATACCGCGTTCCATTGAGCCGCACCATGATGCTTATCCCATCGATCATTTATCAAACAAGAGATGCCGACGGTAACGCTGAGTCTTATGACCAATTTGGTGGTGAAGTGAGTTTATTTGGTGGCATGGGTCGCCATCAATACGCATTAACCGCAGGCTACAACCAGCGCTCTTACGATGCTAACAATTCGATTTACGACAAAACTCGCAGCGATGACAACATTAACCTTTTCGCCGCGTATGAATATGACCGATTTATGGATTGGGAAAACTGGTCGTTTGTCTCTCTTGCGGGCTACGGCACCAGTGATTCAAACATTACCTTCTACGATGAATCGCAATACATCGTTTCAGTCGGTTTGAACTACAAGTTCTAGTTAGGCTTCACTGCTTGCTCATAGCCATTAGTTCATAACAACGAAAGCCTGCGTAAAAAGCAGGCTTTCTTGTTTGTATACCAATCACAGTAAATAAATGACCCGTTATTTACTACGATTGGCATGACTACACAGCTTGAGCCGAGAGTTGTTTCAAGAGTCGATCCATCGCTCTATAACCAAGTGCCTCTGATAAATGCTTCTTTTCAATCTGCTCATTACCCTCTAGGTCCGCAATAGTTCGCGCAACCTTAATAATTCGATGATAAGCACGAATCGATAAACCCAATCGATGCAGCGCCGTCTCTAGAAACTCCGCATCCTCTCGTCTTAATGGACAATACTTTTCGATTTCTCGGCTTCCTAGCAGTGCATTCGACTTATGGTTCCTAGATAACATCAACTGGCGCGCTTGTTTGACCCTCTCTTTGACCACTTCAGTCGTCTCTCCACGATCACCGCCTTCGGCTAACATCCCTTTAGGCAATAAAGGGATCTCCAGAGACATATCAAAGCGATCAAGCAATGGCCCCGATAAGCGATTGAGATAACGCAAGATGATCTGCGGGTTGGCTCGGGCTTGATTGCCTTCGTAATATCCTGTTGGGCTTGGGTTAAGCGCACCCACCAATTGAAAGCGCGCCGGAAAACGCGTCTTACCTGCCACGCGTGAAATAATGATCTCGCCCGACTCTAGCGGCTCTCGCAATGAATCGAGCACCTTACGTTCAAATTCTGGCATCTCATCAAGAAACAATAATCCGTTATGCGCCAAAGAGATCTCACCAGGGCGAGGTATCGAGCCACCACCGACCAATGCTGCCATCGAACTCGAATGGTGTGGGGAACGGAAAGGTCGTTGCTTCCAGTTGTATTGATTGATCTCTTGTTGCGTTAAAGAAGCTACCGAAGCCGTTTCCATCGCTTCTTCATTGCTCATCTCAGGTAATAGATCGCGCAATCTCGAGGCCAGCATCGTCTTGCCAGTCCCAGGGGGGCCAAGGAAAAGCAAGTTATGGTTACCGGCCGCTGCTATCTCTAATGCTCGCTTGCCTTGCTGTTGGCCAATAATATCTTGTAAGTCACGATTATCAGACACATCGACATGATGATGCTCTGTTCGATACAACCCTAGTTGAGCCTGACCACACAGGTCCGCGCAAACCTCCAATAACGTTTGTGCTGATTTATGCGCGCCCTTACCCACTAGCGCAGCTTGATCACCGTTGTGATGAGGAACCACTAAACACCGTTCGACACTGTCGGCGGCTAACGTCGCAGGCAGAACGCCCTTTACTGAGCGCAACTCTCCAGACAATGCCAACTCACCGATAAATTCATGCTGAGCTATTTTTGATGTTGGTAACTGATCCGACGCCACCAAAATCCCAAGCGCGATTGGTAAATCAAACCGCCCACCTTCTTTTGGCAAATCAGCCGGGGCTAAGTTGACCGTAATTCTTTTCGATGGAAACTCAAAGCGAGAATTGATAATGGCACTTCTCACTCGATCTTTAGACTCCTTGACCGTCGTTTCAGGTAAACCCACCAGCGTAAAACCGGGCATTCCATTGCTGATATGCACCTCTACAGTCACTTCAGGTGCTTCTACACCCACACTAGCTCGGCTATGAATTATCGCGAGTCCCATAACATTCCTTTGTCTTTGATTTAAAAGTATTCACTCTGGATATTCGTTGCTCACCAAAGCAATAAGGTTGTTATATAGCGTGGTGGAATGGTGTTTTAATGTGAAAAAAGAATGACATTTCCCTTGTCATGCAGCAGATTTGTGTGATAACACTAGAGATGTAGACATTTACTTAAGACAATAAACGAGAAAACTCGAATTTTATGATATTTAACGCTCGCATTTACGCACTGATTAACCTGATTATCGTAGTCATTATTGAGACTACGCGGGGGCGAGTGGGAAAAAAGTAACCACGAATTAGAAAAAACCCCCGCACTGAAAAGTCCGGGGGTTTTTTCTAATTTAGCGATTCGATTTTTATATTTTTATTATTTTCGGCCTTGCCGATTTACAGGAAGAATGGGAGCACAAGATGTGCAAAGACAACGGAAACAATGACCAAAATAAAGGTAATACGGAGGGATTACGATGAAAGGCGCAGAACTAGTCGTATCCGCACTCAAGCAACAAGGTATTGAGACCGTATTTGGTTACCCAGGTGGTGCCATCATGCCAATCTACGATGCTCTTTATGACGGCGGTGTTGAACACATCCTTTGTCGCCATGAACAAGGTGCTGCAATGGCTGCCATTGGTATGGCGCGTGCAACACAAGACGTGGCTGTTTGTATGGCAACCTCAGGCCCAGGCGCAACGAACCTAGTAACAGGTCTTGCTGATGCCTTTATGGACTCCATCCCACTCGTCGCTATCACTGGTCAAGTTGCTAGCTCCCACATCGGTACTGATGCATTCCAAGAAATGGATGTGATTGGTATGTCTCTGTCATGTACTAAACACAGCTACCTCGTTACCGACATTGAAGATCTTGCGCCAACATTGGCGGAAGCATTTATCGTTGCGAAAGCAGGACGTCCCGGTCCGGTTATTGTCGATATCGCTAAAGATGTTCAACTAGCAGAATCCCCTGTAAAAATTCTTCCTGAATTTACACCACCAGCACTTCCTGTTGTTACAACGGATGCCATTGAACAAGCTCAGTACTTCTTATCTCAAGCGACTCGCCCTGTTTTATACGTAGGTGGTGGCGTTCAACTGGCGAAAGCAACCGATGCAGTTCGTGAGTTTTTACGCCTTAACCCAATGCCTGCCGTAAGCACACTCAAAGGCTTAGGCACTATTGAACGTGACGACCCACACTACCTTGGCATGCTTGGTATGCACGGCACTAAAGCCGCTAACCTAGTGGTTCAAGAAAGTGACTTATTGATTGTTGTTGGTGCTCGTTTTGATGACCGAGTAACCGGCAAACTCGATACCTTTGCACCGCACGCTAAAGTTATCCATATCGATATCGATGCGGCAGAGTTCAGCAAATTGCGTCTTGCTGATGCGCCAATTCGCGGTGACATCAACAAGATCATGCCTCAGCTAGAATTGAGCCAAGACATCTCTTCTTGGGTTCACCACTCTGAAGGGCTACGCACCTCATTTAAATGGCGCTATGACCACCCAGGCGACCTTATCTTTGCTCCATTATTGTTGAAGCAACTATCAGATATGATGCCTGCAAGCTCTATGGTTTCAACTGACGTTGGCCAGCACCAGATGTGGGCCGCTCAACATATTCAGCCTCGTGATCCGCAAAACTTCATCACCTCTGCCGGCTTAGGCACCATGGGGTTTGGTTTACCTGCTGCGATGGGAGCATCGGTTGGTCGTCCTGATGACCAATCTATTCTTATCTCTGGTGATGGTTCTTTCATGATGAACGTGCAAGAACTTGGCACATTAAAACGTCGCCAAATCCCAGTGAAGATGGTTCTTCTTAATAACTCTCGCTTAGGTATGGTTCGCCAATGGCAATCACTGTTCTTTAATGGTCGCCACAGTGAGACGATTTTGGATGACAACCCTGACTTTGTGATGCTAGCAAAAGCGTTTGATATCCCGGGAAAAACCATCACTCGCAAAGAAGAAGTAGAACCCGCTCTTAAAGAGATGCTTGAGAGTAAAACTGCTTATCTACTTCATGTGCTTATCGATGAAGAAGAAAACGTATGGCCACTAGTACCACCAGGTGCTTCAAACAGTGAAATGTTGGAGAACACATAATATGAAAAGATACCTATTAGACATCAAAGCTGATGATAAGCCTGTACTACTAGAGCGTGTTCTTCGTGTCATCCGTCACCGTGGTTTCATCGTTAAACAAGTAGCCGGAACTCAAAACCAAGAAAGCAAAGTCGCGAGCGTTGAGATCATTGTAGACAGTGATCGTCCGATTTCATTCTTAGTGAATCAAATCGAAAAGCTATGGGATGTGCGTACCGTTGACGTTATCTCTATCAGCCGCAATGAGCTGCCAAACAATAACTTACAACAAAAGATAAATGCATAAGGAACCGTAAGCATGACAGCTAAAACAGCAGACTATATTTGGTTTAACGGTGAGATGGTTCCTTGGGCAGAGGCGAACGTTCACGTTCTCACTCACGCTATGCACTACGGCACTTCCGTGTTTGAAGGCGTTCGTTGTTATAATACGCCAAAAGGGCCGGTTATCTTCCGCCACCCTGAACACGCAAAACGACTTAAAAATTCAGCGAAAATATACCGCTTCCCTATTCCTTACACTGAGGAAGAAATTATGGAAGCGACTCGCGAAACGCTACGTCAAAATAAGCTAGAGTCAGCCTACATTCGCCCGTTGGGCTTTGTTGGTAACGTTGGCCTTGGTGTTTGCCCTCCAGAAGACACCGAGATGGAACTAATCATCGCCGCGTTCCCTTGGGGATCTTACCTTGGTGAAGAAGCACTAGAAAATGGTGTGGACGCGATGATTTCAAGCTGGAACCGTGCCGCTCCAAACACGATTCCTACCGCCGCAAAAGCTGGTGGTAACTACCTATCTTCATTACTAGTTGGTGGTGAAGCACGCCGTAATGGTTACGATGAAGGTATCGCACTGAGCGTCGATGGCTACCTTTCCGAAGGTGCAGGCGAAAACATCTTTGTAGTGCGCGATGGTATTTTATCAACGCCACCAGCGACCAGTGCAATTCTGCCGGGTATCACTCGTGATTCGATCATGACGCTAGCAAAAGACATGGGTTATGAAATCCGTGAAGAAAACATTGCTCGTGAAGCGCTATATCTTGCAGACGAAGTATTCATGACGGGCACAGCGGCAGAAATCGTTCCGGTTCGCAGTGTAGACAAAATTACAGTAGGTGAAGGCAAACGCGGCCCTATCACTGAAAAAGTTCAAGCGGCTTACTTTGGTTTATTCAATGGAACCACTGAAGATAAGTGGGGCTGGTTAGACTACGTTTACCCAGAAAACCACACATCAACAAACCAAACACCGACAAACAAGTAAGCAACAGCCAAATATTTTATAAGGATTTAAGCAATGCCAATCTATCGTTCAGCAACTACTACTCACGGACGCAACATGGCTGGTGCGCGCGCTTTATGGCGTGCAACTGGCGTTAAAGATGATGACTTCGGTAAGCCAATCATCGCAGTTGTAAACTCTTTCACTCAATTCGTACCAGGCCACGTTCACCTTAAAGATATGGGTCAACTGGTCGCGGGTGAAATCGAGAAAGCAGGCGGTATCGCTAAAGAATTCAACACCATCGCTGTAGATGATGGTATCGCAATGGGTCACGGCGGCATGCTGTACTCACTGCCATCACGTGAGCTTATCGCAGACTCAGTGGAATACATGGTTAATGCACACTGTGCTGATGCAATGGTTTGTATCTCTAACTGTGACAAAATCACTCCAGGGATGATGATGGCAGCAATGCGCCTGAATATCCCAGTGATCTTCGTATCTGGCGGCCCAATGGAAGCAGGTAAAACCAAGCTTTCTGACCAAATAATCAAGCTCGACCTTGTTGATGCAATGATTCAGGGTGCCGATCCAACGATTTCAGACGAGCAAAGTGAGCAAGTTGAACGTTCTGCATGTCCAACATGTGGTTCATGCTCTGGTATGTTCACTGCCAACTCAATGAACTGCCTAACAGAAGCACTTGGTCTATCTCAGCCAGGTAACGGTTCTATGCTGGCAACCCACGCAGACCGTGAAGAGCTATTCATCAATGCAGGTAAACGTATCGTCGATCTGACTAAACGTTATTACGAGCAAGATGATGACTCAGCACTGCCTCGCAACATCGCAAATCGTGCAGCCTTTGATAATGCGATGGCGCTTGATATCGCAATGGGTGGCTCAAGCAACACCGTTCTTCACCTTCTAGCTGCCGCTCAAGAAGGCGACATTGCTTTCGATATGGATGACATCGATGCCATGTCTCGCCGCGTTCCACACCTGTGTAAAGTTGCACCTTCAACACCTAAATACCACATGGAAGATGTTCACCGCGCTGGTGGCGTAATGGCTATCCTAGGTGAGCTTGACCGTGCTGGCCTTTTGAACAACCAAACTCGCACCGTGCTTGGTCTGAGCATGAAAGAGCAGCTCGCACAGTACGACATCATGCAGACAGAAGACGAAGCTGTGCTTAAGTTCTTCCGCGCTGGTCCTGCTGGTATCCGTACCACCAAAGCTTTCTCACAAGACTGTCGTTGGGACCGCCTTGATGATGACCGCAAAGAAGGTTGTATTCGTACTAAAGAGAACGCATTCAGCCAAGAAGGTGGCCTAGCGGTACTTTCAGGTAACATCGCGGTTGATGGTTGCATCGTTAAGACTGCTGGTGTTGATGAAGATAACCTTAAATTCCAAGGCCCTGCGATCGTATTTGAAAGCCAAGATACGGCAGTAGAAGGCATCTTAACGGGCAAAGTAAAAGCCGGCGAAGTGGTCGTTATTCGTTACGAAGGTCCTAAAGGTGGTCCGGGTATGCAAGAAATGCTTTACCCAACCACTTACCTAAAATCAATGGGCTTAGGTAAATCTTGTGCGCTGCTAACTGACGGACGTTTCTCTGGTGGTACATCTGGTCTATCCATCGGCCATGCTTCTCCTGAAGCAGCAAGTGGCGGCGTCATTGGTCTAGTGAACACAGGTGATATCATCACTATCGATATCCCTAACCGTTCAATCACGCTTGATGTACCTGAAGCCGAGCTAGAAGAGCGCCGCGCTAAACAAGATACATTGGGTTGGAAGCCAGAAAACCGTCAGCGTGAAGTGTCATTCGCACTTAAAGCTTACGCAAGCATGGCAACAAGTGCCGACAAAGGCGCGGTACGTGATAAGTCTAAACTTGAGGGCTAATCTATGAGTGATGACACGTCCAGTCCCCAGAAACAAACTGGCGCAGATTACCTGCGTCAGATATTGAGAGCACCGGTTTACGAAGCGGCGATTGTGACTCCCCTGCAAGATATGCCACGTCTAAGTGCTCGTATCGGAAATCAGGTGCAGCTAAAGCGAGAAGACCGTCAGCCAGTACACTCATTCAAGTTGCGTGGTGCCTACAACATGGTATCAAGCCTCTCTGAACAACAGAAAGCTGCTGGTGTGATTGCAGCATCGGCAGGTAACCACGCCCAAGGCATGGCGCTGTCGGGTTCTAAATTGGGTATTCAGACCACGATTGTGATGCCAAAAACCACGCCTGATATCAAGGTTGATGCGGTACGTGGGTTTGGCGGCAATGTAGTGCTGCATGGCAACAATTTTGATGAAGCTAAAACAGAGGCAGAACGCCTTGCTGATGAACATGGTTTCACCTTTGTTCCTCCTTTCGATCACCCACTGGTGATTGCAGGGCAAGGTACAATGGGCATGGAGATGCTGCAGCAAAACGGCCACATGGATTATATCTTTGTACCAGTAGGTGGCGGAGGTTTAGCAGCTGGCGTTGCTGTGTTGGTCAAACAACTAATGCCTGAAATTAAAGTCATTGCGGTTGAACCTGAAGATTCGTCTTGCTTGAAAGCGGCACTGGATGCCGGTGAGCCAGTCGTGCTTGATCAGGTCAGTATGTTTGCAGATGGTGTAGCGGTTAAACGTATTGGTGAAGAGACTTTCCGTCTTTGCCAACAGTACATTGATGGCCACATAGCTGTTTCTAGCGATGAGATTTGCTCTGCGGTTAAAGACATCTTTGAAGATACTCGTGCCATTGCTGAACCTTCAGGCGCATTAGCTCTGGCTGGACTTAAGAAGTTTGCCGAGCAAAACCAACTGCAAGGTAAGCAACTGGCGACGGTACTTTCTGGTGCGAACACCAACTTCCACGGTCTACGTTATGTGTCTGAGCGTTGTGAATTAGGTGAAAAGCGAGAAGGTCTACTTGCGGTTACGATTCCAGAGCGACAAGGTGCGTTCCTAGAGTTCTGTAACATTATTGGTGGTCGCGCAGTGACTGAGTTTAACTACCGCCACAACGACGAAAGCCTGGCGAATATCTTCGTTGGTGTACGTCTACAAGGCGGACAAGAAGAGCTCGAACACATCATCAATGACCTACGTGAAGGCGGCTACCCTGTTGTCGATCTCTCTGATGATGAGATGGCAAAGCTGCACATTCGTTACATGATTGGCGGAAAACCATCGAAGCCATTGAAAGAGCGCCTATACAGCTTTGAGTTCCCTGAATATCCAGGAGCATTGATTAAATTCCTTGATACCTTAGGGACTCACTGGAATATCAGCTTGTTCAACTATCGTAATCATGGTGCTGATTACGGTCGTGTGCTGTGTGGTTTTGAGCTTGGTGATGACGATTTAGCTCAGTTCTCTACTCACTTAGAAGAACTCGGCTACCAATGCAAAGATGAAACCGATAACCCTTCC
Organism: Vibrio sp. L3-7; assembly: GCF_963898195.1. Classification (NCBI taxonomy): domain Bacteria; kingdom Pseudomonadati; phylum Pseudomonadota; class Gammaproteobacteria; order Vibrionales; family Vibrionaceae; genus Vibrio; species Vibrio sp. L3-7. Next base: position 48,046 of record NZ_CAWQUW010000016.1, on the reverse strand, counting down.
TACAAGTTCTTCTTGTCTTAAGAGTTAAGCTATCGAACCAAAAAGAGCGAGTATTTACTCGCTCTTTTTATTAGTGAAGAAATAAATTCAACCCCAAAGGATCCTCACACAAAGATCACTAAAGTGCTTTGCGATGATCCAACCAATCTTGGTGCAGCTGTTCACTTGATCCTAGATATTTGACCATCCATTCGATCAATTTATGGTTATCGTCTTTTCGCCACACCAAACAGCAATGACTCTGCGGGCTAGGCTCAGGTAATATTTTCTCCACCAGCAAACCTTGCTCAATAATAGGCGCGGCAATGTGTCTTGGCATGTAACCAACCCCTACACCATTTTTAAGGCATTCAATCGCACTATACCAGTTAGGTAACAACAGGCGTCTTTGATTCGCAAAGTGCCCTGTGTGTCGCTTAGGTAGCACGCTCGAGGTATCATCCAAACATATTGCAGGGTACTGGCTAACAAAAGCTTCATCGAGGTTTTGCTCTCGTACACACGCGTGGCTTGGTGACATCACAAATGCCCAGTCTAGTTGCCCCATGTCTCTAACCTCAAAGTCTCCGCCTACCGGAATTGCTGAAGTTGCGCCAATCACGATATCCGCTCTGCCTTGCGCTATTGCTTCCCAAGAGCCATTAAACACCTCCATGTTGATCTGAAGTTCTGCAAAATCAAACGTTTGATAGAACTCTTCAATCATCGGCTTCATCTTATCGAGCTTAACCACATTATCGAGCGTTAGGCGCAGAGTTTTTTTCCAGCCACGCGCTGCTCGTCGAGTCTGGGCACTGAGCTCTTCCATTTGTCGGAGCAGTAAACGAGCCTCTTCGATAAATAACTCACCCGCAGGCGTCAGCTCAACTTTTCTCGGTAAGCGTCTGAAAAGTAATACATCAAGCTCTTGCTCTACTTGCCTAACACCATAACTGATCGCAGATGGCACTTTATGCAATTGTTCTGCAGCTGCAGTGAAGCTGCCCAAGCGAGCAACAGTATCGAGCATTTCTAAAGAGGATTTAGAGAACATAAGCCTTCAAATTTTTTGATTGATAACCACATATTTTAGCGTTTTATTTTATCAGCTCTAAAAAATAGAATGTCAGCATAAATAAACAGGGACTTTCACCTCTGATTATCAAACAATTTTTTTGATGATAAAAACATCACTACCTTTAGTTTAATGGCATCTTATGAATATTTCTAAATTTCAATTGGTTTACCTTGCAGTACTCTCAATGCTTGGTTTTATTGCGACTGATATGTACCTCCCTGCATTTAAGGCAATGGAAATCGATTTCGCAACCGGTCCAGAGCAGATTGCACTGTCTCTAACCGTATTCCTTGGCGGCATGGCGATGGGTCAGCTTCTTTGGGGGCTAGCGAGTGACAAATATGGTCACCGCAATACGCTAGCACTTGGCCTAGTTATATTTACTGCAGCTTCATTCGGTTTGGCATTCAGCACCGAAGTATGGCACCTACTGACATTGCGCTTTATTCAAGCGATCGGCGTATGTGCTCCTGCGGTAATTTGGCAAGCAATGGTTATTAAGCGTTACTCTCAAAGCAGCAGCCAGCAAATTTTTGCAACCATTATGCCTTTGGTCGCGTTATCACCAGCACTAGCACCTCAACTGGGTGTGTTACTGGCAGATAGCTTTGGTTGGCACAGTATCTTCATCACGTTGACGTTGATGGGGGCACTGTTGATCGCAACAACAATGGCTCAACCAAAAGAAGCACCAGAAGTAAAACAGACGTCGATCAAAACAGACATCAAAGCGCTTCTTAAATCAAAACCTTACATGGGTAATGTTTTGATGTTTGCATCGGCATCAGCTGCGTTCTTCGCTTACTTAACAGGTATGCCAGAGATCATGGCTCAGCTAGGTTATGAAGCAAAAGACATCGGCCTTAGCTTTATCCCACAAACAATCGCATTCATGGCGGGTGGTTACTTCGGTAAGCAAGCGGTGAAGAAATACGGTGATGGCCCAGTATTACGTAACCTTATTGGCTTGTTCAGCGTTGCCGCGATGCTTATTTTCATTGCATCACAATGGGAATTGACGTCTATCTGGCCTTTACTAGCGCCTTTCTGTTTGATTGCTGTAGCGAATGGTGCACTTTACCCAATCGTCGTTAACCGTGCCTTATCAAGCGCAAGACAAAGCCCAGCAACAGCTGCTGGCTTGCAAAACAGCCTGCAAATCAGTATCAGTGGCCTAGCAAGTGCATTGGTGGCAGCAATGGCGAGCCAAGCGCTAAGCGCTACTGGTATTGCGGTGGTTATTTGTTTGGGCGCATTGTGGGTTGGCTACATCATTTCAAACAAAGAACTGTCAGAACAGTTCGCTACACCGGATAACTCTCGTGTAGTGGCAGATGAGAAACAAGACTAACTTTTAGTTTCTAGTTTCACTAAAACAAAAAAAGAGCGAGATTACTCGCTCTTTTTTGCATCTAGGATAACTTAGAAAAAGTCAGTAGCAGTGCTATTGGCTCTATCGCAATCATCTGATTTATAGTGAAGCTATTTTTTCTTAACCGGACGCTGCCAATTCGCAATCTTGCGTTCTTTAGCGCGGCTAATAACAAGTTCGTTTTCAGAAACATCACGAGTTACTGTAGAACCTGCACCAACAGTGGCACCGTTTCCAATCGTTACTGGAGCGATTAACTGGCTATCTGAACCGACAAATACGTCATCGCCAATAATGGTCTTAAACTTGTTAGCACCATCATAGTTACAAGTGATAGCACCAGCGCCAACGTTTACACGCTGACCAATTTCTGCATCGCCAAGGTAAGTCAGGTGGTTGGCTTTTGAACCTTCACCTAGACGCGTATTCTTCACTTCTACGAAGTTACCCACGTGCGAATTATTACGCATGTCGGCACCTGGACGTAAGCGAGTGAATGGACCAACCGTACAGTCTTCACCAATTGTCGCACCTTCGATTACGCTGTATGGGCGCACGATAGTGTTGTCATCAATCTCACAGTCTTTCAATACACAACCAGTGCCGATAACCACGTTATCACCAATACTTACGCTACCTTCGATGATAACGTTAGTATCAATCTCAACATCCATACCACATTGAAGCTCACCACGTAGGTCAAAGCGACTAGGATCGCGAAGCATTACGCCTTGCTTCAATAGTTTGTCTGCTTGCTCCGCTTGGTAAGCGCGCTCTAAACGAGCCAGTTGAGAACGATCGTTAACGCCTTCAACTTCAATTGGGTTTACAGGGTGAACCGCTTCAACCGCACGGCCTTCATCGTGAGCCGCTGCAATAACGTCTGTCAGGTAGTACTCACCTTGCGCGTTATCATTGCTTAAGCCTGATAACCAACGCTTAAGGTCACCACCCGTTGCAACCATAACGCCAGTATTAATCTCTTTGATAAGCTTCTGCTCATCGGATGCATCTTTCTGCTCAACAATAGCCACCACAGGACCGTTGCGACGAATGATACGACCGTAACCCATAGGGTTATCTAGAACGACAGTAAGTAATGCGATACCACCGTTTGGTTGAGCGTCTAATAGGTTTTCAATGGTTTCAGGTGAGATTAGAGGAACGTCACCATATAGCACGAGTACTTTTTCATCATCAGCGAAATGTGCTGATGCCTGATCGACCGCGTGGCCAGTACCTAACTGTTCAGCTTGCAGTGCCCAGTTAACCGTCTCGCTCGCTAGCGTAGACTTCATCTGCTCACCACCATGACCGTAGACCAAGTGGATGTTTTGAGCACCAAGACCATTACATGTATCGATAACATGTTTAACCATCGGCTTACCCGCAAGAGTATGCAGAACCTTTGGTGTGTTTGAATACATGCGAGTGCCTTTGCCCGCTGCGAGAATTACCGCACTAAACTTCATTGTAAACCTATCCAACATTATTTTTATTAAGCCGATATTGTAACCGTTTTTAGCCAAAAAATTAAATATCAATGGCAACTAAACCATTACTGATACGTAAAACTGAACATTTCCGAGATTCCAGAAAAGCAAAAAGGCGACCCTAAGGTCGCCTTTATTACAGAACCAATAATCTTATAAAAGATTAACGGCGCTGTTTTGTCAGTTCGATAACTCGTAACTGAGCAATGGCTTTAGCCAGTTCACCGGCCGCTTGTGCGAAGTCTATATCGCCATGCTGATTTTGGATATTCTCCACAGCCTTGCGTTTAGCTTCTTCCGCCTTTGCTGCGTCTAGTTCTTCACCACGGATAGCCGTATCAGCCAGTACAGTCGCTGTACCAGGTTGAACTTCTACCATACCACCAGAAACATAAATAATTTCTTCGTGGCCGTGCTGCTTAACAATACGCACCATACCAGGCTTGATAGCGGTCAGCAGTGGAGTGTGACCATGGAAAATACCAAGCTCACCCTCACTACCGGTCACCTGAAACGTCTCAACAAGGCCTGAGAAAATTTGTTTCTCTGCACTTACAACGTCTAGGTGAAAGGTTATTGCTGCCATATCGCCTCCTAGTTAGCCTTATAGCTTCTTAGCATTCTCAATAGCTTCGTCAATTGCACCACAGTACATGAACGCTTGCTCTGGAATGTCATCGTATTCACCAGATAGAAGACCTTGGAAGCCACGTAGAGTCTCTTTAAGAGGTACGTAAACGCCTGGGTCACCTGTAAATACTTCCGCTACGTGGTAAGGCTGAGTTAGGAACTTCTCAATCTTACGAGCACGAGATACAACTTGCTTATCTGTTTCAGATAGCTCATCCATACCTAGGATAGCAATGATATCTTTCAGCTCTTTATAGCGCTGAAGAGTAGACTGAACGCCACGAGCGATGTCGTAGTGCTCTTGTCCAACTACCAATGGATCCAGTTGACGTGAAGTAGAATCTAGCGGGTCGATCGCTGGGTATAGACCCATAGATGCGATATTACGGTTAAGTACTACCGTTGCATCTAAGTGAGCGAACGTTGTTGCTGGAGACGGGTCAGTCAAGTCATCCGCAGGTACATATACCGCCTGTACAGACGTGATAGAACCAGCTTTAGTTGACGTGATACGCTCTTGTAGAACACCCATTTCTTCAGCTAGTGTAGGTTGGTAACCTACCGCAGAAGGCATACGACCTAGAAGTGCTGATACTTCAGTACCTGCTAGTGTGTAACGGTAGATGTTATCAACAAACAGTAGAACGTCACGACCTTCGTCACGGAAGCGCTCAGCCATTGTTAGACCAGTCAGTGCAACACGTAGACGGTTACCTGGTGGCTCGTTCATCTGACCGTAAACCATCGCTACTTTTGATTCTTCAGGGTTTTCGATGTTTACAACACCAGCTTCCTGCATCTCAAAGTAGAAATCGTTACCTTCACGAGTACGCTCACCTACACCTGCAAATACAGATAGGCCTGAGTGTTGAAGTGCGATGTTGTTGATAAGTTCCATCATGTTAACGGTCTTACCTACACCAGCACCACCGAATAGACCGATTTTACCACCCTTAGCGAATGGACAAATCAAGTCGATTACTTTAACACCAGTTTCTAGAAGAGAAGTCTCGTTAGACTGCTCTTCGTAGCTTGGAGCTTCGCGGTGAATTGCGTAATGCTCTTCAGCACCGATTTCACCACACTCATCAATTGCGTCACCTAGGACGTTCATGATACGACCAAGTGTCTTAGTACCTACTGGTACCGAGATTGGAGCGCCAGTATTTTCAACTGTCAAACCACGACGTAAACCATCAGAGCTACCCATTACGATTGCGCGTACTACGCCACCGCCAAGTTGTTGCTGAACTTCAAGAACTAGACGTTCTGTCACTTCATTAACATTCAGAGCATCGTATACACGAGGTACTTCGCCCTGTGGGAACTCTACGTCGACTACCGCACCAATGATCTGTACGATCTTACCTGTAGCCATCGTTAATCCTCTAACTATTTAGTTTTACCTAAGCTTAAACCGCAGCTGCGCCTGAAACGATCTCAGAAAGTTCTTGTGTAATCGCCGATTGACGGGCTTTGTTATACACAAGTTCTAAGTCATCAATAATGTCACCAGCGTTATCTGTTGCTGATTTCATTGCAATCATTCGAGCTGCTTGCTCACAAGCAAGATTCTCGACCACACCTTGATACACTTGAGATTCGACGTATCGAACTAATAGTGCATCTAGTAGTGGTTTTGGCTCGGGCTCATAAATGTAGTCCCAAGAATGACTGCGTTTCATTTCTTCGCTGTCTGATTTAGGCAAAGGAAGTAATTGATCGATCGTTGGTTCTTGAACCATAGTGTTTTCAAATCTGTTAAACACTACGAACAGGCGATCCAATTCACCTTCATCATATTTCTTCAGCATAACGCTTACAGAGCCAATCAAGTCTTCAAGGCTTGGACGATCGCCCAGACCAGAAACTTGAGCTGCTACTTTCGCGCCGCTGTTATTGAAAAATGCTGTTGCTTTAGTACCTACAATTGCAAGTTCTACATCAGCACCTTTCTCAGACCAATCTTTCATGTCATTCATAGCTTTCTTGAACAAGTTAATGTTCAAACCACCACAAAGACCACGGTCTGTAGAAACGATGATGTAACCAACACGTTTGGCTTCACGTTCCTCAAGATAAGGATGCTTATACTCGAGGCTACCATTCGCCAAATGACCGATCACTTTACGCATTGTTTCTGCATATGGACGAGTAGCTTCCATTGCGTCTTGAGATCGACGCATTTTCGAAGCTGCTACCATTTCCATTGCTTTCGTAATCTTCTGTGTGCTTTTAACACTACCGATTTTATTACGTATCTCTTTTGCGCCGGCCATCGTTACTCTCCGTTAATGGTATGAGGTGGCCCTAAGACCACCTACCAATTACCAGGTCTGGGTTGCCTTGAAATCGTCAACAAGCTTCTTCAGCTCAGCTTCGATTTCTTTGTTGAAAGCACCCGTTGCGTCGATCTGTGTTGCTAGATCAGCGTATTGACCACGAGCAAACGACAGTAAAGCAGCTTCAAAATCTAGAACTTTAGAAAGTTCTACGTCTTGAAGGTATCCACGCTCTGCAGCGAAGATTACTAGAGCTTGGTCAAATACAGACATAGGAGCATATTGTTTCTGCTTCATCAGTTCTGTAACTTTTTGACCGTGGTCTAGTTGCTTTTTGGTCGCTTCATCAAGATCCGATGAGAACTGTGCAAATGCTGCAAGTTCACGGTATTGAGCTAGAGCGGTACGGATACCACCTGATAGCTTCTTGATGATTTTAGTCTGCGCCGAACCACCTACACGAGAAACTGAGATACCTGGGTCAACAGCTGGACGTACGCCCGCGTTGAATAGCTCAGTTTGTAGGAAGATCTGACCATCAGTAATCGAGATTACGTTCGTTGGTACGAATGCAGATACGTCACCAGCTTGCGTTTCGATGATAGGAAGAGCGGTTAAAGAACCAGTCTTGCCTGTCACTTCACCGTTAGTGAACTTTTCTACGTATGCTTCGCTTACACGAGCAGCACGCTCTAGTAGACGAGAGTGAAGGTAGAAAACATCACCAGGGAACGCTTCACGGCCAGGTGGACGCTTAAGTAGTAGTGAAATTTGACGGTAAGCTACCGCTTGCTTAGATAGATCATCATAAACAATCAGTGCATCTTCGCCGCGGTCACGGAAGTATTCACCCATCGCACAACCAGCATACGGTGCAAGATATTGCAGCGCTGCAGATTCAGAAGCAGATGCAACAACAACAACAGTGTTAGCCAGTGCGCCGTGCTCTTCTAATTTGCGAACTACGTTAGCAATAGTCGACGCTTTTTGGCCGATAGCTACGTAGATAGAGAAAATACCAGAGTCTTTCTGGTTAATAATCGCATCGATCGCCATTGCTGTTTTACCAGTCTGACGGTCACCGATTACTAGTTCACGTTGACCACGACCGATAGGGATCATTGAGTCAACTGACTTGTAACCAGTTTGAACAGGTTGATCTACCGATTTACGCTCGATTACACCTGGTGCGATAATTTCTACAGGCGAAGTTAATTTCGCTTCGATAGGACCTTTGCCATCAATTGGCTCACCTAGCGTGTTTACAACACGGCCAAGCATTTCAGGACCTACTGGTACTTCAAGAATACGACCAGTACCTGTAACTTTCATGCCTTCCTGTAGGTCAGCATACGGGCCCATTACAACAGCACCAACCGAATCACGGTTCAAGTTTAGTGCTAGCGCGTAACGGCCACCCGGTAGTTCGATCATTTCACCTTGCATCACGTCCGCTAGGCCGTGAATGCTAAGGATGCCATCGCTTACAGAAACGATAGTACCTTCATTGCGAGCTTCACTAACAACGTCGAAAGATTCAATACGTTGTTTAATTAGATCGCTAATTTCAGTGGAATTAAGTTGCATGCTCCAATCCCCATTAAGACTGCAATGCATCGCTCAGGCGGTCTAAACGACTGCGCGCTGAGTTATCGATGACTAGGTCTCCGGCTCGAATAATAACTCCACTAAGTAGAGTCTCATCTATACTGCAATTCAGCTGAACTTTGCGCGCTAGGCGCAGTTCCAATTTGCTGATGATGCTTGTACGTTGTTCTTCAGAAAGCTCAACGGCTGAAGTTACTTCAACGTCGATTTCTTTCTCATGCTCTTGTTTAAGCAATAAGAACTGTTTACAAACATCAGGAAAGGCCATTAAACGACCATTCTCTGCCATCACTTTAATTAAGTTCTGGCCGAATTCATCAAATTGTTCGCCACAAATTACAATGAATACTTCAGCTAACTTTTCAGCAGTCATAGAACTGCTTAATAAATTATGAACATCATCATTTTGTGCCACTTCGGCAGCAAAAGTAAGCATTTGACCCCATTGGTCTAGCTCACCTTTATCTACCGCAAAGTCAAACGCTGCTTTAGCATAGGGGCGTGCGATTGTAGTCAAATCAGACATATACAGCCCCTTGCTTTAAAGTTTTGCAGTAATGTTGTTAAGAAGATCATTGTGTACATCTTTATCGATAGTACGCTCAAGGATTTTCTCAGCACCAGCGATAGCCAGAGTTGCGACTTGTTTGCGCAGGTCATCACGGGCACGTGTGCGTTCAGCTTCAATTTCTGCTTCAGCTTGCGTTAAGATCTTCTGGCGTTCTGCCTGAGCCTCTTCGCGAGCTTCATCAATAATTTGAGCTTTACGTTTATTTGCCTGATCAATAACCTCAGTTGCAGTGCGCTTCGCTTCCTTCATTTGCTCGGAAGCGTTGGCTTGTGCTAGGTTCAAGTCTTTCGCAGCGCGTTCAGCGGCTACAAGACCGTCAGCAATTTTCTTCTGACGTTCTTCAATTGCTTGTATGATTGGTGGCCATACATATTTCATGCAGAACCAAACAAACAGTGAAAAAGCAATTGCTTGACCCAACAGAGTTGCGTTCATATTCACAACAGCTACTCCTCGTTAAGAATCAACTACAAAAATTTAATTAACTATTAAAAGCTAATTAGCCTGCTAGCTGACTTACAAATGGGTTAGCAAACGTGAATAGTAGTGCGATTACGATACCGATCATTGGAACAGCATCCAGTAGACCAGCGATAATGAACATCTTAACTTGTAGCATTGGAGCCATTTCAGGTTGACGCGCAGCGCCTTCTAGGAATTTACCACCAAGAATAGCAAAACCAATTGCAGTACCTACGGCACAAAGACCAACAATGATAGCAACAGCGATTGCTGAAAAACTTAGTACAGTTTCCATTTACGTTCTCCGATTAACATTAATAGTTAGAATAAAGCTTAAAAATTTTTTTAGTGATCACTATCTTCATGAGCCATTGATAAGTAAACGATTGTCAACATCATGAAAACAAACGCTTGAATCAAAATAACCAAGATATGGAAGATAGCCCAAGGTAGTGCACCTACCCATTGTAAGTACCACGGTAGCATTGCCGCGATAAGAATAAACACCACCTCACCCGCAAACATATTACCAAATAAACGCATACCTAGAGATAGTGGCTTCGCTAATAACGAAATTACCTCAAGTACCAAGTTAAATGGAATCATGATTGGGTGATTAAATGGATGCAGTGCCAATTCTTTAGCAAATCCGCCCAAGCCTTTCACTTTGATGCTGTAGAAGATCATCAGAGCAAAAACACCTAAAGCCATTGCCATTGTTATATTTACATCAGCTGTAGGAACCACTTTCAAATAAGGGATACCTAGCCAATGCTCTGCAGGATATGGTAAGAAATCGATAGGCACTAGGTCCATCAAGTTCATTATGATAATCCAGCAGAATATAGTCAGTGCTAATGGAGCTACCAGAGGATTGCGGCCATGGAAAGTTTCTTTAACGTTGTCGCCAACGAATTCCACTACCATTTCAACAAAACACTGAAGCTTACCAGGTACACCTACTGTTGCTTTCTTAGCGACTGAGCGAAAAACCCAAAGGAATAACACCCCTGTCAACACAGAAAAAAACAGACTGTCTATATGTACGTTCCAGAAACTTGTTTCCTCTACAAGACCAAACTTAGCTAAAGAAAGGTTTTGTAAATGGTGTTCAATGTATCCGGATGCTGTTGGCGCAGCCATAACTCATCCTATTTTTTATTGTTAATGAAAAGCACTGGCGCAAAGATATTAATACCTAGAACCAGTAAATAGGTCAGTTTGAGGGGAACTAATTCCACCTGCATATACATGTAGACAATAGAGAATAGTAAAACTGTGATTAAGATTTTTAGCACTTCGCCTGCATAGAACGACGCTGCAACTAACTTAGTTGCGCGAGCTCCACAAAATAGGAAAGCACACACACAAAAAACCACATTAGCAATGACAAAAATACCGCCACCGATTAATGCAGCAAAACCCCAATCAGGATTAACAGCTAAACCTAACCCTACCGCCACTAATATAACCGCGCTAAGCTCGATCAATAACATTTGCTTTGCAAGCACTCGTCCTGGTCTTGCTAACGCCGCTACCATGTATTCGTTCCTCTTTAAGCCCACTTTACCACTCGCTTAAAAGCGTGCTGAGAAATTGGCGAAAATTATACGTTCAGCCAAATTGATTGCAATAAAAATGCAGCAATCATTTACATTTCTGTATACAAACCTACAACTTTTGTACGAAATTACTTGTTTATTACATAATTGACCTAAATCAATTATCTCATTTAGTACTCTAGTTTAGCAATAAGTTGCTCTAATTTGTGAGGCTCATCAAGAGTAATCGTCACTTTTGACTTACCGCTAACAGAACGAGTGACTGAAACGTTTGCTTGCAATTTTTCCGAGAGTCTTCTTGAAAGTTCAATAGATTCTGTGTCTTCAGCCTTAGGTTCTGACTCAACCTCAGGTTTTAGACACTTTTTAACAAGCTGCTCTGTTTGACGCACGGTCATTTTTTTAGCTGCCGCAGTATTCGCTGCTTCAACCTGGGTGTCACCTTCAAGCGCAAGCAATGCTCGAGCGTGCCCCATCTCTAGTTGCTTTGACACAACCAAAACCTTCACTGGTTCAGCCAACTGGTTCAGGCGCAGTAAATTACTGACCGTCGCACGTGACTTACCAATCACTTCAGCAACCTTTTGGTGCGTCAGTTCAAATTCATTCTGTAAGCGCTCTAAAGCCTGCGCTTCTTCAATAACATTCAGATCTTCTCGCTGAATGTTCTCGATCAATGCCATCGCAATCGCGGCTTTGTCTTCAACTTTCTTGATCAAGCACGGCACCTGCTTCAGGCCAGCTTGACGAGCCGCTCTCCAACGACGTTCACCAGCAATAATCTCGAACTGCCCTTGTGTTAACGGACGTACAACGATTGGCTGAATAATGCCCTGAGACTGGATAGATGCGGCCAACTCTTCTAGAGCTTCCGGCGCAATATCCTTACGCGGTTGATATACACCTGGCTTTAAGCAACCGACAGCAAGCTCGATGAACTCCCCATCAGCCGACAACGCCTGACTATGAGAAGCGGCTTGTTGTTTTTCACGAGCCAACGAGCTAGTTGCAAGCAATGCATCTAACCCCTTTCCTAAACCACGCTTAGACATTGAGCGAATTCCTTTGGTTAGACCTATACTGGGACTTCTTCACGACGCAACATTTCTCCTGCAAGAGCAAGATATGCCTTAGCACCTGCGGAATATTTGTCGTAGTACATTGCTGGCTTGCCATGACTCGGCGCTTCTGCCAGACGCACATTTCTAGGGATTACAGTTCGATATACTTTACTACCGAAATGTTTTTTGAGTTGATCAGATACTTCGTTCGATAAGCGGTTACGAGGATCGTACATTGTACGCAGAAGACCTTCGATCTTCAGATCTTCGTTTACTACAGCTGCGAGCTTACTGATGGTATCCATCAACGCAGTTAAACCTTCCAAAGCAAAATATTCACATTGCATAGGAACCAATACGGAATCGGCCGCAGCCATCGCGTTGATTGTAAGAAGGTTTAATGACGGTGGGCAATCAATAAAGATGAAATCATAGTTACTGCGAATGGATGCCAGCGCGTTTTTGAGACGAACTTCACGGGCAAACACTTCCATTAATTTGATTTCCGCCGCAGTCACATCACCGTTTGCGGCGATAAGGTCGTAATTGCCAGATGTACTTCGACAAACTACCTCATCAAATGGAGTCTCTTCAACTAACAAATCGTAAGCAGTTGCTTCAACCTGATATTTGTCGACACCGCTTGCCATAGTGGCATTACCTTGAGGATCGAGGTCAACAACCAATATCTTGCGTTTTGTTGCCGCCATTGATGCTGCCAAATTAATGCAAGTTGTTGTTTTTCCTACGCCACCCTTCTGGTTGGCAATTGCTACGATTTTACCCACTATGGCCTCGCTGATTATCCCTGACGCGATAAAGTTACTAGATGACGCTCTCCATCAAGCTCTGGCACTTGCAAAGCTTTAATGTCTGTCACTGAACACCATTCAGGTAACAGGTCAATTTCGTCTCTAGGATGTTGTCCCTTAAGAGCCAAAAATACACCGGATTGCTCTTTAGGTAAATGGTGACACCACTCTACCATGTCTGTCATTGACGCAAATGCACGACTGAGTACTGCATCAAACTTTTCTTCAGGTTGAAATTCTTCAACGCGACTTTGAACCGGTACGACGTTATCGATACCCAATTCATGAACCACCTGCTTAATAAAACGAATACGCTTACCTAAGCTATCTAGCAAGTAAAACTCACAGTCAGGATTCATGATTGAGAGAGGGATCCCAGGTAAACCAGGGCCCGTACCAACGTCAATAAAGCGCTTACCTTGTAAGTGAGTGCTAACAATGATGCTATCTAAGATATGTTTCACCATCATTTCGAGCGGGTCACGAACTGACGTTAGGTTGTAAGCTTTGTTCCACTTGTTGAGTAACTCAACGTAACCAACTAATTGGCCACGTTGCTTTTCAGATACTTCAAGCTCAGTCTGGTCAATTAGGTGATCCAGTTTTTCGCGTAATACGCTCATTATGCTTCCTCACCCTTTTTCAACAGGCCGTGTTTTTTAAGATAAACCAATAAAATAGAGATTGCCGCAGGCGTAATGCCTGAAATACGAGAAGCAATGCCAATTGAATCAGGCTTAGCTGTTGTTAGCTTTAGAACCACTTCGTTGGAAAGCCCTTTCACCTGACTGTAATCGATATCAGCAGGCAGCTTGGTATTTTCATGGCGTAGTGATTTTTCAATTTCATCTTGTTGGCGCTGAATATAACCATCGTACTTAACTTGGATCTCAACTTGCTCAGAAGCTTGTTGATCTTCCAGTGCCGGACCAAAACGATCTAACGAAGTTAGCTGTGAATAAGTCATTTCAGGGCGACGAAGAAGATCCTCACCACTCGCTTCACGAGACATTGGTGTTTTGAGGATCTGGTTCAGTTGATCAACATCTTCAGATTTTGGATTGATCCACGTTTCTTTCAGACGTTGACGTTCTTTCTCCATGTTTTCTACTTTCTCGTTGAATCGAGCCCAACGAGCATCATCCACCAAGCCAAGCTCACGAGATTTTTCAGTCAAACGAATATCCGCGTTGTCTTCACGCAACAACAAACGGTATTCCGCGCGAGAAGTAAACATGCGGTAAGGTTCTTTGGTACCCATGGTCGATAGGTCATCAATAAGAACGCCCATGTAAGCTTGGTCGCGACGCGGGCTCCAGCCTTCTTTGCCTTGCGTAAACAAGCTTGCATTAAGACCCGCCATCAAACCTTGTGCTGCCGCTTCTTCGTAGCCAGTCGTGCCGTTGATTTGACCAGCAAAGAACAGACCCTTGATAAACTTAGTTTCGTAAGTCAGCTTCAGGTCGCGAGGATCAAAGAAATCGTACTCAATTGCATAACCAGGACGAACGATGTGAGCATTTTCAAAGCCCTTCATTGAACGAACGATTTGAACCTGAACATCAAACGGCAGACTTGTCGAGATACCATTCGGGTATAGCTCATGGGTCGTTAGGCCTTCAGGTTCAATAAAAATTTGGTGACTGTTCTTGTCAGCAAAACGCATCACTTTGTCTTCAATCGATGGACAGTAGCGCGGGCCAATACCTTCAATCACGCCCGCGTACATTGGGCTACGATCGAGATTGGCGCGAATAACGTCATGCGTATTTTCGTTAGTGTGCGTTATGTAGCATGGAATTTGGCGAGGCTGTTGAGCTCGGTTACCCATGAACGAAAATACAGGTGTTGGGTTATCACCGTGCTGAACCTCTAACTCTGAAAAATCAACGCTACGTGCATCGATACGAGGAGGTGTACCCGTTTTCAGGCGATCAACTCGGAATGGAAGATCACGAAGACGGTCAGCCAGTGCGATCGATGGTGGATCACCAGCACGACCGCCTGAAGAGCTTTCCATACCAATATGGATTTTTCCACCTAGAAATGTGCCGACCGTCAGTACCACTGCGTTAGCGCGGAACTTAAGGCCCATCTGTGTAACAACACCCACCACTTGATCCTGCTCAACGATCAAGTCATCAACCGATTGTTGAAACAGAGTTAGGTTTGGTGTGTTTTCAAGAACATTTCGAACAAAGGCTTTGTAAAGCGCGCGGTCAGCTTGTGCACGAGTTGCACGTACCGCAGGACCTTTTGATGCGTTTAACGTTCTGAACTGAATACCTGCATGATCAATAGCTTGTGCCATTAATCCACCCATTGCATCGACCTCTTTTACCAAGTGGCCCTTACCGATCCCACCAATAGCAGGGTTGCAAGACATTTGTCCCAACGTATCGATATTATGAGTGAGTAGTAACGTACTTTGACCAGTACGTGCAGATGCGAGTGCGGCTTCCGTTCCTGCATGGCCACCACCAACAACGATGACGTCAAATTTTTCGTGATAAAGCATGAACCGACCTCGGGTATTCAAACGTTTTCTAGATTGATAAAAAGGAGCGATATTCTACCTGTTTTCATAGCTTGAGAAAACGTTTTTGGGATTTTTCGATAAAGCGGTTTTTAATTAATATAGATAAGATCTTTATAGAGATCTTTTATTATATCTATTATTAGGATCGAGGGTATCTGTGGATAAGTCAAAAATGATCAACAAGATCATGGATCTTTTTTGGATCAAAGTATGTGATCTAACTTTGATCATGATGAGGATTAGCTGGGATCAAAATGGCTACTTATTCACAGGGGAGAATTAGCCTGAAAGTTATTATTTGGATAACTATAGGTTAATCACCGTATATGTATGATCTTATCCACAGGAGAAATTGAAAAAAATGACATATTTTTCGATTAATTTTTTAAAAAGTTATTCACAATCACGATATTTAGAGATAAAAAAAGCGGCATAAGCCGCTTTTTTAGAGAAAGGAGGGGTTAAAACTGGTCACTATGATCGTTAAACCATTCTTCAGCGGCGTCTTCTGGCACCGGAGTTTCAAGTATATCGATGGTAAAACAGGCTGAAATAGGGTGAGCTCCGAGTTCTTCCAGTTGGCTGTGGACTGATTTTCCCGCCAAACAGAAGGTATCATAACTAGAATCACCAAGCGCCACGACAGCAAAGCGAACCTGATTTAAGTCTGGAGACTGTTGAGTTAATGCGTTGATAAACGGCTTAATATTATCTGGAAATTCGCCTGCACCATGAGTTGAGGTAACCAGTAACCAAACGTCTTGTTGTGGAATCTCATTGTATTCAGGTTGATTGTGAAGGGTTATCTTATGCCCTTGCTCCTCAAGAAGATCATTAAGGTGATCGCCAACGTATTCGGCGCCGCCCAAAGTACTGCCTGTTATAATGTGGATCATTAAGCTGTCCTTACAAAAGAAAAAGGCCAGCGCGAGCCGGCCTTTAAAGGTTATTTACCGATACAGAATGAAGAGAAGATGCGACCTAAAAGATCATCAGAACTGAATTCACCCGTTATCTCATTAAGGTACTGTTGGGTGATACGAAGTTCTTCCGCTAAGATCTCGCCAGCCATGTAGCCTTCAAGCTGTTGTTGACCGATATCTAGGTGCTCAGACGCTCGTTCAAGTGCATCTAAGTGACGACGTCGTGCCATAAAGCCGCCTTCATGACCACCAGCAAAGCCCATGCATTCTTTAAGATGGCTACGTAATGCGTCGACTCCTTCGCCTGTTTTAGCTGATAATCGAATCAACGTAGGATCGTTAACGTGACAAATACCGAGATCTTCACTGGTTTGATCTGCTTTATTACGGATCACTGTCATACCGATGTTATTTGGTAGTCGATCAACGAAATCTGGCCATATATCTTGTGGGTCAGTCGCGTCTGTTGTGGTGCCATCGACCATAAATAAAACGCGGTCTGCCTGAGCTATTTCTTCCCAAGCACGTTCAATACCGATTTTTTCTACTTCATCAGAAGCATCACGCAGGCCTGCTGTATCGATAATATGCAGTGGCATACCATCAATATGGATATGTTCACGCAGTACATCACGCGTGGTACCGGCAATATCGGTCACAATCGCAGACTCTTTACCTGACAGCGCATTCAATAAGCTTGATTTACCGGCATTTGGGCGACCTGCAATCACGACTTTCATGCCTTCACGCATAATAGCGCCTTGATTGGCTTCTTGTCGTACGGCTTCGAGGTTGTCGATGATAGCTTGTAAGTCAGTACTTACTTTACCGTCAGCAAGAAAATCAATTTCTTCTTCAGGGAAGTCGATAGCCGCTTCAACATAGATTCGTAGGTAAATCAGTGAATCAACTAGCGTGTTAATACGTTTAGAAAACTCACCTTGTAGCGATTGTAGAGCCGATTTTGCTGCTTCCTCTGAGCTTGCATCAATTAAGTCAGCAATCGCCTCTGCTTGCGTTAAGTCCATCTTGTCGTTCAAAAAGGCACGCTCTGAGAACTCACCAGGACGCGCAGCTCGCACGCCTGAGATAGTAAGGATACGTTTGATTAGCATATCCATAACCACTGGGCCGCCGTGGCCTTGCAACTCTAATACGTCTTCGCCGGTAAACGAGTGCGGGTTAGGGAAGTAAAGCGCGATACCTTGGTCGAGTTCGATGCCATCGTCAGATTTAAACGGTAGGTACTCAGCGTAGCGAGGCTTGAGTGTTTTTCCTGTTACTTCTAGAGCAACCTGAGTCGCCAATGGGCCGGAAACGCGGATAATACCGACGCCACCACGGCCGGGCGCGGTCGCTTGAGCAACAATCGTATCTGTAGTCATAGTTGTGCCTGTTAGCATGTGAGAGCCAAAAAGGGGTGTTCACGATTAATCAATTAGCTGAATTGTAATCAGCTAAAAACAAAAAGGCGACCTTTTGGTCGCCTTTCTTTATCTCTTTCTATTATCGAACTTACTTAGAGTGTAAGCCTTTCTTTTCCAGCGCTCGGTAGATAAGCGTTTGCTGAATCAGAGTTACGATGTTCGATACTAGCCAGTAAAGAACCAGACCTGAAGGGAAGAACAGGAAGAAGAATGTGAACATAACCGGCATAAAGGTCATGATCTTCTGCTGCATTGGATCCGTTACAGTTGTCGGGCTCATCTTCTGGATTAGGAACATTGAAGCACCCATCAGAAGTGGCAAGATGTAGTATGGGTCTTGTGCTGAAAGGTCAGTAATCCAACCGAAGAACGGTGAGTGACGCAGTTCAACAGACTCCATTAGTGCCCAGTATAGCGAAATGAAGATAGGCATCTGCAAGACGATAGGTAAACAGCCACCAAGTGGGTTTACTTTCTCTTTCTTGTACAGCTCCATCATTTCTTGGCTCATGCGTTGGCGGTCATCGCCAATACGCTCACGCATTGCAGTCAGCTTAGGCTGAAGCATACGCATTTTCGCCATAGACGTGTACTGAGCTTTCGTTAGTGGGTACATAGCACCACGAACGATGAAGGTTAGACAGATAATGGCTAGACCCCAGTTCACAACGATGCCTTGAATGAACGAAAGCAGAGTATGAAGTGGTTTGGCAATGAACCATAACCAACCGTAGTCAACTACTAGGTCTAGGTTTGGTGCAACTGCAGCCATTTGGTCTTGAAGTTTTGGACCAACCCAAAGCGTTGCTTTAAAGCTTGCTTCGTCGCCAGTAGCGATGGTTTTGTTCGGCATACGAACACCGATGTCGCCAAGGTTACCGATTACACGAGTGTAAAGGTTGCTGCCGGCTTCGTCGCGAGGAATCCATGCACTTGCAAAGTAGTGCTGAATCATCGCTGCCCAACCTTGACCATTTGCTAGGTTAAGAGACAGGTTGCGATCTTGCATATCGTCGAAGCTGTATTTTTTGTAACGCGTATCTTCCGTAGAGTAAGCACCACCACGGTAAGTTGGCATTGTTAGGCTACCACCGTCGTCCATAACGTTCTGACGTAGGTGAGCGTACATGCCGAATGTCGCGTTGTTACCAGAGTTGTTGACTACATCGTATTCAACATCCATTGCGTAGCTGCCACGCTTAAGGACGAATGTTTTCGTGTACTCAAGGCCGTTCGCTTGGTAAGTCATCGGGATGCGTAGTTCATCCTGACCATCAGCAAGTGTGAAGCTGTCTGCTGATACTGTGTAGCTAGGGCGGTTTGTGCTGCTTAGGTCGATACCTTGAGGACCCACTAGACCGCTTTGAGCGATAAATTGGTGACCTGGTTCGTTCTTAAGAAGAACAAACGTATCTTCAGAATCGAATTCTGCAGAGTATTCATTTAGGTTTGCTTGAACGACATCACCACCAACCGTATCAATTGACAGAGTCAGTACATCAGTTGTTACTGTGATAGTTTTTGCAGAAGCGACTTGTTGGCCCGGAGCTGGGTCTAAGTCATCTGCATAAGATGGCGCTGGTAGGGTGCTGCCAGATTGTGCCTGCTCAATCGCTTGTGGAGCTGGGTTCTTAGCTACGTTCCATTGTTGGAAAAGTAGGAAAGAAACCAAAGCCAATGCGATTAACAGGATATTACGTTGAGAATCCATCGTTATTTATCTCTGTCTTGTTTTTGGACTGGTGGAACGGGGTCAAAGCCCCCTTCGTTCAAAGGATGGCATTTTAATAGACGTTTGCCTGATAACCAACACCCTTTTACAAAACCGTGAGCTTTCAACGCTTCTATCGCATATAAAGAGCAGGTTGGAGTAAATCGGCAGCGTGGGCCGATGAGTGGACTAATAAACCATCTATAAAAATAGATGGGTATTAGCGCTATCCACGCGAAGGGCGAGACAGGCGAAGCCATAATTTGTCGAGTAGCTTGAACATTTCTTCATTGCTTAAATCTTGCGCGCTCTTCTTAGCGATTACAACAAAATCTTTGTTAGGAAGTTTGTGTTGAGTGTTACGAAAGCTTTCACGAGTAAGACGCTTGAATCGGTTACGACCCACGGCGGTTTTAATCTGCTTTTTCGGAACAGCTAATCCAAGGCGAGGATTTGAAAGAGAGTTATTTCGGGCAATGATGGTGAAATGAGGGGAGCCTGCTCGATGAGCTTGCTTGAAGACATTTTGATAATGTTCGGGAGTTAACAAGCGTAACTCCCGACCGAAGGCTAGCTTATTCAAAATAATCAAAGATTACTTAGAAAGACGCTTACGGCCTTTTGCACGACGTGCATTGATTGTTGCGCGACCGTTCTTAGTAGCCATGCGAGCACGGAAACCGTGAGTACGCTTACGCTTTAGAACTGTAGGTTGAAAAGTGCGTTTCATTGTAATTACCTTACTGATCAGTAGTTTTAGGTTTTTGTTAAACCCGGCGTGGGCATATTTTCTCTTCTTTATATAAGAAAGGAAAACCGACGCCTCTCAACAAAGAGGCGGAATTGTAATCACTGTCACAAAAAGTGTCAATGATTGGGTTAACTAAAATTCCGGTCGGGGGATTATACGTAGAATAACTAAAATCACAAGGATCCTTCGTCGATCCCAACCTTATTTAAGAATTTTTTTAATTTTGGATCCTGTGGACTACCAAAAATATCCTGTGGAGATCCCTGTTCGACAATGTGGCCATCAGCCATGAAGATCACTCGGTCTGCGACCTCTCTAGCGAACTGCATTTCATGCGTAACCACCAGCATGGTTTGATGCTGATTTGCCAATTTTTTCATGAGGTTAAGTACTTCGCCAACCCACTCAGGATCGAGTGCTGAAGTCGGCTCATCGAACAATAAAAGCTCTGGCTGAAGGGCCATTGCGCGGCCAATACCAACACGTTGTTGCTGACCACCAGAAAGCGCTGCTGGATAACTATCAGCTTTCTCTCCTAGGCCTATATCGTCGAGTATTTGTTGAGCTTTTTCATGAGCTTGCTGCTTTTTCCAACCACGAACGGTAATCAAACCTTCTGCAATATTCTGCTTCGCGGTTTGATGGGCAAATAGTGCATAGTTTTGGAATACGAAACCGGTCTTACGACGCAGTGCAAGCACCTCTGCCTTAGTATATTTCTGAGTATCAACCTTGATATCATCAATCGAAATAACACCTTGATCGGCTTGCTCTAGAAAATTTACACAGCGTAATAATGTAGATTTACCCGTTCCACTTGAACCTATGATGACAATTATCTCACCTTGCTTGATTTCTAGGTCGATTCCTTTCAATACTTCGGTGTCACCAAATTGCTTGTGGATATTTTGTAATTTGATCATCGTACGTACGCCTTATTCAGTTTCACTTCAGCCCAAATTTGAATACGAGTGAGGATAATAACCACGCCCCAATAAATCAGCGCTACCGCAAGGAACGCCTCAAAGAAGCGGAAACTTGAAGACGCTTCCATTTGAGCTTTAGCCATGATTTCTGCCACACCTAAGGTGAAAGCAAGGGAAGTCGACTTAATCATGTCTATGAAATAGTTCATCAAAGAAGGCAGCGCTACACGGGTTGCTTGTGGCAAGATCACTCGACGCATGGCTTGGCTGGTTGTCATTCCAACAGACAGACTGGCTTCCATTTGGCTACGATCGATACCGATAATAGCTGCGCGAATACTTTCAGCCATGTAGGCCGCAAAGTGCAGGGTTAAACCGATAACGGCGGCGCCAAAAGCATCGAGTCCAACCATCCACGGAAACACTTGTGGTAGGCCGTAATAAAGAAGGAACAGCTGTACCAGCAGTGGTGTGCCTCGGAAGAAGCTAATATACAGCTGGCTCAGTTGATCGAGTACTGGGATTTTGAATACACGGATGTTCGCCAGTATCAAAGATAGAATTAGGGCGAAAAATAAGCCCCAAATTGCCATCTCCATAGTGGTGCCTAAATACTTCAGAAGTATTGGCAACAGGCCCAGCATGTAATTAAAGTCAAATCCCATAATCTATCTCATATTTTTATTGGAAGTATTGTTTAGAAATACTGTTAGTTCAGGCTTTTTAATCAGTACACAAAAGCAAAAAGCCCACCGCTGTATAAGCAGTGGGCTCTGAATACGTTGAGTGAGTAATTACTTTTTAGTAATGTCCGCACCGAACCATTTTTGAGAGATGCTTTCTAGCGTACCATCTTCGCGCATTGCTGCTAATGCTTGGTTTACTTCAGCTTGCAGTTTTTTGCCGTTATCGTTATTAACGAAAGGCCATGCATTTTCAATCGTTTCGAATGGCTGTCCTGCTAGCTGTAATGGTAGACCAGTCTTTTTGATTAGCTCTAGTGCTGATAGGCGATCCATGACGAATGCATCTGCACGACCCAATGCCACATCATGTTCAATACCTGTGTCATAGGTCTTTACATTGATTTTGCCATCTTTATCGTAGCTGCGTAACAGTTGTTCAAAGTTTGAACCCAGGTTTACGGCAACCGTCTTGCCATCAAGGTCTTCGATGCCTTGAATGCTGTCATTGCCTTTGCGAACCGTAATCTGTGCGCCGTCTACTACGTATGGGTCTGCGAATAGGTATTTCGCTTTACGTGCATCCGTTATTGTAATTTGGTTTGAAATTGTATCAATTCGACCCGTTTCAAGAAGACCAAATAGACCAGAGAAGTTTGCTGTCACGTATTCAACGTTATAGTCATTACGTTTACCGATCTCATCCCATAAATCCACTTCAAAACCTTGTAGCTGGTCCTGTTTCACGAAGGTGAATGGGAAGTAGCGACCAGACATGCCGACTTTAACTTCAGTAGCAGCTTGAACAGTAGCGGCAGAGAGTGCGATAGCCGCAATTGCAGCCTTAATCCAGTTATTCATTTGGTAACTCCTTATATTTATGGGATTGGATGTTACTGGGAAAATGCTCACTAGAATAAATAACCAGATGTTATTAACCATAACCAGATTGAATTCTCAATTTGGGGATAACTAGCAAGGATCCGGGCATAAGTGGATCATTGTGTGAGTAAATTAGGGGCAAGATGTGTGGATCTATCCATTTTGGCTCTATTAATTGTGAATAACTTGGATCTTATTCACTGGATCTGTGATCAATTGCTGGTGATCTGACTTATCAACAGGTAAAATTAGCGGTCATTTCATATAACTTAAATAGAGTGGGGCACCGTGTCATCTTCGCTTTGGTTGCAATGCTTGCAACAGCTTCAAGAAGAGTTACCAGCTACAGAATTCAGTATGTGGGTACGTCCGTTACAAGCGGAACTCAATGGTAATACTCTAACTCTATTTGCACCAAACCGATTTGTACTCGATTGGGTGCGCGATAAGTACCTAAATAGCATCAACCGTTTGCTGCAAGAATATTGTGGTAATGATATTCCACATCTGCATTTTGAGATCGGAAGTAAACGCGTTATTGCTCCAAAGTCTGCGACTGTTGCCCCGGCTCGTACACGTACAGCAGCTGATGTAGCCGCTGAATCATCAGCACCTGCTCAATTACAAGCTCGCAAGCCTGTTCACAATATATGGCGCGATGATGAACCGGTGGCCGTTGACCTGAATCACCGTTCTAACGTCAATCCAAAACATAAGTTCAATAACTTTGTTGAGGGTAAATCAAACCAATTAGGTTTGGCGGCGGCACGTCAGGTTTCAGATAATCCAGGAACGGCTTATAACCCGTTGTTTCTATACGGCGGTACTGGTTTAGGTAAAACACACTTGTTGCATGCGGTGGGTAACGCCATTGTTGATAATAAGCCGAATGCTAAAGTGGTTTACATGCATTCAGAGCGCTTTGTTCAAGACATGGTGAAAGCGCTCCAAAACAATGCGATTGAAGAATTTAAGCGCTACTACCGTAGTGTTGATGCATTGCTTATCGATGATATCCAATTCTTTGCTAATAAAGAGCGTTCTCAAGAAGAGTTCTTTCATACCTTTAATGCGCTGCTTGAAGGCAATCAACAGATCATCCTAACGTCTGACCGTTATCCAAAAGAGATCAACGGGGTAGAGGATCGTCTTAAATCCCGCTTCGGTTGGGGTTTGACGGTTGCGATTGAGCCACCTGAGCTTGAGACTCGTGTGGCGATCTTGATGAAGAAAGCAGAAGACCACCAAATTCATCTTGCGGATGAAGTGGCGTTCTTTATTGCGAAGCGTTTACGCTCTAACGTTCGTGAGCTAGAAGGCGCATTGAACCGTGTTATTGCGAATGCAAACTTCACTGGTCGTCCGATCACGATCGATTTCGTGCGTGAAGCACTGCGTGACTTACTTGCCCTGCAAGAAAAACTGGTCACCATTGATAACATTCAAAAGACAGTCGCTGAATACTACAAAATCAAAGTCGCTGATCTATTGTCGAAGCGTCGTTCTCGTTCTGTTGCTCGTCCGCGTCAATTGGCGATGGCACTGGCCAAAGAGCTAACAAACCACAGCTTGCCTGAGATTGGCGATGCATTCGGTGGTCGTGACCACACGACAGTGCTACACGCCTGTCGTAAGATCGCTCAGCTACGTGAAGAGAGCCACGATATTAAAGAAGATTATTCGAACTTGATTCGTACCCTTTCTTCTTAATACACAGTATTCTTAACCTTAATAAGCCGAATCTTGGCCGCGTAATATGACGCAGTGCCATTTAGACCGTAAGAGCAAGATATGAAATTTACCATTGAACGTAGTCACCTGATTAAGCCATTACAACAAGTATCTGGCGCACTCGGTGGCAGGCCAACGCTTCCAATTCTAGGAAACCTACTGATTAAAGTAGAAGATAACGTGTTGTCGATGACAGCGACGGATCTAGAAGTTGAATTGATCAGCCGTGTAACGCTTGAAGGTGATTTCGAAGCGGGCAGCATTACCGTACCTTCACGTAAGTTCCTAGATATCTGTCGCGGCTTGCCAGATAGCTCAGTGATCACCGTGGTATTGGATGGTGACCGTGTTCAGGTTCGTTCTGGTCGTAGCCGTTTCTCATTGGCAACATTACCTGCGGCAGATTTTCCAAATATTGAAGATTGGAGCAGTGAAGTTGAAGTGTCAGTGACACAAGCTGAATTGCGCGGTCTTATCGAGAAAACACAATTCTCAATGGCGAACCAAGACGTTCGTTACTACCTCAACGGTATGTTGTTTGAGATTGAAGGTTCTATCTTACGTAGTGTCGCAACTGATGGTCACCGTATGGCGGTATCTCAAGCGCAACTGGGTGCCGATTTTGCTCAGAAGCAGATCATTGTTCCTCGTAAAGGTGTGCAAGAGTTGGTGAAGCTCCTAGATGCTCCTGAACAGCCAGTAACGCTGCAGATTGGTAACTCTAACGTGCGTGCTGAAGTGAACAACTATGTCTTCACTTCTAAGCTTGTTGATGGTCGTTTCCCGGATTATCGCCGCGTAATGCCACAAAATACCACTAAGACATTAGAAGCCGGCTGCGATGAGTTACGTTCAGCGTTTTCTCGTGCTGCGATTTTGTCGAATGAAAAATTCCGTGGTGTTCGCGTTAATCTTGTAGATACCGAGATGCGTATTACAGCGAACAACCCAGAACAAGAAGAAGCGGAAGAAGTGCTAGACGTCACCTTCGACGGTGACGCGCTAGAGATTGGCTTCAACGTAAGTTATGTATTGGATGTATTGAACACACTGCGTTGTGAACAGGTTCGAATCTCAATGTCAGACGCGAATGCGAGTGCGTTGATTGAAAACGCACAAGATGACAGCGCGATGTACGTTGTTATGCCGATTCGTTTGTAAGCCATGTTTATTTATAAATTATGTTTGCTTATCAACAATGTTTGTCTATCGAGCCGTGATTGAAGATTAATATGAAGACGTTATGCCTTTATCGCGCTTAATCGTAAAGCAGTTTAGAAATATTGAAGCCTGTGACATTCAACCGTCATCAGGCTTTAACTTTCTTATAGGGGCTAACGGAAGCGGCAAAACCAGTGTCCTTGAAGCGGTGTATCTGCTCGGACATGGTCGCTCGTTCAAAAGCTCACTAACCGGTCGTATCATTCAAAATGAGTGTAGCGAACTGTTTGTACATGGCCGTTTTATGACCTCGGATCAATTTGAGCTGCCAATTGGCATTAATAAGCAGCGCGATGGCACCACAGAGGTTAAAATAAGCGGTCAAACTGGTCAGAAATTGGCTCAGTTAGCTCAAGTCTTACCTTTGCAGTTGATTCACCCTGAAGGGTTTGATTTACTGACAGATGGACCTAAGCATCGCCGCGCATTCATTGATTGGGGAGTCTTCCACAGTGAGTCGGGTTTTTATGATGCTTGGGGCAGGGTAAAGCGCCTCAACAAACAGCGTAATGCATTATTGAAAACGGCGACGAATTATCGAGAACTGAGCTATTGGGATCAAGAATTGGCCCGTTTAGCGGAAAGCATCAGCCAGTGGCGTGCTACTTACGTTGAACAGCTTAAAGAAGTCGCCGAAGAAATCTGCGCGACCTTCTTACCTGAGTTTGAGATAAAGATGAACTACTATCGAGGCTGGGATAAAGACACCCCATACGCCGAGATATTAGAAAAGAATTTTGAAAGGGATCAGCAGCTTGGTTACACCTTTAGTGGACCAAACAAAGCGGATCTAAAGATAAAAGTGAATGGCACTCCAGTGGAAGATGTCTTGTCACGAGGTCAATTGAAGTTGATGGTATGCGCGCTACGAGTAGCACAAGGGCAACACCTCACTCAAATGACAGGTAAGCAGTGCATCTATTTGATAGATGACTTCGCTTCCGAATTAGATAGCCAACGCCGAGCACGTCTTGCTGAGTGTTTAAAGGCGACTAAGGCTCAAGTTTTTGTAAGCTCTATTACCGCTGACCAGATTGCAGATATGCATGACGAAAATAGCAGGATGTTTCATGTGGAACATGGCAAAATAGAGCAAGGATAATTAGTCAGAGAGTAACTATGTCAGATAATTACGATTCATCGAGTATTAAAGTACTGAAGGGTCTGGATGCGGTACGTAAGCGTCCTGGAATGTACATTGGCGACACGGATGATGGTACCGGTCTGCACCACATGGTTTTTGAGGTGGTAGATAACTCTATTGATGAAGCACTAGCTGGTCACTGTAGTGACATCATCGTAACTATCCATGAAGATAGTTCAGTGTCAGTAAGCGATGACGGCCGTGGTATTCCAACTGAATTGCACCCAGAAGAAAAAGTATCAGCAGCAGAAGTGATCATGACGGTTCTTCACGCTGGTGGTAAGTTCGATGATAACTCGTACAAAGTATCTGGTGGTCTGCACGGTGTTGGTGTTTCAGTAGTTAACGCACTGTCTAAGCAGGTTACTCTTACTATCTACCGTGGTGGAAAAATCCATTCTCAAACATATAAGCATGGTGAGCCTCAGGCACCACTAGCGGTTGTGGGTGATACAGATAAAACAGGTACAGAGATTCGTTTCTGGCCGAGTGAAGAAACCTTCACTAACATCGAGTTCCATTACGATATTTTAGCTAAGCGTTTACGCGAGCTATCATTCTTGAACTCAGGTGTATCAATTAAGCTAATTGATAAGCGCGAAGAAGACAAAATGGATCACTTCGAATATGAAGGCGGTATCCAAGCATTTGTTGAGCACTTAAACACCAACAAAACACCAATTATCCAGAAAATATTCCATTTCGATCATGAGCGTGAAGACGGTATTACCGTTGAAGTTGCGATGCAGTGGAATGACGGTTACCAAGAAAATATTTATTGTTTCACCAACAACATCCCTCAACGTGATGGTGGTGCTCACTTAGCGGGTTTCCGTGGTGCACTAACACGTACATTGAATAGCTTCATGGACAAAGAAGGCTTCTCGAAGAAAGCGAAGACTTCAACATCAGGTGATGATGCTCGTGAAGGTTTGACGGCGATTGTTTCGGTGAAAGTGCCAGATCCTAAGTTCTCAAGCCAAACTAAAGACAAGCTGGTTTCTTCAGAAGTGAAGTCTGCCGTTGAGTCTACAATGGGTGAGAAACTGTCTGAGTTCCTAATTGAGAACCCAGGTGAAGCGAAAATCGTTTGTTCTAAAATTATCGATGCAGCACGTGCTCGTGATGCAGCGCGTAAAGCTCGTGAGATGACACGTCGTAAAGGCGCATTAGATTTAGCGGGTCTTCCAGGGAAACTAGCTGACTGTCAGGAAAAAGATCCTGCACTGTCTGAACTGTATATTGTGGAAGGAGACTCTGCTGGCGGATCAGCTAAGCAGGGGCGTAACCGTAAGAACCAAGCAATCCTACCGCTTAAAGGTAAAATTCTTAACGTAGAGAAAGCGCGTTTCGATAAAATGCTGTCTTCTCAGGAAGTTGCAACGCTAATCACAGCTCTTGGTTGTGGTATTGGCCGTGACGAATACAACCCAGATAAACTGCGTTACCACAACATCA
Source organism: Vibrio sp. L3-7 (assembly GCF_963898195.1). Taxonomy (NCBI): domain Bacteria; kingdom Pseudomonadati; phylum Pseudomonadota; class Gammaproteobacteria; order Vibrionales; family Vibrionaceae; genus Vibrio; species Vibrio sp. L3-7. Next base: position 19,740 of record NZ_CAWQUW010000016.1, on the reverse strand, counting down.
TCATCATGACCGATGCCGATGTCGATGGTTCTCACATCCGTACCCTGCTACTGACGTTCTTCTACCGTCAAATGCCTGAACTGATTGAACGTGGTTACATCTACATTGCTCAGCCACCGCTTTACAAAGTGAAGAAGGGTAAGCAAGAGCAGTACATCAAAGATGAAGATGCGATGAACCAGTATCAAGTATCTTTGGCTTTGGACAATGCAGAATTGCACGTAAACCCTGAAGCGCCAGCGTTTGCTGGTGAAGGTTTAGAGAAGCTTGTTCATCAATACAATGCGGGTATCAAGCTAGTTGATCGTATGAGCCGTCGTTACCCACGAGCATTGCTTCACGAGCTGATTTACGTTCCTCGTCTAACCGCTGAGCAGTGTCATGATGACGCGGCAGTGGAAGCTTGGGGCAAACAGCTTGTAGAGCAGCTAAACGGCAAAGAAACGGGTGCGAGCCAATACTCTCTTGAAGTTGAAAAACACGAAGAGCTAGGTCTGAGCGTTCCTAAGATTGTAGTGCGTACACACGGTGTTACTCACGAACACGTACTGAGCATTGACCTTATCAACTCGAAAGAGTTTGGTAAGTTAGCGGACCTTTCTGAAGCACTTAATGGCTTGATCGAAGAAGGCGCTTACATCAAGCGTGGTGAGCGTACTCAAGCGGTTTCTAGCTTTGTTGAAGCTCTGAACTGGTTAGTGAAAGAGTCTCGTCGTGGCCTAAGCCTACAACGATACAAAGGTCTAGGTGAGATGAACCCTGATCAGCTTTGGGAAACGACAATGGATCCTGAAACTCGTCGTATGATGCAAGTAACGATTGAAGATGCTGTTGGTGCTGATCTGTTGTTCACAACGTTGATGGGCGACCAAGTAGAACCGCGTCGTAACTTCATCGAAGAGAATGCATTGAAAGTAGCAAACCTAGACGTTTAGTATCTTTTATACTTTGCTCTTTCGCTTAATTTCTGTGTCAGAGGTGCTCACATACATTCGTATGCTCCGCGCCTCTTCCTTGAACTAAAACGAAATAGCTTCGTCTCAAAAAACTAAATTTATTATTAAAAAGACTGCCAGAAATGGCGGTCTTTTTGTTTTTAAGTTACTGAAAAATATTGGATTGGAAAAATAATTGAAAATAAACGCTTGAAACTGATTTGCTCAATCCACATATCTAGTTGTGAAGAGGATGACTGTCTTGCTCTACAAGAGAAGAAACAGAACCTTCATAACCGTTGCTAGAGTTTCGCTCAATAGAGGATAACTTTGGCAGCACACAATTTAAAAATTGATTCATTGTCATGTCCCAGAGTTGTCGCCAAAAGAGGTGAAACCCGTGGAATGCGAACTGAATCCCTTAGCTGTTTACTGAATCATACACAGGTTCGATCTCAGTAAAAATCACAGCTAAGACTATTGCTTACTAAAAGGATAGCATTATGAGAACTGTAGATTTCACACCACTTTACCGCAACGCAATTGGCTTCGATCGTCTTTTCAACATGATGGAAGCAAACACATCGAAAAATACTTCTGGCGGCTACCCTCCGTATAATATCGAGCAAAAAGACGAGAACAATTACCGTATTACTATGGCAGTTGCAGGCTTTGCTGATGACCAATTAGATCTGACTCAGAAAGAGAACACGCTAATTGTTAAAGGTGAGCGTAAAGCAGAAGCTGAGAAAACTTTCGTATATCAAGGTATTGCAGAGCGCGATTTTGAACGTAAATTCCAACTGGCTGACTATGTAAAAGTCGTAGGCGCAAGCATGGAAAATGGTCTTCTTCATATCGACCTAGAACGCGAAATCCCAGAAGCGATGCAACCGCGTAAGATTGCTATCAACGGTAATAGCCTACTAGAAGGGTAATTGCTGTTAGCTCCTTAGAGCTAAAAAATATCGGGAAGTAGAAGTGAAAGAGCACCAATACCTTGAAGAAGGATGGTGCTCTTTTTGTATTTGGCCTACAGTAACCTAAAAGGTCTTATTGCTGTTCTGAGTAAGCCTTTTTCACTTCTTCAGCAATGATAGCAATGCCTTTTTGCATTGCTTCATCATCTTGTACGTAGTTCATACGTAAGCACTGGTGAGCATGATCCCACTCATCTTCTTGACCGATAAAGAAGTACTCTCCCGGAACAATTAATACACCACGAGCTTTGAGGCGATCGTACAGCTCCATAGTGGTAATCGGCAGTTCATCAAACCATAGCCATAAGAAAATCGCGCCTTCAGGCTTGTGGATACGGAAACGAGGGTCATCGATCGCTTCTTGTAAGAGCTCAACTGCACGTAGAGATTTATCTTTATAGAAAGGTTTGATTACCTCGCTGCTTAAGCGCAGTAAATCGCCTTTTTCAATCATGTGGTTAGCAATCGCAGGACCAACACTATTGGGTGCTAGGCTAATAATGCCATTCATGTTGGTCAGTGCTTGTGTTACTTCTTCGCTTGCAATCACGATACCGCAACGCACGCCTGGCAAGCCAAGCTTGGATAGGCTCATGCATAGAATCGTATTTTCATTCCAGAACGGTTCAACATCTTCAAAAATGATGTTTGGAAACGGTAAGCCGTAAGCATTATCGATCAGCAGCGGAATGTTGTTTTCACGCGCTAGCTTATCCAGTTTACGGACTTCTTCGTCAGTCAGCACGTTACCGGTTGGGTTGGTTGGGCGAGAAGCACAGATAGCGGCAACCGAGTCATCAACCTTGAGCTTTTCAAAATCGACGTGGTATTTGAACTGTCTGTTTTCAAGCAACTCTATTTCTGGGTGATATGAGATAAATATATCGTCATCAATGCCAGCATCGCCGTAACCGATGTACTCAGGCGCGATTGGCAGCAAGATTCTCTTGTGTGAGCCATCTGGCTGCTGACCGGCTAACAAGTTGAATAAGTAGAAGAAGCCACTTTGGCTGCCATTAGTTAGGCTAATGTTCTTCTCACTGATGTCCCAGCCGTAAGTATCTTTTAACATTGTAGCTAACGACTTGATGAAGCTGTCTTTGCCTTGCGGACCATCGTAGTTGGCGAGGGCGGCGATGAGTTCTCCACTGGCGAGCATGTCGGCACTGGCTTGGTTAAAGTAATCGAGCATGGCTGGGATAGCGGCTGGGTTGCCACCACCGAGCATGATTGCGCCAGGAGTGCGCAGGCCATCATTCAAATCATCCATTAAACGAGTGATTCCAGAGTATCGATTAAATTTTTCACCAAACTTAGAGAACTGCATTACTTATTTTACCTAATTCATTGTGATTGCTTGTTATGTGTCATTAAGGCAGACCTTATGTCTACCATCAGTGTATTCCTTGAACATACCGCAATGTTTTTGCGACGCATAGCGCCAAATGCGCTAACACGAAAAAAACTTCTATAAAGTTTAACTAATGAGAGTCTGCTTTCTTATTGAACGAGTGTTTCGTGATAAAAAAAAGGAGAAGCCTAAGCTTCTCCTTTTAGTTTCTACTGATTATTTCAATGAACGTTTACTTCGTTCCTGTATAAACAACCAATACTTTGTCATCTTGGTATTGGCGTTCGAACGCGTAGTAGCCCTTGCTGTTACGGATGATGTGCTTACCTTGAGCAATCGATGGGTGGCGCTGACGGAATTGACCAAGCGTCTGCCAATGTTCTAACAGTTGTGCTCGTTCACCGGTTATTTGATCCCAAGGCATGTCAGAGCGAGTCCCTTGCATTGGGTCTGATCCTGTCGGGCCGAAATCACGAGCGATTTCATCACCGTAATAGATCTGCACCGCACCGGGAGCCAACATCAATGCGTTTGCTGCTTTGGTCTGTTTCGCAAAGTCACTGCCGTGTTGTGTCCAGAATAAAGAAGTGTCGTGAGACGATAGGTAACTCAACACGTTGAATTCACTGTCGTTGTTGATCTTGTCTGCATAGCGAAGGTAGTCAGCATCGAGATCGGATAAGCATTTAAGCGCCTTAGGTGCGATATCACTCTGGAATTCAAAGTTGATTATCGAATCAAAGCCATTAGCGAAGTAATCTGATTTCACTACGCTGTGCGCCCACACTTCACCCGTCATCCAAAAGGGCAGGTCATCTAAGGCTTTATCTGGGTTGTTCTGCTTCCATTCTGCAAGCGCTTGATTCGTGCTCTCTTTAAGCTCTGCCCATGCCTCTAGCTCAACGTGCTTAGCGGTATCGACTCTGAAACCATCGACACCGTAGTCGCGCACCCAGTCAGACAACCAAGTGATGAGATGCTCTCGAGGTGTTTTGAGTTCATCCGTGGCGCTGGTGGACTTGTTGAGATAGAAGTTAGGTAGCCCAGTAGTTTCTGTCGATTCTGTTTTGAAATCGGGCAGGTGCGCCAAAGACATGGTGAGGTTGTTGTACCCCGGTGAGTCATAAGCGCCGATATCACTGCGTAACCACGCTTTACCCCACCACTTTTCCCAAGCGTCTTGGTCGCTGTAGGATATGAAGTTATTGAAGTAGTGCCAGTTTTGACCTGCCTTTGGTTGCCAGTCGGTCCAGTTCTCACCAAGCGTTTGTTTGGCTTGTTCATCGGTAAGGTTGAGTTTACCAAAGTCGAATTCTTGCATGTCGGCAAGCGTTGCGTAACCCGTGTGGTTCATTACCACATCCCAAACGACACGAATGCCTTTGCTGTGTGCTGTATCGATGAAGGTTTTCAGCTCGTCTTCGGTACCCATGTTGTCATCGAGCTTAGTCCAATCTTGATGGTAGTAGCCATGATAGCCGTAATGTTTGAAGTCACCGCGATCACCACCGCCAACCCAGCCGTGGATTTGCTCTAGTGGAGAGGTAATCCAGATAGCATTGGCCCCGAGCGATTCAATGTAGTCGAGCTTTTCGGTTAAGCCTGCTAGGTCACCACCGTGGAAGGTGCCGATTTCATATTGTCCATCTTGACTGCGACCATAGCTATTGTCGTTGTCAGGGTTACCGTTGTGGAAGCGATCGGTCATCACGAAGTAAACCGTGGCGTTGTCCCAGCTAAAATCAGCTTTGGTTTCTGGTTCTACTTTCTCTAGCAGTAGAACACCTTGGCTGCTTTCTGCAGGCTGCATGATGACATTGCCGTTACTGACGGTAGCTTCGATGCCAGAAAGGGCATCTCTAACTAAAGTGCCATCATCAAAGGTTTGAGCAACGTTGATGGTGATTGGTTGGTCACTAGGTACTGGGCAGGCAAAACTTTGAGCTTGTTGCTGTTTTGGCTTTACTTGAACCGTGAGTTCATTGGTCTGTGGGTTGAGCGTAAATTGGTAGGTGTTAGCGCGAAAGACCTTGATGGCGATTTCAGAATTCTCGGCACAGTCGTCTAGACGAAGGGGTTTATTGAATTTGATGCGACTCTCTTCAGCCAAAGCATAGTTAGTACCACAGGTTTGTTGGGCATCGCTGATAGAGAAGGTATAGCTACCTTTGGCTAGTTCCTGTTCTGCAATTACGGTGCCTTTACCTGATGATTCAAATACGACAGTGTCGTTATCAATTGTCAGTAATAGGTTATTGTCACTGGTTTGGCTGCATGCGCTGAGTGCGAGTATTGAAAGCGCGAGTACTGTTTTTTTCATTGTTCCCTTCCCCTGAATAAACAGGTTATTTATAGCAAACAATGCCCTCTACAGTCTGAGTGCTGTTTCATTCAGTTAATCAATAATACCTCTACAAACAAATGCTTGGTTCACAAAAACAAAAAGGGAAGCTTTTGCTTCCCTTTGGGTGTTTACCGTTAGTTACTCAGAGTATGACTTAGAGCAACTACTCACTCGTGCTTATTTCTGTAACAGAGAAATATCAGCAATTTGTAGGAACAGGTTACGTAGGTTGTTCAGTAGCGTTAGACGGTTCTTCTTAAGCGCTTCGTCATCAGCCATAACCATTACGTTGTCGAAGAATGCATCAACAGGTTCACGTAGGTCAGCAAGCTTGCTTAGGGCTTCTTGGTAGTTGCCTGTTGCGAATGCTGGTTCTAGTGCTTCCGTCATTACTTCAACGTTTTCAGCCAGTGCTTTCTCTGCGTCTTCTTGAAGAAGCGCTAGATCGATTTCAGCGGGTAGCTCGCCATCGAATTTCGCAAGGATGTTACCTACACGCTTGTTCGCTGCTGCTAGTGCTTCTGCTGCTTCCAATTCACGGAAGTGAGAAACCGCTTTAACACGTTGGTCAAAGTCAGCTGGCTTGGTTGGGCGACGTGCTAATACTGCTTGGATGATATCAACGCTGAAACCAGCATCTTGGTACCATGCGCGGAAACGACCTAGCATAAAGTCGATAACGTCAGTTTCTACGTTGTCGTTGGTCAGCTTGTCACCTAGTAGCTCTTTCGCCTTACCGATTAGATCAGTTAGGTCTAGGTTGTAGCCGTTTTCAACGATGATACGTAGCACACCTAGTGATGCACGACGTAGCGCGAATGGGTCAGAACCTTTTGGTGCTTGGCCAATACCGAAGATACCTACGATAGTGTCTAGCTTGTCTGCCATTGCAACCGCAGAAGAGATGCCAGTGCTTGGTAGTGTGTCACCCGCGAAACGAGGCATGTACTGCTCGTAAAGTGCTAGTGCTACTTGCTCGTCTTCACCATCGTGCGTTGCGTAGTGCATGCCCATCACACCTTGAGTATCCGTAAATTCGAATACCATAGATGTCATTAGGTCACACTTAGCCAGTAGGCCAGCACGCTTAGACTTTTCAACGTCAGCATCGATTTGCTCAGCAATGTAGCCTGCAAGTTCAGTGATGCGGTCTGTTTTGTCTTTGATAGTGCCCAGTTGCTTCTGGAAGATAGCTTGATCTAGTTCAGCAAGACGGTCGATAAGCGGACGCTTACGGTCGGTGTTGAAGAAGAACTCAGCATCAGCAAGACGTGGACGTACAACTTTCTCGTTACCTTCGATAACGTGACGAGGCTCTTTAGACTCGATGTTCGATACGAAGATGAAGTTTGGTAGAAGACTTCTTTCAGCGTCACCAATCTCATGCGAATAAACAGGGAAGTACTTCTGGTCGCCTTTCATGGTGTAAACCAAAGCTTCAGAAGGCACTTTTAGGAACTCTTGCTCAAACTTAGCAGTAAGCACCACTGGCCATTCAACCAAAGAGGTAACTTCTTCAACAAGGTCATCTTCTAGGTCAGCAATACCGCCAACTGCATCTGCTGCTTTTTTAGCATCAGCAAGAATGATCGCTTTACGCGCATCGTAATCTGCCATTACTTTACCGCGCTCTTCTAAGATCGCAGGGTATTGGTCAGCAGAGTCGATTGTGAACTCTTGTTCGCCCATGAAACGGTGGCCACGGATAGTACGAGCAGAAGCTACACCTAGGATTTTGCCTTCAACAAGCTCATCACCTAGTAGTACTGTCAGTGTTTTCACTGGACGGATAAATTGAATGTCTGAGTTACCCCAGCGCATTGCTTTAGGAATTGGTAGGCCAGCGAGAGCTTTCGCAGCAATGTCGATCACCAATTCTTGAACAGGTTTACCAGCCACTTCTTGTTTGAAAAGAAGCCACTCGCCTTTGTCTGTTTTCAGGCGGTCAGCTTGCTCAACGGTAATACCGTTACCACGAGCCCAACCTTGTGCAGCTTTAGTCGCGTTGCCTTCAGCATCGAATGCCACTGAAATTGCAGGACCGCGCTTCTCAACCACTTTGTCTGCTTGGCCTTCAGCCAGTGCAGTCACTTTAAGTGCTAGGCGACGAGGTGCTGCGTACCACTTGATGCCTTCGTGAGAAAGCTCAGCCGTTTTAAGACCCGCTTCAAAGTTAGAAGCAAAGGCTTCAGCTAGGGAACGAAGTGCCGTTGGTGGAAGCTCTTCCGTACCCAGTTCAATTAGAAAATTCTTCGCCATGATTATTTACCTTCCTTTTTTTCTACAGAACGGCACATTGGGAAGCCAAGCGCTTCACGTGACGCGTAGTACGCTTCTGCAACAGCTTTAGTCAGGTTGCGGATGCGAAGGATGTAACGTTGGCGCTCTGTTACAGAGATAGCTTTGCGCGCATCAAGGATGTTGAATGCGTGACCTGCTTTTAGAATGCGCTCGTAAGCTGGAAGCGGCAGTGGCTTTTCAAGCTCAAGTAGCTCTTTACACTCTTTTTCGCACTGGTCAAAGAAAGTGAATAGGAAATCTACGTCTGCGTGCTCGAAGTTGTACGTTGATTGCTCAACTTCGTTTTGGTGGAAGATGTCACCGTAAGTCACGTTAGAACCGTCTGGTGCTACGTTCCATACAAGGTCGTAAACTGAGTCTACTTCTTGGATGTACATTGCTAGACGCTCGATACCGTAAGTGATCTCGCCAGTTACAGGCTTACACTCAAGGCCGCCAACTTGTTGGAAGTAAGTGAATTGAGTCACTTCCATACCGTTTAGCCATACTTCCCAACCAAGACCCCATGCGCCTAGCGTTGGGTTTTCCCAGTTGTCTTCTACGAAGCGAATATCGTGAACAAGCGGGTCGACACCAAGAACTTCAAGAGAGCCTAAGTACAACTCCTGGATGTTATCTGGAGAAGGTTTTAGAGCTACTTGGAATTGATAGTAGTGCTGCAGGCGGTTCGGGTTTTCACCGTAACGACCATCGGTCGGACGACGAGAAGGTTGAACGTATGCCGTAGACATTGGCTCTGGGCCAAGTGCACGTAGACATGTCATTGGGTGAGAGGTGCCAGCACCTACTTCCATATCTAGTGGTTGAACAATGGTACAACCGTTTTGTGCCCAGTAATCCTGCAGCGCGAGGATCATTCCCTGGAAGGTTTTGATATCGTATTTTTGCATAGTCAGGTTCGCGCGATTCTTTTAAATGAATGAGAAAAATAACCTCTGAGTATACCGAGATATTGGTAAAGCGAGTAGGGGTAATCTTGTTTAATTAGTGGTCTAAAATGTCGTTTAGTGGATTTTTTTGCCTTTAATGTTTGTTTTTCGGCACAAGTGGATATTTTGATAGCTTTGACACTTGTGTTTGAAAGCGTGGGTGATTAAAATCTCGCGGTCTTTGGGGAGTAGCTTACTTATTCATGTCCTATTGAATGAGTTCGTCCGTCAACATAATTGATGCAAAATCATCATGGCGTTCGAGGCAACCACCACCTTTGGTGGCGCTTAGCAAGACCTTAGACAAGCATCGTGAACCGGGATGGGGCGCGAGGTTTGTCTTTGGTTAAATATAATAATCTCCGTCCCAAATGAGCATGTCGTGAGCGTTTTAGCAATTTCAATTACAACTGTCGCCTTAGCCGAGATCGGTGATAAGACTCAGTTGTTATCCCTTTTATTAGCCAGTCGATATCGAAAACCGATACCGATTATTGCCGCTATCTTCTTTGCCACTATTGCCAATCATGCCCTTGCTGCATGGCTCGGTGTTGTGGTCGCGGATTACTTATCTCCTGAAGTGTTGAAATGGGTGCTGGTGGTCAGTTTTATCGCTATGGCGGGCTGGATTCTTATTCCGGATAAACTGGACGACGATGAAGCCATCTCTAACCGTGGTCCGTTTGTCGCCAGTTTTATTGCTTTCTTTATTGCTGAGATTGGCGATAAGACTCAGATTGCGACCTCCATTCTAGGGGCCCAATATTCTGATGCATTAACGTGGGTGATTCTGGGTACTACCATTGGTATGTTGCTGGCGAATGTGCCTGTGGTGATCATTGGTAAGTTATCGGCAGATAAGATGCCTCTTGATCTGATTCGCAAGATCACTGCTTTGTTATTCGTGGTTTTGGCTATCGCAGCGGCTTTCTATTAAGCGGTGGTATTGAGTCTTATTATACTCAACCAGTAGAGTAATGTGTTGTAGGTCATACTCTTACATTATTGTCAGGTTTATCGATCGAATGGACATATAACTGTCATACTTGTCATGATATTTTAATCTTGTGAGTTAAGAACACGAGGGCATGATTATGTTGACGCGTTATATGGGTATCACTCCACAAAGCCAAAGCTATTTATTTACCTTTGGTCTTGCACTTACACTATTAGGCATGGTGTTGACGGACATGTGGCTACCAATGGTGGCTGGTTCGATGATCATGACCGGGCTTGCAGTAGAAGCCTGGATTCGGGTCGCGCATATTATTCCTATGCGAAAAGATATCCGAGAAATTCAGCATCAGCTTGAACATCTGCAAAACAAGTCTAGAAACGAATAAACAAAAAGCCGCTCGTACTCTGAGTTCTGTTTAAGAACATAAGGTACGAGCGGCTTTTTTGATGCTTGATATTTAGGTGAGGCGTTATGCCTCCAACCCTTTTCTTATCAAATATTGGTAAGGCAAAGCTTCAGTCGCTTGGCCGACTAACTGATGATCCATAAAACGACAAAAGCTCGGAATATCACGAGTTGTCGAAGGGTCGTCAGCTTTTACCAGTAACACATCGCCATCCTGCATGTTTCTAATTGTCTTCCTGACCATCATTACTGGTTCTGGGCAACGCAGGCCTTCAGCTTCTAAAGTATGGGTTGCCAGTTCAGGTTTGAATGTCATGGTTTGTATCTCTATATCTATCTAACGAGTGAATAATACGTCTGCAGAAAAAATATGCAATAAGTGCTTGGCAAGTGGAGTCATTTCCTATAACTTAATTAACAAGTTGATAACAACTTGAAACAAAGGCAACTAGCTAAGGAGTGGCGATGTTGACAGGATTAGATAGATTAACAATTTATTCAGTTCTCTGTTTTATTTCTTTTTGTGCGTTAGTACTACGCTCATCGACAGAGACCTCACTGATGCCAATATTTGGCATAATAGCAACGATTATTGGTATTTGGGTAGAGATGCGCCGTTGGCAAGGCATAGCCGAAGAGCAAGAACACTAACCCGAATACAACAGCGAATTCCGATACGACAACATTCCGACACTATCCCCAAATTTTCTTGGGCTTCCCCGCGTAATTGCGGGATTTTTTTTATCTAAAGCATGCTATAAACAACGTAGTGATCAATGACAATTGTATACAGCTAGGTAAGTGGCGTGGAATTAGAAGACATCTATCGTAGAGACCTTAATTTATTGGTCGCCTTAAAGGTATTGATTGAAGAAGGCAGTGTTAGTCAGGCTGCGATTCGGCTTAACTTAAGCCAATCAGCAACCAGCCGTGTATTGGGACGACTTCGAGAGTTACTCAATGATCCTCTGTTTACACGCCAAGGTCAGCATCTTATTCCCACCAAGAAAGCACTCGAAATCAGTCAACGTATTGATCAACCTTTAGAGTCATTCCGCCAACTGCTTAGCCCGAGTGATTTTGACCCTTACTATTGCAGTGAGCGTTTTCTGATCGCAACCACCGACTACGCGATGCAAACCATCTTGCCGTATGCGTTACCTAAGATTTACGAGCAAGCGCCTAATATTTCTTTGGAATTTGCGCCGCTGCAGCATGAGCATTTGTTTAAGCAACTCAGCACCGAACGTGTCGATATGGCTATTTGTCGCCCGAGTGGCAGCATCGCACCACTTCATCAAGAAGTATTGGGGCCGGTCGGTGTGTCGTGTTTGTTATCTAAAAATCACCCTTTAGCCGATCGATCGTTAAGTCTTGAAGATTATGTTTCTTTACCTCACGCGATGATTGCGATCAGTGATGGTGTTAAGGCTTTACTCGATAACGCTTTAGCTAATCAACAGCCTCGCAAAATGGTGCTGCGTGCTTATCACCTTGAAGCCGCATTGGCGATTGTCGATAGGATGCCGTTGGTGATTACTGTTCCTGCCGATTTGGCTTATTTGGTTGCTGAGCGTTATGACTTGGTCGTCAAGCCGTTGCCATTCGAGTTTATGCCGTTTGATTACTCATTGATTTGGCACTCACGTTGCGATTCTTCAGCTTCGCAACAATGGTTAAGAAGAGTGGTTAAAGAGGAGTGTGGCGAATTGATTCAAAAGCGTATTGCGGATGTTGGCTTAGGTTAACTGGGACTTAGCTTTGGTTTACTCGATCCTAATGACAAAAACACAAAAGGGCTGATTACTATCAGCCCTTTGTTATTTTGGGTTATCCAAATCTAAAGCTGTTGCTTAAGGTTTGATAACTTTATGTTTGAGAATCTATAGTTTAATGACTACGCGACCAGTGATTTGACCGTTAGTGATGTCTTCTGCTGCTTGAATTGCACCGTCTAAAGACACTTCTTTGGTTGCTTGCGCGTAGAAAGATTCAGGTAGCAATTCCGCTAGTTGTTCCCACGCTTTAATACGTTTTTCACGAGGGCACATTACCGAGTCCACACCTTGTAGGCGAACGTTACGTAGAATGAATGGCATTACCGTGGTTGGTAAGTCAAAACCGCCTGCTAGACCACACATTGCAACCGCACCGTTGTAATCAATTTGCGCCAATACTTTTGCAAGTACTTTGCTACCTACAGTATCGATAGCACCAGCCCACAGTTGTTTCTCAAGTGGCTTCGCCGGTTCTTCTAGTTCAGCACGCTCTACAATACGTGTTGCGCCTAGTGATTTTAATAGCTCGCCATTTGCAGAAGCACGACCAGTCACAGCTGCGACTTTGTAGCCCAGTTGGTTTAGTAGAGTGATAGACACGCTGCCTACGCCGCCACTTGCACCTGTTACTAGGATTTCACCGTCTTCTGGTTTGATGCCAGCATCTACAATAGCTTGAACACAAAGCATTGCTGTAAAGCCTGCTGTACCAATAGCCATTACTTTTTTAGCGTCTAGACCTGATGGCATTGGCACTAACCAATCACCGTTTAGGCTTGCTTTCTCCGCCATGCCGCCCCAGTGGCCTTCACCAACACCCCAGCCAGTTAGAACAACTTCGTCGCCCGCTTTGTAGCGTGGGTCTTCAGATTGTGAAACCACACCAGAAAGGTCGATACCAGGAACCATAGGAAAGTTACGAACAATGCGTCCTTTACCTGTAATCGCCAAACCATCTTTGTAGTTCAAAGAAGAGTAACTTACATCAACCTTCACGTTACCTTCTGGTAATTGAGACTCATCAATTTGAGAAACTGACGCGATAGTTTTTTTGTCTTCTTGGTTTAGTACAAGTGCTTTAAACATGATCTGCTCCGTGGGAGGAATATTAGGAAACTGAAGTAACTTTAGTTGAATCACCGAAGAAAAAATAATGAAACATCAACATTGAGTCTATGCATTTTGTGCATAGATGTGGGTGGCGCTTTTTCTCTTGCTAAGTTCGCTGAACGAATCGATACATTATTGGACGCCGAGCAATAAAAAGTGCAGCTATATAAATATAGCTGCACAAAATATTACCCTACAAGTATTACAATCAACGAGCGCTATGGGCGTTCAAATACCGTTGCAATACCTTGGCCTAAACCAATACACATGGTTGCTAAGCCGTATTTCACGTCTTGTGCTTCCATTAGGTTAATCAGGGTTGTTGAGATACGAGAGCCAGAACAGCCTAGTGGGTGACCCAGTGCAATGGCACCACCATTAAGGTTTACTTTCTCGTCAACCACATCCAGTAGACCTAGATCTTTCGCACATGGAAGAGATTGAGCAGCGAATGCTTCATTCAACTCAATAACACCCATATCTTCAATCGTTAAGCCTGCACGTTTCAGTGCTTTCTTGGTTGCTGGTACTGGGCCGTAACCCATGATAGAAGGATCGCAACCTGCAATAGCCATAGACTTCACGCGAGCACGAATCTTAAGGCCAAGCGCGTTGGCTTTCTCTTCACTCATGATAAGCATTGCAGAAGCGCCATCAGACAGTGCTGATGAAGTACCTGCTGTTACCGTACCATTTGCTGGATCGAATACTGGGCGAAGCTGAGACAGGCCTTCAACAGTAGTTTCAGGGCGAATTACTTCATCATAATCCAGAGTGAACAGTGAACCGTCTGCCGCGTGAGCTTCTGTTGGTAGGATTTCATTCTTGAAACGACCTTCAACCGTTGCTGCTTGAGCTCTAGCGTGTGAGCGTGCTGCGAATGCGTCTTGATCTTCACGGCTAATACCGTGCATTTTACCAAGCATCTCAGCCGTTAGGCCCATCATCCCTGCTGCTTTTGCTACGTGCTTAGACATGCCTGGGTGGAAATCAACACCGTGGTTCATTGGCACATGGCCCATGTGTTCTACACCACCGATCAGGCAGATTTCAGCATCGCCAACCATGATAGAGCGGGTTGCATCATGCAGAGCTTGCATAGATGAGCCACATAAACGGTTGACCGTTACCGCACCAATCTCAATCGGGAGACCAGCAAGCAAAGCAGCGTTACGTGCGACGTTGAAGCCTTGCTCTAGCGTTTGTTGTACACAACCCCAGTAAATGTCTTCAATTTCGACAGGGTTTACTTCTGGGTTGCGCTCTAAAATGCCTTTCATCAAATGTGCTGACAAATCTTCAGCACGAGTGTGACGGAAAGCTCCACCTTTGGAACGTCCCATTGGGGTGCGAAGGCAATCAACAACAACTACATTATTCATTTTGCTATTCCTTTTCCAAATGTGGGTTACAGAGAACTGGCTTGTTGGCCGTCGTAAAAGCTTTCGCCTTTCGCTGCCATATCAAGCAATAGTTGAGGAACTTGGTACATTGCACCTAAGTCTTGGTAGCTCTTCGCCATTTCAACGAAGTTACCAATACCCACACTGTCTAAGTAGCGGAATACGCCGCCTCTGAATGGAGGGAAGCCTAAACCGTAAACCAGTGCCATATCCGCTTCTTGCGGTGTAGCAATGATGCCTTCTTCTAAACAAAGCACCACTTCGTTGATCATTGGAATCATCACACGCTGGATAATGGTCTGGTCATCAAAGTCTTGTGGCTGTTGGCATACATCAGCCAGGATAGGAAGAATGTCTTCTGAGAAGGTCTTTTTAGGACGACCGCGTTTGTCTACGCTGTATGTGTAGAAACCACTACCGTTCTTCTGACCGTATTTTTCAGCGATGTAAAGCGCGTCAATCGCATCACGGCCTTCTTTACCCATACGCTCAGGGAAACCTTGCGCCATTACTGCTTGTGCATGGTGTGCTGTGTCTAAACCAACAACGTCGAGCAGGTACGCAGGGCCCATTGGCCAACCGAACTTACGTTCCATGACTTTATCTATTTTAGTGAAGTCAGCACCGTCGCGTAGCAACATGCTGAAACCGCCAAAGTAAGGGAAAAGTACACGGTTTACGAAGAAGCCAGGGCAGTCATTAACAACGATTGGGGATTTACCCATTTTGGCTGCGTAGGCAACTACGCGATTAATGGTTTCTTCTGAAGTATGCTCGCCACGGATGATCTCAACCAAAGGCATGCGGTGTACTGGGTTAAAGAAGTGCATGCCACAGAAGTTTTCTGGGCGCTTTAAAGATTTCGCCAGCAGGTTGATCGGAATCGTTGAGGTATTTGATGTTAGAACCGTGTCTTCACCAACTAGGCCTTCAACTTCACTCAGTACTGCTGCTTTTACTTTCGGGTTTTCTACAACCGCTTCCACAATCACATCAGATTGTTCAACACCAGCATAATGCAAGCTTGGAGTAATAGAAGACAGAATACCTGCCATCTTGAATCCATCTAGGCGACCGCGTGATAAACGTTTATTCAATAGCTTAGATGCTTCGTTCATACCAAGATCAAGAGACGCCTGTGCGATGTCTTTCATCATTACTGGCACGCCTTTCAGCGCAGATTGGTAAGCAATACCGCCACCCATGATGCCAGCACCGAGTACGGCAGCACGCTCAGTTGCTTTATTTGCAGATTTACCAGCCTGTTTTGCTAAGCCTTTAATGTATTGGTCATTAAGGAATAAGCCAACAAGAGCTTTTGCTTCTTCTGATTTCGCTAGTTTAACGAAATGTTTACGTTCGATGTCTAATGCCGCATCGCGATCGCTACGTGCTGCTTCTTCAATAGCAATAACTGAAGTAATTGGCGCTGGGTAATGAGGGCCTGCTTTTTGAGCTACAAGGCCTTTAGCCATGGTAAAGCTCATCATTGCTTCTAACTTACTCAGTGATAGCGCTGATGTTTTTTGTTTACGACGTAGCTGCCAATCGATTTTTTCATTTGCAGCCAGTGAAACAGTATTAATCGCTGACTCTAATAGTTTGTCTGTATCAACAATCGCATCTAACAAGCCAATCTTAAGCGCCTCATCTGCGCGGCATGCTTTGCCTTGCGTGATAATTTCCATTGCGCTGTCTGCACCGATAACACGAGGTAGGCGCACACAACCGCCAAAGCCAGGCATGATACCCAGTTTTGTTTCTGGTAGACCTATGCTGGTGGTTTTGTCACCAATACGGAAGTCCGTTGCGAGTACGCATTCACAGCCACCGCCAAGAGCATGGCCACGCATCATTGAAAGAGTTGGTACAGGAAGATCTTCGAGCTTACTAAAGATTGAATTAGCGAATCTTAACCATTCATCAAGTTCTGCTTCTGGCTTAGCAAATAGGCCAAGAAATTCAGTGATGTCTGCGCCTACAATGAACGCGTCTTTGTTTGAAGTTAAGATTAAACCACGTAATCCTGCGTGAGCATTAAGAGCATCTAACGCTTTGTCTAGTGATTCTAAAGTAGCGAGGTCGAGTTTGTTTACAGAGGCCGGCGCGCAGAAGCTTAGTTCAGCGATACCATCTTGTAATTCCTTTACCTGTAGGGTGTTAGCTTGGTAAATCATTGTCTATCTCCATGACATACAATCCACGATTGTTTGAGAGAATCTTGTTATCTTTCTATTATTGTAGAATACCTGGTAAGACCAGTTACCTTAGTCTGTACCTCTGCCTGATTAATTTCAATACATTTTTTAAACAATTGTTTAACATTGTGCGATGGCACAGATCCTCTAACCGTTATTATTCACGCGTGATACACTTCGCCGCTCTTAATAATTAAGTCAACGATATGAATGAACAGCCCTATTTAATACCGTCAGCATCGGCTCTGTTTGAAGAAGAGATTAAAAAGAGCGTATTCATTACTCAGCTTGCTCATACACCAAGTGTAGAAGTGGCTAAACAGTTCGTAGAGCAGGTAAAAAAAGAGCATTCTTCAGCGCGACATAATTGTTGGGGGTTTGTGGCAGGGCGACCTGAAGACTCGATGAAGTGGGGCTTTAGTGATGATGGCGAACCCTCGGGTACTGCTGGAAAGCCTATCTTGGCGCAACTGTCTGGTTCGGGTGTTGGCGAGTTAACGGCCGTAGTCACTCGTTACTCTGGCGGAATCAAGCTCGGAACGGGTGGTTTGGTTAAGGCTTACGGTGGAGGAGTACAACAAGCTCTCAAGCTGCTTCAAACTATCGAGAAAAAAATAACCACAAAATTACGGCTAGAGTTAGACTATAGCTTCGTGCCAATTGCACAATCTATTATGGCTCAGCATCAAGCTGTTGAGGTCCAAGCGGATTATGGTGTTCAAGTTGAGCTTATCATTGAGATAGAGCTCCTGCAGGTAGATTCGTTTACCCAGACCATGATCAATAAAAGCGGTGCCAAGGCACTGGTAACGAAAGTTAAAGACAACTAGGAAGTTTGAAGCATTTCGCTTCGTTCAATAGCTCATGCAATTTCGCTCAATTATTCGAATCGTCGGATTATTATTAGCACTTTTTAGTGTATCAATGCTCGCACCTGCGCTCGTCGCACTTATCTATAGAGATGGTGCGGGTGTGCCATTTGTGACGACTTTTTTCGTTCTATTATTCTGTGGGGCAACTTGTTGGTTTCCCAACCGACGATATAAACATGAGTTGAAAGCGCGTGATGGCTTTCTTATTGTTGTGTTGTTTTGGACGGTAATCGGCAGTGCGGGCGCATTGCCGTTTTTGATCGCCGATAACCCGAACGTTTCGGTTACCGATGCTTTCTTCGAATCGTTTTCTGCATTAACAACTACAGGTGCAACAGTTATTGTTGGCCTCGATGACCTACCTAAGGCAATTCTATTTTACCGCCAGTTCCTGCAATGGTTCGGTGGTATGGGTATCATCGTATTGGCGGTCGCCATCCTTCCTGTTCTCGGTATCGGTGGTATGCAGTTATATCGAGCTGAAATCCCAGGCCCAGTCAAAGACAGTAAGATGACTCCGCGTATTGCTGAAACTGCGAAAGCACTTTGGTACATCTATCTGAGTTTAACTATTGCCTGTGCAGTGGCGTTTTGGCTTGCAGGCATGAGCTTCTTTGATGCTATCAGTCATAGCTTCTCTACGATTGCGATTGGTGGCTTCTCGACTCACGATGCGAGCATGGGCTATTTCAACAGTCCTGCTATCAACATGATTACGGTCGTGTTCCTCCTTATATCAGCATGTAACTATTCACTTCACTTTGCGGCATTTGCTTCAGGTGGTGTGCATCCTAAGTATTATTGGAAAGATCCTGAGTTTCGTGCCTTTATCTTTATTCAAGTTGTACTGTTCTTAGTTTGTTTCTTTTTACTGCTTAATCATCACTCTTACGATTCGTATTACGATGCTTTCGATCAAGCGCTGTTCCAGACAGTATCTATTTCAACAACCGCAGGCTTCACCACCACCGGTTTTTCTGAGTGGCCACTATTCTTGCCCGTTTTGCTTCTGTTCTCTTCCTTTATTGGTGGGTGTGCAGGTTCAACAGGCGGTGGTATGAAAGTCATTCGAATCTTATTGCTTACTCTGCAAGGTGCTCGTGAAATGAAGCGCCTTGTTCATCCCCGTGCTGTCTATACCATCAAGGTTGGCGGGTCAGCATTGCCACAAAGAGTCGTGGATGCGGTTTGGGGCTTTTTCTCTGCGTACGCATTGGTTTTTGTGGTTTGTATGTTGGCTCTTATTGCTACAGGGATGGATGAGCTAAGTGCTTTTTCTGCTGTGGCGGCGACATTGAATAACCTTGGCCCTGGTCTTGGTGAAGTTGCAATGCATTTTGGCGATGTAAATGACAAAGCAAAGTGGGTGTTGATCGTATCTATGCTGTTTGGGCGTTTAGAAATATTCACCTTATTAATTTTATTGACCCCTACGTTTTGGCGTAGCTAAGGACATATTGTGGCAAAAGCTCTATTTTTGTATTCAAGCCGTGAAGGTCAGACCAAGAAAATCTTGGACTATATAAAAGAAGAAATGAATGAGTTCGAATGTGAGCTTCAAGATCTGCACACTATTGGTAATGTCGACTTTGCTCAATACGATAGAGTGTTGATTGGCGCTTCTATTCGTTATGGCCACCTTAATAAGAAGCTATATCAGTTTATTGATACCAACCTTGATCAGCTGCAATCAAATAAGGTTGCCTTCTTTTGCGTTA
This sequence comes from Vibrio sp. L3-7, assembly GCF_963898195.1. Taxonomy (NCBI): domain Bacteria; kingdom Pseudomonadati; phylum Pseudomonadota; class Gammaproteobacteria; order Vibrionales; family Vibrionaceae; genus Vibrio; species Vibrio sp. L3-7. The sequence continues at coordinate 458 of NZ_CAWQUW010000016.1, read as the reverse complement.
ACTTAACGGCTCGTAAAGAAGATCAAGGTAAAGATACCCCCGAAGGTAGTGCTTATATAAAGACGTTTCTTAAAAAATCACCATGGCAGCCAACTTTAATCGGTGTATTTGCTGGTGCACTCTATTACCCACGCTATAACTGGTTCGATAAAACGATGATTCGCTTCATTATGAACATGACAGGTGGAGAAACGGATACAACCAAGGAAGTTGAGTACACGAATTGGGAAAAAGTCTCTTTGTTTTCTGAAAAACTACAGAGTATGTAAGAGAAAAGCCTACTTTTGAGGCGTTTTGCGTTCTTTTTAATCGAACGAATAGAAAAACGCAAAAAACTCAAAAAAGGGCTTGCCAGTGTGATCGAAATCTCTATAATGCGACCTCGTTGAAACGGAAAGGCTTCTTAGGAAACCAGAATGAATCAGCAAGCCAAATTAGCCAAGCTAAACGCTTGAAAG